>JAIUOJ010000177.1 GCA_020161335.1 Pseudomonadota bacterium
CGCCTTCGACGCCGACCTGATCGCCGCCCTGACCGCGGCGCTCGACCAGGCGGCCACGGACGATGCCGTGCGCGTGGTCCTGCTGACCGGTGCCGGGCCCTCCTTTTCCGCCGGCGCCGACCTGAACTGGATGCGCGGCATGGCCGCCGCCGGCGAAGCGGAGAACCGCGAGGACACCCTCGCCCTCGCCCGCCTCATGCGCACCCTCGACGAACTTCCCAAGCCGACCATCGCCCGCGTCCACGGCGCGGCGTTTGGCGGGGGCGTCGGCCTCGTTGCCTGCTGCGACATCGCCCTCGGCCTGTCCGGCGCGAAGTTCGGACTCACCGAAAGCCGGCTCGGCCTGCTGCCAGCGGTGATCTCGCCGTACGTGATCGCCGCCATCGGCGCGCGCCAGGCGCGGCGCTGGTTCGCCACCGCCGAGATGTTCGACGCCGCCGAGGCGCTGCGCATCGGATTGCTGCACGAGGTGGCGCCCGACATCGACGCGCTCGACCGCGCCGTGGAGCGCCAGGTGTCGCTGCTGCTCAAGGCCGGCCCGCTCGCGGCCGCGTCGGCGAAGCGCCTGGTCGGCGACGTGGCCTGGCGCAGCGACCGCGATGCGCTGGACGCGGCCAACGCCGCGCTCATCGCGCGCCTGCGCGTGTCGCCCGAAGGCCAGGAAGGCCTGACTGCCTTCCTCGACAAGCGCCCTCCCGCGTGGGCAGGCCGGGAGTGATGTTCCGGGCGCGCCCACCGGCGCACGATGCAGAGCCCTCCCCTTCAAGTGGAGGGTTGGGTGGGGATGGTGTTCATGGACGGCACGCATGCAAGGACGAACAAACCGCAGGATCATCCAAGGGCAGCTGCAACGCACACTGCGCAACCATCCCACCGATGCCGAACGCCGACTATGGCAACACCTGCGGGGACGGCAACTGGATGGATGCAAGTTCAGGAGACAGCACCCGTTCGGCGACTACATCCTCGATTTCGTCTGCCTCGAGCGCAAGGCCGTCGTGGAAGTGGATGGCAGTCAACATTCGGATCGCATTGCCCATGACGCCGAACGGACTCGCTTCCTGCATGACCGGGGATTCGTCATTCTGAGATTCTGGAACAATGAAGTATTCGAGAACATCGAGGGAGTACTCGAAGTGATCATGGCGATGCTCGTGACCCGGGAAGAAGCACCATCCCCACCCAACCCTCCCCTTGAAGGGGAGGGCTGAGGCATGTTCTCCAAGATCCTCATCGCCAACCGCGGCGAAATCGCCTGCCGGGTCATCCGCACTGCGCGCAGGCTCGGCATCCGCACGGTCGCGGTGTTCTCCGAGGCCGATGCCGACGCACAGCACGTGCGGCTCGCGGACGAGGCGCATCCCATCGGTGGGCCGCAACCAGCCGACAGCTACCTGCGTGGCGACGCGATCCTCGCCGTCGCGAAGAAGGCCGGCGCGCAGGCGATCCATCCGGGCTATGGCTTCCTCAGCGAGAACGCCGATTTCGCCGATGCCGTCGAGGCTGCGGGCCTTGTATTCATCGGCCCGAAGGCCTCATCGATGCGGCGGATGGGGAGCAAGGCCGGCGCCAAGGACCTGATGCACGCCGCGGGGGTGCCCGTGGTGCCGGGCTACACCGGCGATGACCAGTCGCCCAACGCGCTGTCGCGCGAGGCGGCACGCATCGGCTTCCCGCTGATGATCAAGGCCGCGCACGGCGGTGGTGGCAAGGGCATGCGCATCGTGCGCTCGCTCGAGGAGTTCATCCCCAACCTGGAAAGCTGCCAGCGCGAAGCGAAGAACGCCTTCGGACGCGACCGGGTGCTGCTGGAGCGTTACATCGAGTCGCCGCGCCACATCGAGATCCAGGTGTTCGGCGACGCACACGGTCACGTGATCCACCTCAACGAGCGTGAGTGCTCCGCGCAGCGCCGCTACCAGAAGGTGTTCGAGGAATCGCCCTCGCCCTTCCTCACGCCGGAACTGCGCCAGGCGATGGGCGATGCGGCGGTGCTGGCCGCGCGCGCGATCGACTACGCGAATGCCGGCACGGTGGAGTTCATCGTCGATCCCGCGGGCAATTTCTACTTCATGGAGATCAACACGCGGCTGCAGGTGGAGCATCCGGTCACCGAGATGACCACCGGGCTCGACCTCGTCGAATGGCAGTTGCGCATCGCCGCCCGCGAGCCCCTGCCGCTGGCGCAGGACGCAGTGCCGCGCATCGGCCATGCCATCGAGGTGCGGCTGTACGCGGAGGATCCCGACGCCGGCTTCCTGCCCGGATCCGGCACGCTGGTGCGGCTCGACCTGCCGGCACCCTCGGCCAACGTGCGCATCGACTCGGGCGTGGTCGAGGGCGATGCCGTCACCATCTTCTACGACCCGATGATCGCCAAGCTGATCGTGTGGGACGAGGACCGGCCGCGTGCCCTCGCCCGCCTTCGCGACGCGCTGGCGCAGTGCGCGATCGAGGGCCCCAAGTCGAACATCGTCTTCCTCGAAGCCCTGGCGCGCCATCCGGCGATCGTCGAGGGCCGTATCGACACGGGCTACCTCGACCGCCACCTCGACGAGTTCATCGGTCGCCAGGCAGCCGATCCCGCGCTGCTCGCGGCGGCGGTGGCGGCGTCGCTGATGCAGCAGGAACATGACCAGCGGCAGGCGGCCGCGCGCTCGCCCGACCCCACCTCGCCGTGGGCGATCGCCGACGGCTGGCGGCTGGGCCATGCCGGGCAGCGCCGGCTCGCGTTCCAGCACCAGGGCGAACGCCTGGAGTTCGTCGCACAGGGCAATGGCGGACGCTACCGGATCGCCTGCGGCAGCCGGCTGCACGACGTCGACGGCGCGCGCCTGTCCGGCGACCTGCCCGGCCACGGCACGCTCTCGCTGCGCCTCGACGGCGCCGGACGTCGCTACCGCGTGGCGCTGCATGCCGACCGGGTCGAAGTCCATGACGGCGTGCAGCGCCTGTCGCTGCAGCCGATGGCCATGTATCGCCACGACGGCGGTGACGCCGGCGGCAGCGATGATCGCGTGCGCGCACCGATGCCCGGACGCGTGGTCGCCACCCGCGTCGTCGCCGGGGATCGCGTCGGCCAGGGGCAGGAGCTGCTGGTGATGGAGGCGATGAAGATGGAGCTCTCGCTCAAGGCGCCGCGCGACGGCGTCGTGGCCGAAATGCGTGCCGCCTCTGGCGATTTCGTCGAGGCCGACAGCGTGCTGGTCGTGCTGGAGGACTGAGCGATGGCCCTGCCCGGACGCGTGCGCATCGTCGAGGTCGGCCCACGCGACGGGCTGCAGAACGAAAAGACGCTGGTGCCCACCGCGGCCAAGATCGAACTGATCGACCGGCTCTCGGCCACCGGCCTGCAGACGATCGAGGCGACCAGTTTCGTCAGTCCCAGGTGGGTGCCGCAGCTGGCCGATGCCGCCGAGGTGTTCACCGGCATCGCGCGCAAGCCGGGCGTGTCCTATCCGGTGCTGGTGCCGAACCTGCAGGGCTACGAACGCGCCCGTGCCGTCGGCGCGGCGGAGGTCGCGGTGTTCACCGCGGCCTCGGAGGCCTTCAACCTGAAGAACACCAACGCCGGCATCGACGAATCGCTGCAGCGCTTCGCACCCGTGCTGGAGCGCGCGGCGGCCGACGGCGTCCGCGTGCGCGGTTACGTGTCGACGGTGCTGGGCTGCCCGTACCAGGGCGAGGTGCCGCTGGCCGACGTGGTGCGCGTGGCGAAGGCGCTGCACGCGATGGGCTGCTACGAAATCTCGCTGGGCGACACGATCGGCGTCGGTACTCCGGCCAAGGCACGCGCGATGCTGCGCGCGGTTGCCGCCGAGGTGCCGATGCCGGCGCTGGCCGTGCATTTCCACGACACCTGGGGCCAGGCGCTGGCCAACCTGCTGGCCTGCCTGGAGGAAGGCGTGGCGGTGGTCGATGCCGCCGTGTCCGGGGCCGGCGGCTGCCCGTATGCCAAGGGCGCGACCGGCAATGTCGCCACCGAGGATGTCGCGTATATGCTGCACGGCATGGGCATCGACACCGGGGTGGACCTGGCGCGGCTGGCGGACACGGGCCGCTGGCTGGCGGCGCTGCTCGGCCGCGAGACCGGCAGCAAGGCCGGCAAGGCGCTGGCGTCCCGCGGATGACGACGCGGCCGCTTCCGGAGGGGACCGACATGCCGCCCGCCAACGATGGCACGGCGCAGATCGTCGCCTCGCTGGAAGAGGCCTGCCGCGACCTGTCCCTGCCCGCGGACGCGCGTGCGCTGTTCGCGCGCGCACGCGATGCGCTGAAGGCCACCAGCGCCGAAGCCGAGACCGCGCGCCTGCGCTACCACGCGCTGTTCGACGCGGTGCCGGACCCGGTGAGCATCCTCGGCGAGACCGGCATCGTGCTCGACCTCAACAAGGCCGGCATGGCCGCCTACCGGCGCGGCCGCGACGAGATCATCGGCCAGCCGATCGAGGTGCTGAACCCCGACCTGCCCAAGGACCACCTCAAGCCGGTGTGGGAAACCATCCATCGCGGCGAAACCTACGTGATCGAGGTCGCCAACATGCGCGGCGACGGCACGCGGTTCCCGGTGGAAGTGCATTCGGCCGGCTTCATGCACGACGGCAAGCCATGCATCGTCGCCGTCGCCCGCGACCTCAGCGCCCGCCGCGCCGCCGAACTGCGCTACGGCCAGCTGCTGGAGGTGATCGACAAGGGCGTGCTGGTGCTGGACGACCACGGCCGCCTGATCCAGGCCAATGCCGCGGCGATGCGCATCCTCGGCGCCGACGAACACCACGATTTCCAGCAGTACCTGCACCCGGCCGACTGGACCATGGTCGACGAAGGCGGGCGTCCGATCACCGTCGAGGAACTGCCGCCGTCGCAGACGTTGCGCACCGGCAAGGCCACCGAGAGCCGGGTGTTCGGCCTCTACCACCGGCCGGAGCGACGCCTGCGCTGGCTGTCGGTGAGCACCGTGCCGCTGTTCGCGCCCGGCGGGCGCAAACCCAGCCAGGTGCTGTCGTTCTTCAGCGACGTCACCCAGCTCAAGCGCGACAGCGCCCTGTTCGACCGCGCGCAGGCGCTGGCGCACATCGGCGGCTGGGAATGGGAGGTCGACCGCGACGCGCTGTACATGACCGAGGAGGCGCTGCGCATCCTCGGCCACGACCAGCGCCCGGTGCGTCGCATCGGCGACCTCTACGACGACCTGGGCGAGCCCGACCGCAAGCGCCTGCAGGCGGCGCTGCAGCGCGTGATCGATGGCGGCGCCTCGCTCGACCTCGAGGTCCAGGGCCAGCGCCCGGACGGACGCCTGCTGTGGCTGAGGATCATCGGCGAGGCCGAGGCCAACCGCTCCGAGGGCATCAGCATCACCGGCACGCTGCAGGACATCACCGAGCGCAAGCAGGAACAGGAAACGCTGCGCGTGCGTGCCCGCACCGATCC
>JAIUOJ010000178.1 GCA_020161335.1 Pseudomonadota bacterium
GTGTTGCGGCCGACCGGCTCCAGCACGATCGCGGCATGCGCCACCCCGACCAGGCGCAGCTGCTCGGCGGCGAGGAAGCGGTGTTCCTCGTTGGCGACCACGATCGGCGGCTGCGACGCCAGCGGCGCCACCCGCGCCCAGGTGTCCTGCAGCATCGTCGCCTCGCCCGCCAGCGGCAGGAACTGCTTGGGATAGGCCTCGCGCGACAGCGGCCACAGCCGGGTGCCCGACCCGCCCGAAAGCAATACCGGCTGCAGATTCTCCATTGCCACCTCGCCCGGAATTCCGCCGCAGTTTACCCTTGGCGCGCCCGGCAGCCGCCGGGAGGAGATGCCATGGTTCAGCCCACCGCCACGCCCGACCGCGAACAGCAGCGCCTCGACTGGACCCGCGCGGCCCTGTCCGACGCGGCCGTGGGCCTCGAGCGCGCGTCGTTCGATGCCGATTTCCGCAGCTACTGGCGCACCACCGGCCGCACGCCCAGCCTGATCCTGATGGACGCGCCGCCCGAGCGCATGGACGTGCGCCCGTGGCTGGCCGTGCGCGAACTGCTGCTGTCGGGCGGCCTGCGCGTCCCGGGCGTGGTCGCGCAGGACGTCGAACAGGGCTTCCTGCTGCTCGAGGATCTCGGCGTGCACACCTACCTGCACGTGATCGACGCCGGCAACGCCGACGCGATGTTCGACGTCGCGCTGCGCGAGCTGGTGAAGCTGCAGTCGATCCCGGTGCCGGCCGGCTTCCCGGCCTACGACCGCGCGCTGCTGCTGCGCGAACTGCGCCTGTTCGACGAATGGTTCCTCGGCGTGCACCTGGGACTCGCGCTGGACGACGGCGAGCGCGCGGCGCTGGCCGGCGTGTACGACGTGCTGGCGGACGCGGCGCTGGCGCAGCCGCAGGTGCTGGTGCACCGCGACTACATGCCGCGCAACCTCATGCCCTGCGCGGACGAGGTAGCGATCCTCGATTTCCAGGACGCCGTGCGCGGCCCCATCGGCTATGACGCCGCGTGCCTGTTCAAGGATGCGTTCCTGAGCTGGCCGGAGGCGCGCGTCGCCGGCTGGCATGCGCGCTATCGCGAGCTCGCCGCGCATGCGGGCCTGCCGGTGCCGGCGCTGGAGGCGTTCCGCCGCGACGTCGACCTGATCGGCGTGCACCGCCACCTCAAGGTGCTGGGCATCTTCGCCCGGCTCAGGCACCGCGACGACAAGCCCAAGTACGTGGCCGATGCGCCGCGGTTCCTCGCCTACCTGGACGCGGTGCTGCCGCGGCACCCGGAACTGCGCCCGCTCGCGGACCTGGTCGAGGCGCGCGTGCGCCCGGCGATGCAGGCGCCCGACGCCGCGATCGCCTGAGCACGCGGATGAAGGCCCTGATCTTCGCCGCCGGCCTCGGCGAGCGCATGCGCCCGCTGACCGACGCCACGCCCAAGCCGCTGCTGCGCGCCGGCGGCAAGCCGCTCATCGCGTGGCACCTGGAAAAGCTGGCGGCGATCGGCGTCGAGGACGTGGTGGTGAACACCTCGTGGCTGGCCGAGCAGTTCCCGGCGACGCTCGGCGTCGGCCGCGCCTTCGGCCTGCGCATCCGCTATTCGCACGAGGGGCCGGTGCCGCTGGAGACCGGCGGCGGCCTGTGGCACGCGCTGCCGCTGCTGGGCGAGGCCCCTTTCATCGCGGTCAACGGCGACATCTGGACCGACTTCGACTTCGCGCGCCTGCCGCGCGAGCCCGATGGCGACGCCCACCTGGTGCTGGTCGACAACCCCGCGCACAACCCCGCCGGCGATTTCGCCCTGCCCGAGGACGGCCGCGTGCAGTCCACCGGCGAAACGAAGCTGACCTTCTCCGGCATCGGCGTGTACCGCCCGGACGTGCTGCGCGACTGGCGCCACGTGATCGGCGACGCCGCGGGCGCGCACGACACGCCGCCGCGTTTCCGGCTGGCGCCGCTGCTGCGCGCGGCGATGGCCCGCGACGCCGTGTCCGGCGAGCACCATCGCGGCCGCTGGACCGACGTCGGCACGCCGCAGCGGCTCGTCGAGCTGGATCGTGCGCTAAGCTGAGCCGGTCGCGCGCGGCGCGCGGCCTCCGCCCGGGGTGCAGGATGCGCAGCGCATCGCGGATCGCCGGGGCGCGACGCGCTACGCTGCAGGCACCTCTTGCCGGCCAGGGCTGGTCGGCGCCAACGATGCATTTCGGTCCCGCGGGTGATCGCCCGCCCCCCATGACCGGCTGACGGAGACCACGGATGACGACCTCGCCGTTGCGCCCGCTCGCCCGACTGTCCGACCTCGCCGACGGCGTGCCCGTCCCGATCGATGCCGACGGCACGCCGCTGGTGGCGCTGCGCATCGGCAACGCGGTGTCCGTGTTCGAAGGGCTGTGCCCGCACCAGGGCAGCCGGCTGGCCGACGGCGAGGTGGTCGACGGCCATCTCGTCTGCCCCGGCCATGGCTGGCGCTTCGACTGCGCCAGCGGCCGCCGCGCCGGCGATCCACGCACCTGCCTGCATCGCTTCAGCGCCCATGTCGCCGAAGACGTCCTCGCCATCGACGAGGGCGAACTGCAGGCCTTCCGCGAACGCGGTACGCCCGCCGCGGCGAAGACCCGAGCGTTCGACACCCTCCCCGGGCCCAGGGGCCTGCCGCTGCTGGGCAACCTGTTCCAGCTGCGCGAGACCGACCAGCACCTGGTGATGGAGGACTGGGCCGACACCTACGGCCCGCTGTACCGCATCCAGCTCGGCCCCTACCGCATCCTGATGGTCGCCGACCCGCACCTGGTCGAGGACGCGTTCAAGCGCCGGCCCGACACCTTCCGCCGCATGAGCACGGTCGAAGGCATCGCCCGCGGGCTGAAGGCCGCCGGCGTGTTCACCGCCGAGGGCGACGAATGGCGGCGCCAGCGCAAGGTGGTGGTGCAGGCGCTCACCCATGGCCACCTCAAGCATTTCTTCCCGACCATGATGCGCATCGTCGCGCGCCTCAAGCGGCGCTGGGAGCGCGCCGCCGACGAAGGCCGCGAGATCGACCTGCTCGACGACCTCACCCGCTTCACCATCGACGTCACCTCCACCTTCGCCTTCGGCCAGGACCTCAACACCATCGACGGCCACGAGGGCACGCTGGAACGGCAGATCGGCGAGATCCCGAAGGCGCTGTCGCGACGCGTGACCGCGCTGCTGCCGTACTGGAAGCTGGTGAAGCTGCCGGCCGACCGCACGCTCGAGCGCGCCCTGGTCGGCATCCACGACACCCTCGGGCGGCTGATCGCCGATGCGCGCCGGCGCCTGGCCGACGATCCCGGCCTCGCCCAGCGCCCGGGCAACTACATCGAGGCGCTGGTGGCGCAGTCCGAGGGCGGCGGCTTCAGCGACGAGGACGTGACCGGCAACGTGATGACCCTGATGCTCGCCGGCGAGGAGACCACCGCGCGCGCGCTGGCCTGGCTGATCCACTTCATGTGCGAGCGCGCCGACCTGCGCGACACGCTGCGCGCCGAGTCCGACGCCGTGCTCGGCGACGCGCCGCTGCTGCACGACTTCGCCGCGCATCCGCGCATGGTCCGCATCGAAGGCGCCGCGCACGAGGCGATGCGACTCAAGCCTGCCGCGCCGGTGCTGCGCCTGGAGGCCCTGCACGACACCGTGCTGGGCGACGTCGAGGTGCCGGCGCGCACGCCGGTCTTCCTGCTCACGCGCCATGCCAGCATCCGCGAGCAGGCCGCCACCGGCGCGGCGGCATTCGACCTCGAACGCTGGATCAAGGCCGACGGCACCGCGCTCGATGCGACCGCGGCCAAGGCCTTCTTCCCGTTCGGCGCCGGGCCGCGCTTCTGCCCGGGGCGTTTCCTCGCGCTGCTGGAGATCAAGGGCGTGGTGTCGATGCTGTGCCGCAACTTCGAACTCGAACGCGCCGGGCGCGGACCGGTCGAGGAGAAGCTGGTGTTCACCATGCGCCCGGACAACCTGGTGATCCGCCTGCGGCGGCGTGCCGATGCCCCCCTGGACGCGCCGGCGCACGCGGGCACGATGCGGGACGCGCGCGCCGGCTGAGCGGCGCGCTCAGCGCAGGTCGTGGGGGTCCAGCACCTCGCGCAGGAACGGCACGGTGATCCGGCGCTGCGCGGCCAGCGAGGCCTGGTCGAGGCGGTCGAGCAGGGCCGCCAGCGCCGACAGGTCGCGCCCGGCGCGGCGCAGCAGCCAGTCGATCGCCGCGTCATCCACCTGCAGGCCGCGCCGGCGCGCACGCAGGCGCAGCACCTCGCCGCGGCCGGCGTCGTCCAGGCGCGCCAGTCCCACGCGCGTGCATTGCGCCAGGCGCGAGCGCAGGTCGGGCAGCACCAGCGGCAAGGCGTCCGGCGCGACGCGCGCGGTGTACAGCAGCGCGCGGCCGGCATCGTGCATGCGATTGTGGAAATGGAACAGCGCCACGTCGTCGTCGTGGCCGCCGGCGACCGCGTCGAGGCCATCGAGCGCCACCAGGTCGAGCGCGTGCAACGATTCCAGCGCCTCGCCCAGGCGCCCCGCGGCGCTGGCCAGCGGCAGGTAGCCGGCGCGGCGCCCGGCGGCGTCGGCCTCGGCGCAGGCGGCGAGCGCGAGATGGGTCTTGCCGGTGCCGGCCGCACCCACCAGCAGCAGCCCGGCGCCGCCCTGTCCCCGCGCGAACGCGTGCAGCTGCGCCGGCAGCGCGGCGTCGCCGGAGAAGAAGGTCTCCAGCCGCTGGTCGGGCGGATAGCGCAACGCCAGCGGCAGTTGCGGCGAGGACGCGGCCATCGTCGCGCTCAGGCGTCGCGGTCGCCGCGCGCGTCGCCGATGTCGTCGTCGAGCACGATCCCGCCTTCGCTGACCTGGCCCTCGAGCACGATCCTGGGCGCGTCGCCGGCATACAGCCTGCTGCGCGTGTAGCGCTCGTGGACGAAGCGCAGCAGCACGTTGCCGACCGCCGCCACCGGCAGCGCGATCAGCATGCCGACGAAGCCGAACAGCTGGCCGCCGGCCATGATCGCGAAGATCACCGCCACCGGATGCAGGCCGATGCGGTCGCCGACGATGCGCGGGGTGAGGATGTAGCTCTCGATCAGCTGGCCGACGGTGAACACCACGCCCACCAGCACCAGCAGCTTGACGTCGAAGCCCTGCGCCTGGACCAGCGCGGCCAGCACCGCCAGCACGATGCCGGTGGCGGCCCCGAGGTAGGGCACGAAGCTGATCAGGCCGGCGACGATGCCGATCAGCAGTCCCAGCTTGAGGCCGACGATCGACAGTCCGATGGCGTAGATCGCGCCCAGCGCCAGCATCACGATGAACTGGCCGCGCAGGAACGCGCCCAGCACCTCGTCGGATTCCCGGGCCAGCCGCGACACGGTGGCGATGTGGTCGCGCGGGATCATCGCCGCGACGCGATCGACCATCACGTCCCAGTCG
>JAIUOJ010000179.1 GCA_020161335.1 Pseudomonadota bacterium
GCAAGACGCTGGGGCCGATCCTCGAGAAGCTGGCCGCCGACTTCCACGGCGCCTTCGAGCTGGCCAAGGTCGACACCGAGGCCGAGCCGCAGATCGCGGGCGCCTTCCAGATCCGTTCGATCCCGACCGTCTTCCTGGTGAAGGACGGGCAGATCGTCGACGGCTTCCAGGGCGCATTGCCCGAAGGCCAGGTGCGCGAGTTCCTGAAGCACCACGGCATCGAGCCGGGGGCGCCCGCCGAAGACGAGCCTGCCACCCAAGCCGCGCCGGTCGACCCGCACGCCGAGGTGCAGCGCCTGCGCCGCGAGATCGAGGCCGAGCCCGACAAGGCCGAACTCAAGCTCGACCTCGCCCTGGCCCTGCTGCAGACCGGCGGCGCGCGCGAAGCCGAAACGCTGCTCGACGGCCTGCCCGCCAACCTGTCCACCGACGACCGCGCGGTGAAAGCGCGCGCGCGGCTGGGCTTCGCCGCCCTGCTCGACAACGCGCCGCCGGCCGAGGTGCTGGAAGCCGCCATCGCCGCCAACGCCTCCGACCTGCGCGCGCGCCACCTGCTGGGCGCGCAGCGGCTGGTCGCCGGCCGCAACGAGGAGGCGCTGGAGCAGTTCATCGAGATGCTGCGCCTGCAGCGCGACTTCGAGGACGGCCTGCCGCGCAAGGCGCTGATCGACGCCTTCCGCGTGATCGACGACGCCGAACTGGTCGGCCGCTACCGGCGCCGGATGTCCGCCCTGCTGTTCTGAAGCCGGCACGCGCGGCGCCGTGGACCGGGCACGACCATACGCAAGCGCATGGTAGGCTTCCGGCCTTCCCCCGGACACCGTCTTCGCGATGCGCCCTGCCACCCTTCGCCGGGTCTTCAACCTCTGGCCGCCGTTCCTGATGGCCGGCATCCACGTGACCCGGCTGTCCCCGGACTGGCGGCACGCGCGGGTCGAGCTGCGCATGCGCCCGTGGAACCGCAACTACGTGGGCACCCATTTCGGCGGCAGCCTGTTCGCGATGACCGATCCGTTCTGGATGATCCTGGCCAAGGAACGGCTGGGCCGCGACTACATCGTCTGGGACCAGGCCGCCGAGATCGCGTTCCTGAAGCCCGGCCGCGGCACCGTGGTGGCCGAGTTCCGGCTGGACGACGCCGTGGTCGACGACCTGCGCGCCCGCGCCGCCGGCGGAGACAAGGTGCTGCAGTGGTTCGCCACCGACGTGCTCGACGCCGCGGGCGACGTCGTCGCCCGCGTGCGCAAGCAGTTGTACGTGCGGCGCAAGCGCCCGCGCGACTGAGCGCACCGGGCCGCGTAGCCGCGCGCAGCGCGCGGTCCGCCGCCGCCGCGCGCAGCGCCTGTCCGGCTTCGGCCCCGGCCACCGTACCCATGCGGATGGCCACCCGCTGTCCCCGCCGGTTCACTTGCGCGCCACCCGTGCTGTATATGCTCGCCGGTCGACACCAGGCACTGCATGAGCAACTGGCCCACTGACCGCGACGCCGCCAAGCCGCTGCCGGACATCCCCGGCTACCGGCTGTCGCACGTCATCGGCCATGGCGGCATGTCGACGGTGTACCTCGGCACCCAGCTCTCGCTGGGCCGCGAGGTGGCGATCAAGGTGATGCTGCCCGACGCGCTGGCCGACGAGGTCAGCCGCCGCCGCTTCGAGAACGAAGCGCGCACGATCGCGCGGCTCGAGCATCCGCACATCGTCGGCATCCACGAGGTGGGGCGCACCCGGGACGGCCTGCCGTGGTATTCGATGCCGCACCTGCCGCGCGGCCACGCCGGCCAGCGTGATTTCCGCGACGACGAGGCGCGCGTGCGCGAGATCCTGCAGGCATTGCTGTCGGCGCTGGCGTTCGCGCATGCGCGCGGCGTGATCCATCGCGACGTCAAGGCCGAGAACGTGCTGTTCGACGAGGCCAACCGGCCGCTGCTGGCGGATTTCGGCATCGCCCTGCGCCGTGGCCACGGCACGCGCGTGACCATGACCGGGCTAGCGGTCGGCAGCACCGCGTACATGGCGCCGGAGCAGGCGCGCGGACAGCAGGTGGACCATCGCGCCGACCTGTACAGCGTCGGCGTGCTGGCCTGGGAAATGCTGACCGGCAGCCTGCCCTACCAGGCCAACGACGCGCTGGCGATGGCGATCCAGCACGCGCAGAACCCGCTGCCGAAGCTGCCGCCGCAGTTGCGCCACTGGCAGCGCTTCATGGACAAGGCGATGGCGAAATCGCCGCGCAAGCGCTTCCACGACGCGCAGCAGATGTCGCGCGCGCTGGACGCGCTGCCACTGCGCCCGCAGGTGGACGCCGGCGCCATCGCCGCGCTGTGGCAGCGCGGCGTGGCGGCGCTGCGGCGCATGCCGCGCGTGGCCTGGGTGGGCGTGGTGCTGCTCGCCGCCGCCGCGACCGGGCTGCTGCTGCATCCCGCGCGCCTGGCGGACGAGCGCGTGGCCGGCCCGGCGCCGGCCGCGACCACATCACCGGTCGCGCCGGGCGGGGCATCGAGCGCGATGCCCTCGCCCGCCGGACTCCCCGCCACCGTGGCCGCGGCACGCGCCGATGCCGCCGCGATGGCCACCGGCGAAACCGCCGACGGCCCGCTGCCTCCGGGCGGCGCGGCGTCATCCGCCGAGGCGGTGGCGCTCGATCCGGCGAGCGCGATGCACCGCGCCGCGCCGCAATCGGACACCGAGCGGCTGCTGCTGCGCATGCAGCGCCAGATCGCACGCGGCCAGCTCGCGTCGCCCGGCGACGACCACGCACTCGCCAGCCTGCGGGCCGCCAGGCGCGCCGATCCCGAGCACCTGCAGCTGCCAGCGGCGACCGAAGCGCTGTTCAACGCGCTCGGCGGCGCCACCGCCGCGGCCATCGGCAACGGCCGCGCCGGCGAAGGCGACCTGCTGCTGCGCGCGGCCAACAGCCTGGCGCGCGACGCGGGCGCGAGTGCCGAGGCGCCGCAGGAACGCTATCGCGACACCGTCGCCAAGGCGCTGCTGGCGCGCGCGCAGCAGGCCGCGGTGCGCGTGGACCGCGAGGCCTCCGCGCACCTCGTGGCACAGGCCCGGCTGGCCGGCCTGCCCGCCGCCACCGTCGAACGCCTCGCCGGGCAGGCCGCGCGCATCCCGGCGCGCGGCGGCCAGGGCGGCAAGCTCGACGGCCTGGTCCTGGTCGAGGACGGGTCGCATGCGTTCGCCGCGTTCCGCACGCCGGTCAGCCGCGCCGAGTACGCGCGCTTCGCCGCATCGGTCGGGCGACCACCGGCGCTGTGCCGCGAACGCGCGTCGCTGCTGCGCGTGCTCGCACCGCGCGACTGGAACGAACCGGGCTTCGAACAGTCCGGTGCCGACCCGGTGGTCTGCGTGTCGTGGCAGGACGCGCAGGCCTACGCGAAGTGGCTCGGCGAGCGCGAAGGCCTGCGCTACCGGCTGGCCACCGCCGCCGAGGCCGCGCGCCTGCCGGCGCCCGCCGGCGAACGCGTGGTCGGCGAATGGCGCGAGGACTGCGCGGCCGACTGCAACCGGCGCAGCGCGACCGGCGTCAGCTGGCGCTCGCGCAACGCATCGCGCACGCTCGACCCCACGCGCGGCTACGACGACATCGGCTTCCGCCTGGTGCGCGACCTGTGACGCGCTGGCGGCGCCGGACGGCCGGCGCGTGCGTCGCGGCCCGCCCGGCGCCCCGGTAAGATCGCGTCATGTCCACGCCCACGTTCTCGCAGCGCTTCCAGCGCGTCTTCCTCACCGGCCTGCTGACCCTGCTGCCGCTGTGGCTGACCTGGTTCGTGGTCAAGTTCGTGTTCGTGTTCCTGTCCAATACCAGCCGGCCGCTGATCGAGCCGCTGTCGCATCGCATCGCCGCGTCCTTCCCGCATGCGTTGGGCTGGATCAACGCCGAATCGGTGCAGGCCACGTTCGCGCTGGTCGCGACGATCCTGGTGATCGCCGGCGTCGGCTGGCTGACGCGGCGCGTGGTCGGGCAGCGCCTGCTCGGCTGGTTCGAGGCGCTGGTCCAGCGCATCCCGCTGGCCAGCACGATCTACTCCAGCGTGCGCAAGCTGCTCGACATCCTGCAGACCAAGCCCGACGGCACCCAGCGCGTGGTGCTGATCGACTTCCCGCATCCGGACATGAAGGCGATCGGCTTCGTCACCCGCGTCATCCGCGAACACGGCACCGGCCGCGAGCTGGCCGCGGTCTACGTGCCGACCACGCCCAACCCCACCTCCGGCTACCTCGAAGTGGTGCCGGTGGAGAAGATCACGCCGACCGACTGGACGGTGGACCAGGCGATGAGTTTCATCATCTCCGGCGGCGCGGTGGCGCCCGAGACCATCCCGTTCGATCCGCCCGCGCGCGCGCCGGCCGCGCCGCCGGCGCCGTAGCCGTGGCGGCTCGCCGCTCCGGGCGCGACCCGCGCGCCGCCACGCAGGCGCCGCCGCCATGACCACGCGCCTCCTCGACGATCGCGCCACGCGGCTGTTCATCGCGCTGGCCGCGTTCTTCTGCGTCAACGCGGTGCTGGCCGAGTTCATCGGCGTGAAGATCTTCGCGCTCGAGGACACGCTGGGCGTGGCGCCATTGGAGTGGAACCTGTTCGGGCAGGCCGGTTCGCTGAGCTTCACCGCGGGCACGCTGCTGTGGCCGGTGGTGTTCGTGTTCACCGACGTCATCAACGAGTTCTTCGGCCGCCGCGGCGTGCGCATGATCTCGTGGATCGCGGTGGCCTTGATCGTGTACGGCTTCGTGTTCGCGTTCATCGCGATCTCGCTGGCGCCGGCCGGCTGGTGGGTGGTGGCGGCGCAGGCGCAGGGCGTGCCCGACTACCAGGCCGCGTTCGCGGCGATCTTCGGCCAGGGCATGTGGACCATCGCCGGTTCTGTGGTGGCGTTCCTCGTCGGCCAGCTGATCGACGTGCACGTGTTCCACCGCATCCGCCGCGCCACCGGCGAGCGCATGGTGTGGCTGCGCGCCACCGGCTCGACCGCGGTGTCGCAATTGGTGGACAGTTTCGTGGTGATCTGGATCGCATTCGTGCTCGGCCCGCAGCAGTGGCCGACGTCGCTGTTCCTGGCGGTGAGCTCGGTCAACTATGCGTACAAGATGGCGGCGGCGGTGGCGCTGATCCCGCTGCTGTACCTGGTGCGGCGCGGCATCCGCGCCTACCTCGGCCCGGCGCGCGAACGCGAACTGCGCGAACAGGCGGCGCAGGCCTGAACCGGCGCCCGCGGCGCAGCGACCGTTCGTCGACGCGTGGGCGACGCGGCTTGAAGCCGGTTGCGGCCAGCCCAATTTCGGTGGCGTCCCCCTTCCCCGGCCAAGGCATGCAGAGGTTGTCGATGCTCCTGGCGCTGCTGGCGTGGTCCGCGGGCGCGCAGGCGGCGCCCGCCCTCCCCGCGGGCG
>JAIUOJ010000180.1 GCA_020161335.1 Pseudomonadota bacterium
GCGGCCATAGCCGCCGACGGCGAACAGGGTCAGCGCCGCGTCGGCCGGGATCGTGCGCGACCAGGCCTGCCGCACCAGCGCATCCACCGCGATCACGCGCGCCATCAGCAGGCGCTCGATGTCGCCGCCAGCGTCGAAGCGCTGGGCGAAGCTGGCGTCCTGCGCGCGCAGGGTTTCGGCGGCGGTCGCCGCCCAGGCGGCGTCTTCGCTGGCGCAGGGCTGGCCCGACTCGTCGCTGGCCGGCGCGACCGCCATGCTCAGAGGTCGTTGTCGTCGCCGGGCAACCGGGTCAGGATCTCGACCCCGTCGTCCGTCACCACGACGGTGTGCTCCCACTGCGCCGACAACTTGCGGTCCTTGGTCACCACCGTCCAGCCGTCCGGCAGCAGCTTGGTGAAGCGGGTGCCCTCGTTGACCATCGGCTCGATGGTGAAGGTCATGCCCGGCCGCAGCACCATGCCCTCGCCCGCGCGGCCGTAGTGCAGCACCTGCGGATCCTCGTGGTAGACCCTGCCGATGCCGTGGCCGCAGTACTCGCGCACCACGCTGAAGCGCTCGCCCTCGGCGTACTGCTGGATCGCCTGGCCGATGTCGCCCAGGGTCGCGCCCGGCTTCACCGCACGGATGCCGCGGAACATCGCCTCGCGGGTGGTGTCCACCAGCCGCTTCGCCATCACCGACGGCGTACCGACGTAGTACATGCGGCTGGTGTCGCCATGCCAGCCGTCCTTGATGACGGTGACGTCGATGTTGATGATGTCGCCGTCCTTCAGCACCTTGGCCTCGCTGGGGATGCCGTGGCAGATGACGTTGTTGGCCGAGATGCAGGTGGTGCGGGGGTAGCCCTTGTAGCCGAGGTTGGCCGGGACCGCCTTCTGCACGTTCACGATGTGGTCGTGGCAGATCCGGTCCAGTTCCTCGGTGCTGACGCCGGGCTTCACGTGCTCGGCCACGACCTGCAGGACCTCGGCCGCCAGCCGGCCGGCCACGCGCATCTTCTCGATCTCTTCAGGGGTCTTCACGGTCACGCTCATGGGGACATTATCGCCGATCCGGGCCGGATTCAGGGCCGCGCGGGGGCCCGGCTTGTCTCGGAAACCCGGTCCGGGCTACAATTTCGCGGTTCTGCGGCCGGCCTCCGGCCCCGGACCCGCCCACGCCGGGCGCAGCCACCTTCGGGAGCAGGCGAATACACACCCGCTGCAAGCACCCGTTCCGGGGTGTCCCGAGGTCCGCGAGGACGAGGGATCTGGATACGGAGGCGGCGGGGAGGCCCAACCCCGGAACCCAGCGCCCCGCCCTCGGCAGGCGCACCGCCCATCCTCCCAGTGGCGGCGGGTTCCACTGTCAGGAGTTGCACCCATGCCCCAGATCACCATGCGCCAGATGCTGGAAGCCGGCGTCCATTTCGGCCACCAGACGCGCTACTGGAACCCGAAGATGGCCCCGTACATCTTCGGTGCACGCGGCAAGATCCACATCATCAACCTCGAGAAGACGGTTCCGCTGTTCAACGACGCGATGAACTTCATCTCGGGCGTCGCCCAGAAGCGCGGCATCATCCTGTTCGTCGGCACCAAGCGCAGTGCGCGCGAGTCGATCAAGGAAGAAGCCGAGCGCTGCGGCCAGCCCTACATGACCCAGCGCTGGCTGGGCGGCACGCTGACCAACTTCCGCACCGTGAAGCAGTCGGTGTCGCGCCTGAAGGAACTGGAAGCCGCCGAGACCGACGGCACCTTCGAGAAGCTGGTCAAGCACGAAGTGCTGGGCCTGCGCCGCGAGCGCGACAAGCTGGAAGCCTCGCTCGGCGGCCTGAAGGACCTCAACCGCCTGCCCGACGCGCTGTTCGTGATCGACATCGGCCACGAGGACATCGCGGTCAAGGAAGCCAAGAAGCTCGGCATCCCGGTGATCGCGGTGGTCGACACCAACTACGACCCGGCCCTGGTCGACTACGCCATCCCCGGCAACGACGACGCCATCCGCGCCGTGCAGCTGTACGCGCGCGCCGCGGCCGACGCCGTGCTGGAAGGCAAGGCCGCCGCGCCGAACGCCGCCACCGTGCGCGAGGAAGAGTTCGCCGACGGCGAGGCCAAGCCGGCCCGCCGCGCGCCGAAGGCGGCCCCGGGCAAGGCCGACGACAAACCCGCCGCCGCGGATGCCAAGGCCGACGAGGCCCCCGCCGCCGCCGAGTAATCGCGGCGCAATGCAGCCGCGGCATGCTGCCGCGGTTGCGTTCCACGGCCGACAGCCCCATCTCAGCCGTATTGAATCCCGCGGCGGGCCCTGCCCGCCCGTCCATTTTTCGAATCCGAGGTCCCCGATGGAAATCACCGCATCCCTGGTCAAGGAACTGCGCGAGCGCACCGGCGCCGGCATGATGGAGTGCAAGAAGGCGCTCGGCGAGAGCGCCGGCGACATCGACGCCGCCGCCGAGGCCCTGCGCAAGTCCGGCCTGGCCAAGGCCGACAAGAAGGCCAGCCGCGTCGCCGCCGAAGGCCGCATCGCCGCGTCGCAGGCCGACGGCAAGGCCGTGCTGGTCGAGATCAACTCCGAGACCGACTTCGTCGCCAAGGACGAGAACTTCGTCGGCTTCACCGAAGCCGTGGCGAAGGCCGCGCTGGGCGCCAGCGACGTCGAGTCGCTGAAGACCACCGCGCTGGCCTCCGGCGAGACCGTCGAGGAAGCCCGCGCCGCCGTCATCGCCAAGGTCGGCGAGAACGTGCAGGTGCGCCGCCTGGCGCGCATCGACAGCGGCAACAACGTCGCCGCCTACGTGCACGGCGGCAAGATCGGCGTGCTGGTCGAGGTGAAGGGTGGCGACGCCGACCTCGCCCGCGGCCTGGCGATGCACGTCGCCGCGATGAACCCGCCGCACAACAAGCAGTCCGACGTGCCGGCCGACTTCATCGCCAAGGAAAAGGAAATCGAACTGGCGAAGATGTCCGACAAGGACCGCGGCAAGCCGGCCGAGATCCTCGAGAAGATCATCGGCGGCAAGATCGCCAAGATCGTCAACGAGGTCAGCCTGTACGGCCAGCCCTACGTGCTCGACACCGACAAGACCGTCGAGGCCGTGCTCAAGGGCGCCGGCGCCGAAGTCGTCGGCTTCCAGCGCCTGGCCGTCGGCGAAGGCATCGAGAAGGTGGTCGAGGACTACGCCGCCGAAGTGATGAAGCAGGCCGGCCTGGCCTGATCCATCCACCTTCGCCTGGAACCGAGGCCGCGGGGCGACCCGCGGCCTTTTTTTTCGCCACGTCATTCCGGCACCTCGCCGGGCGCGCGCTGACGTCCCCGGCATCACCACGGCGACTGACAACCCCCCTTGGCGCGGCTAGAATCTCCGCGTTTGCCCAACCGGAGCCCCCCATGTCGCAACTCGCCTATCGCCGCGTCCTGTTGAAGCTGTCCGGCGAGGCGTTGATGGGCGACGAGGACTACGGGATCGACCCGAAGGTGCTCGGGCGGCTGGCGCGCGAGGTGATCGAGGCGCAGCAGGCCGGGGCCGAGGTCGGGGTGGTGATCGGCGGCGGCAACATCTTCCGCGGCGCCGGCCTGGCCGCCGGCGGCATGGACCGGGTGACCGGCGACCAGATGGGCATGCTCGCCACCGTGATCAACGCGCTGGCGATGCAGGATGCGCTGGAGAAGCTTGGCGCGCGCGTGCGCGTGATGAGCGCGATCAAGATCAACGACGTGTGCGAGGACTACATCCGCCGCCGCGCGATCCGCCATCTCGAGAAGGGCCGGATCGCGGTGTTCGCCGCGGGCACCGGCAACCCGTTCTTCACCACCGATTCGGGCGCGGCGCTGCGCGCGATCGAGATCGGCGCCGACCTGCTGCTGAAGGCGACCAAGGTCGACGGCGTGTACGACGCCGACCCGAAGAAGGTGCCGGACGCGAAACGCTTCGACGAACTCACCTACGACGAAGTGATCTCGCGCGACCTGCAGGTGATGGACACCGCCGCGTTCGCGCTGTGCCGTGACAGCAACCTGCCGCTGCGGATCTTCGACATGGGCCAGCCGGGGGTGCTGCTGCGCATCCTCAAGGGCGAGCCGATCGGCACCCTAGTCCGCGGGCGGCGCTGAGCCGCCGCGCGAGCACCGTCGGCCGCATCCGGGTCCACGCCCCCGGCACCCTGCCGTCCGGGACGGGCCCTGCCGCCCACCACCGCCTATAATCCCGCGGTTGCCAGTACCGGACAGCGGAGCCCACGATGCTCAACGAGATCAAGAAAGACGCCCAGAACCGCATGGCCAAGAGCATCGAGTCTCTGCGCCACAACCTGGTGAAGGTGCGCACCGGCCGCGCCTCGACCGGCCTGGTCGACTCCATCCGGGTCAGCGCCTATGGCAGCGACGTGCCGCTGTCCCAGGTGGCCGCGGTCTCGGTGTCCGACGCCCGCTCGCTGGTCATCCAGCCCTGGGACAAGGGCATGGTGGGCGCGGTCGAGAAGGCGATCCTCGCCTCCGACCTCGGCCTGACCCCGAACACCGCCGGCACCACGATCCGCCTCAACCTGCCGGCGCTGACCGAGGAGCGCCGCCGCGACCTGACCAAGGTCGTGCATGCCGAGGGCGAGGACGCCAAGGTGGCGATCCGCAACATCCGCCGCGACGCCAACCAGCAGGTCAAGGAACTGGTGAAGGACAAGTCCATCACCGAGGACGACGTGCGCCGCAGCGAGGACGAGATCCAGAAGATCACCGACAAGGCGATCAAGGACGTCGACGACGTGGTCAAGGCCAAGGAACAGGAACTGATGGCGGTCTGAGAGGCCGGGAATCGAGAATGGGGAAGCAGGAATCGAATCCCCTTCCACCACGTCTCGCCGCTGGCAGCGCTGCACATGGACCGCCCTTGAACGATCCCGGATTCCCGATTCCCGATTCGCGCGTACCGAGGCATGTCGCCATCATCATGGACGGCAACGGGCGCTGGGCCGCGCGGCGCAGGCGGCCGCGGATGATCGGGCACCGCGCCGGCGCGCGCGCGGTCAACGTCTGCATCGACTTCTGCCTCGAACAGGGCGTCGAGGCACTGACGCTGTTCGCGTTCTCGAGCGAGAACTGGGGCCGGCCTGAGGAGGAAGTCGGGGCGCTGATGAAGCTGTTCCTGGCCGCGCTCGAGCGCGAGGTGGAAGAGCTGCACCGCCGCGGCGTGCGCATCCGCTTCATCGGCGAGCGCGAGCGCTTCGCCGACAACATCCGCGAGCGCATGCGCGCGGCCGAAGCG
>JAIUOJ010000181.1 GCA_020161335.1 Pseudomonadota bacterium
TGGTCCGGCTGGGTGGGTTGAGCCTGGTCGCCGGCGTGGCCGTGGCCGAGGCGCTGCAGGCGATGGGCCTCGGCGAGGCGCGCCTGAAGTGGCCCAACGACGTGGTCGTGGCGGAGGGCGCGCGCCTGCGCAAGCTCGGCGGGATCCTGGTCGAGGGCAGCGGCGAGCATGGCGGCGCGGCGCGTGCCGTGGTCGGGATCGGCCTCAACGTGCGCATGCCGGCAGGCGCGGCGGGCGACATCGACCAGCCGTGGATCGACCTCGCCGCGCTGGCCTCGCCGCCGCCGTCGCGCCCGGAGCTGGCCGCGACCCTGCTGGCGCACCTGCTGCCGGCGCTGGACCAGTTCGATCGCGAAGGCCTGGCGCCATTCCTGCCGCGCCACGCCGCGCACGACCTGCTGGCGGGCGAGCCGGTGCGGGTGCTGGCCGGCGATGGCGAGCACGCGGGCCTGGCGCTGGGCCTGGCCGCCGACGGCGCCCTGCGCGTGCGCCTGGCCGAGGGCGAACGCCACTTCCACGCGGGCGAAGTCAGCCTGCGGCCCGCAGGGGCGGCCGCGTGAGCGAATGGCTGTTCGACCTCGGCAACTCGCGGCTGAAGTTCGCACCGCTCCTCGACGATGGCCGCGTCGGCGAGATGGCCGGCATCGAACACGACGGGTTGGCGTTCGCGGCGGACTGGGAGGCGCGGCTGCCGCCGCGGATCGAGGCGGCGCACGTCGCCAGCGTCGCGTCCGATGCGCTGCGCACGCGCCTGCTGGAGGCCCTGGCAGCCCGCAGCGGGCGCGTCGACGTGGCCCGCACGCAGTCGCGACGCGACGGGCTGGAGATCGCCTACGCGGATCCGTCGCGACTGGGCGTGGACCGTTTCCTCGCGCTGCTGGCGGCGCATGCGCGCGGTGGGGCGTGGCTGGTCGCGGGCGTGGGCACGGCCCTGACCGTCGACCTGCTGGACGCCGCCGGCCGCCATGTCGGCGGGCGCATCGCGCCGTCGCCCACCCTGATGCGCGAGGCGCTGCACGGGCGCGCGCGGCAGTTGCCGGTCGAGGGCGGCCGCTACCTGCCGTTCGCCGGCGACACCGACGATGCGCTCGCGTCCGGCTGCCTCGGCGCGGCGCTGGGGCTGCTTGCGCACAGCCGCGATGCCGCGGCGCAGCGGCTCGGCGCGCCGGTGCCGCTGCTGCTGCATGGCGGCGGCGCGGCGGCGCTCGCCCCGCACCTGGAGGACGCCGTCACGGAACCGGCGCTGGTCCTGCATGGACTCGCGCGCTGGGCGCGACCTGGCGTCGGCGGGCCCTAGAATCCACCGATGCTTGCCCGTGCCCTGATCGTCCTCCTGCTGATCCTCAACCTCGGCGTCGCGCTGTGGTGGACCACGCGCCACGACGCGCCCGCCGTGGCCGAGGTCGCGCTGCCGCCGGGCAGCGAGCGCCTGCAACTGCTGCGCGAAGCGCCGACGACGGCGCCCGTGGCGGCGACTCCCGAGCCCCCCGCGCCGAGTGGCGAGGCCGGCGCGTTGCCTGCGCCGGGTGACGCCGCCACGCCCGCCACCGCGCCGGAGACCGTGGCCGCGGCCGTCCCGGCCCCGGTCGTCGAAGCCACGTGCCGCGCCTTCGGCCCGTTCGTCGACGTCGCCGCGCGTGATCGCGCCCGCGCGCTGCTGCAGCCCGCGTCGCGCCGCCTGGCGCTGCGCGAGACCCGCACCGCCGCCGCCCGCGGCTGGCGCGTATTCCTGTCCGGACTGGCCGATCGCGATGCCGCCAACGCCATGGCCACGCGCCTGACCGCGGCCGGCTTCCGCGACCACTACGTGCTGCCGGCGCCGGCGGCCGGCGCGGTCGAGATCGCCCTGGGCCGCTTCGGCGGCGAGGCGGCCGCCGTGCGCCACCAGGCGGCCTTGCGCACCGCGGGCTTCGAGGCGCGCGCCGAACCGATCGGCGAGGCCGACGGCACGCGCTACTGGATCGACGTCGAAACCGGCGCGGACTTCGACGTGGTCGGCCTGCGTCGCGCCAGCGGCGCCGCCCAGGCCGAGACCATCGCCTGCACCGCCCTGGCCGCGTCGGGACGCTGAGGGGCTTGGGCTAGAATGCCTCCACGCCGCGCCGGCGTGACACGCACGCGATCCGCCGCTTTAGCTCAGCTGGTAGAGCAACCGCCTTGTAACTCGGACGCGGTTGTTGTGGTAACCGGCCGGAAGGCTAAGCGCGGCAAGGCTTTACGCGCGCCAGCGCGTAGACTGCGGGACAAGCCGGACACAGTTTGAGCAAGAGAAGTACGACATCGCCGCTTTAGCTCAGTCGGTAGAGCAACTGATTTGTAATCAGTAGGTCGTCCGTTCGATTCGGACAAGCGGCACCATCCTTCGTAGTCAGCGCCGTTTCGCGCTGCTCTTTCTGGACTTCGGCTGGAACCTGGCCGCGCGCTGCTCCAGGTACTCGCCCAGCAGTCCGAGCGGCGGCACGCCGAGCGCCTCGGCGAACTCGACCAGCTCCACGGCGTCGATGCGCCGCTCCCCGCGCTCGCACTTGGACACGAAGGTCTGCGTGTTCCCGAGCCGCTCGGCCAGATCGACCTGCGACACGCCCGCGCGCTTGCGGGCCGCCTTCAGGACGGTCAGCAGGAGTCGGTAATCGGGGTTGTGGGTCGATTGGGCCATCGCGCGGTGACAGGCTGGTCACCGCACGCTAGAGTCCGTATTGGATTAGTCCAAAATAGACTATTTACTGGCGCTGGCTTAGGGGGAGTGCATGAAGCGGATAGGGGTTCTTCTGGTCGTCCTGGTGGTCCTGGCCTGGATCGGGTCGAAGCTGGTGCCGCGCGGCGAGCCCGCTGTCGCCGCCGCACCCGCAGCGGTGGCCGAGCCGCCGCCGAAGCAGGCCCAGCAGCCAGAGGCGCCGAAGCCCGAGCCGGAGCGCCCCATGACGGCCGCGGAGAAGAAGGCGCAGCAGGAGAAGTGGTTCGGCGCCGAGACCATCGTGGCGGCCGAGCGCGCGGTGAGGGGTGAGCTGAAGGACCCGGAAGCCGCGCAGTTCCGGGACGTGCGCGCCAACTACACCGAGGAGTTCGGCGTGGTCGCCTGCGGCCGGGTCAACGCCAAGAACGAGTTCGGCGGGTACACAGGCTTCCGGCGCTTCGTGTCGGGCGGCAAGAGCGTGATCCTTGAGGGACGGGATAACGTCGCAGACGCATGGGCTGGTGCTTGCCTGTAGCACCTTCACCAAGCGGGAGGCGCAAGGCGCCTCCCGAATCATCATTCTGACTTCTGACCGTTACGCCTCGATTCCACAAGCTCATCAAAGCGCGCCAACTGGAGATTGAGCAAGCGACTCGGAAGCATCAGCGAGTAGATAAACGCGAAGGTCGCGAAGCCAAGATAAAGCGCTTCCAGACAGGCGACTAGTCGCCCGTCCGGCTCGCGCTTGGCCACGATGGTCGTCAGAAAGACCAGAGCAAGCACGATCAAGTAGGAGATGAAAAGCCACTTGTGGCGGACGAGGCGCTGGTAGACGTTGCTCCGCTTGACGGCGTCCGAACGCCACGTGCGTCCTCGATACAGGCCGGGCTCGCCCAGAAGTGTCATCACGGTGATGAGAAAGCCGGCCAGGATCGAGAACACGTTGACGATGACGCCGCGAGCTTCGTCGTTGCCGTGGACGAACGGCTGTCCATACCAGCCGATCACCGCCGAAACGGCGGCGATCGCGGCGAACAGTCCGATTCGGCTCCAGTCAACTTCGAGGCGACGCACGTCATTGCTCCAGCAGGTTCCCCTGCGTTATCTGGTCAAAGTAGGTTCCCATCGCACCCCATACGCTGGTGTGACTGACGGAATTGTCCTTCGTTTCCACCTTCACGCCCGTCTGAAGTCGGATTTCCCCGGAAGTGATGCGCTCATTCTTCTGGGTGACGATCGTGAACTCGCTCACGGGCGTCTCGGTGTCGTCATCAAGTACCGTCTCCGCGAGATCCTCGATAAAGTCCTGAGAGCTTTGGATCGCACGGGTGTTGCCGTCCAGCTTGACCTCAACATTCACGATGAGGTCCTCCAGTGCCTTCTGTTTGGTCAGCGACTGGTCCTTGCTTACTAGCGCGCCAAGCTCATCGCCGAGAGTGCCGAGAGACTTCGCGATCCAGCTTGTACGGCGCGCCTTCGGCAAGCTCAGATCGAAGGCGCCCACGGCCAATTGGATGGACTTGACGCCGTGATCCTGGATCAGTTGCAGCTTATCCAAGTTGCTGGCAGGAACAAGATCGAAGCCGCTGGACTCGTCATGAAGTTCTGCTTCCCTGAAAAGCTGGGACAAGTACAGAGACGCTTTGCTCTTGCTGATACCGTGCCCGCAGTAAAGGACGTGGTGATCCTTCAGGAACAAGAAGCAGTCTCCGTCCTTGAATTCCTTGCCTCTCGGAGGCGGTTGGGCGCCTTCGTCGTCTTCGGCGGTAGTCGCCTTGGGTTGGAGCGTTGATGCCTGCACGCCAGGAACATATCGCGTGAGGTGTATCAGCGTACGCCCGTTAGAATTGCTGAAGTGCTGAATCCGCACCACGTCGCCGCCTCCGAGCTCGATCTCGGTTGCATCGCAGGTGCTCTTCTTCTTGCGAGCCTTTTTCGCGATCGACTGAAGGTCAAAAGGCTGGTCGTCGCGTCTGGCGCGCAGGTAGTAGACCGTCTTGGTGGTCTGGTCTGCTGGCATTGTCCATTTCCCCCTGTGTTGGCATTCCTGAATGGATATTCAGGGGCGGGAGGTCCGAAGTCAAAAGTCTGCTCTTGCTGCGTCGCAGCGATTAAGACTGCACAGGCTCGCTGTGTCGCGTTCGGGGACGAGCGGCCTGATACCGAGCAGCCCGGACCGAACCGGACGACACGGGCTCACCGGGGAGTCTTGGCGCAATGCTGGTATCGGCGCGAGCGCACCTCTGGCAGTATTTGATTCGTCGGCGCCACCAGCCGCCGACGCCAGGCTTTCGGTGGCCTACAAGACCGAGACCCGCCCCGCCGACTGAGGGGAGCAAACGGGTCCATCTCTGCGACGCAAAGCAGGCAGTCCCCGCAAGGCACGTCGCCGTGCGGGGATCGCACCTGCACGGAGTCCAGAAGATGGCCTACGAACCCAAGAAGTTCTCCCCCGCGGAGCTCGCCGAGCTCCACGCACTCCCCGACGACT
>JAIUOJ010000182.1 GCA_020161335.1 Pseudomonadota bacterium
GGCCATGCCGGCGCAGTCGCCGACGTTGTCGCCCACGTTGTCGGCGATCACCGCCGGGTTGCGCGGGTCGTCCTCGGGGATGCCGGCCTCGACCTTGCCCACGAGGTCGGCGCCCACGTCGGCGCCCTTGGTGAAGATGCCGCCGCCCAGGCGCGCGAAGATCGAGATCAGCGACGAGCCGAAGGCCACGCCGACCAGCGCGTGCAGCACTTCGGACGTGGGCAGCTTGAACACGAGGTTGAGCACGCCCCAGTAGCCGGCGACGCCGAGCAGGCCCAGGCCCACCACCAGCATCCCGGTGATCGCGCCGCCGCGGAAGGCCACGTCCATCGCCGGGCCGATCCCGCTGCGCGCGGCCTCGGCGGTGCGCACGTTGGCGCGCACCGAAACGTTCATGCCGATGTAGCCGGCCGCGCCCGAGAGCACCGCGCCGAGCAGGAAGCCGACCGCCGTGTACCAGTCCAGGAACAGGCCGATGAGCACGAACAGCACCGCGCCCGCGATCGAGATGGTCAGGTATTGCCGGTTGAGGTAGGCCCGGGCGCCTTCCTGGATCGCGCCGGCGATCTCCTGCATCCGCGCGTTGCCGGCGGGCTGCCGGTTGATCCATCTGGCCGAGATGATGCCGTAGACGATCGCCACCGCCGCGCATACCAGCGCAAGCGTCAATCCGTGCTGCTCGAGCATGAACCCTCCCCGGAAAAGTCGAACTGGAATGAAGCAGGTCCGGACGATGGCGCGGCCACGACGACCGGCCCGGCCGGTGGGCCGATTCTCACCGATTTCGGCGGGTGGCGATGTTGCAGCACGGAAATCCGGACAATCTGTCCAGGTGCCGTGGCCGGCTGCGGCCCCGCGTGAGAGCGGGCGCGGGTGCGCGGGCGGGGGTTGCCCCGGGGACTTCAGGCTGCGGCGGCGAAGGCATCCCGCGTCAGGTTGAGCGGATCGCCGTCGGTGCAGGCGACGTTGTCCTCGATGCGGATGCCGCCGAAGGGGCGGAAGGCATCGACCCGGTCCCAGTCCACGCTGGCGCCGCGGCCGGCGGCCTTCAGCTCGTCCAGCAGCATGTCGATGAAGTACAGGCCCGGCTCGATGGTGACGACGAAGCCGGGTTCCAGCGTGCGCGTCAGCCGCAGGTAGGGATGGCCGTCGGGCTTGGCCAGGGTGCCGCCGTGGTCGCTGGCGGCGAACCCGGCGACGTCGTGCACCTGCAGGCCGATGCCATGGCCGATGCCGTGCGGGAAGAACGCGCCGCTCACGCCGGTGGCCAGCGCCTCCTCGGGCGACACGCGGATGATGCCGGCATCGCGCAGGATCCCCGCCAGCGCGAGGTGCGCGTCGAGGTGGAGCTGGCGGTAGTCCACGCCGGCGCGCACCTGGTCGCACATCCTGCGCTGCGCGGCATCGACCGCGTCCACCAGCGCCTGGAACTCGCCGCCGGTGTCGGCCGCATGGGTGCGGGTGATGTCGCTGGCATAGCCGCGGTGGCTGGCGCCGGCATCGATCAGGAAGCTGCGCGCGGGCCTGGGCGGCGCGCGGCCCAGCTCGGTGTAGTGCAGCACCGCGCCGTGCTCGTTGAGCGCGACGATGTTGCCGTAGGGCAGCTCGTTCGCGTCCTGGCCGGCGGCCTGGCAATAGGCGAGGTGGATGCCGAACTCGCTGGCGCCGGCGCGGAACGCACGCTCGGCCGCGCGATGCGCGCGCGCGCCGATCCGGTTCGCCTCGCGCATCATCGCGATCTCGTAGGGGGTCTTGTACGCGCGCTGGTATTCGAGGTACTCGAGCACCGGCTGCGGGTTGTTGGGCTTGAACGCCCCGTACTGCCCGAGCGCGCTCTGCGCCTCGCCGAGGATGGCGCAGCGCGAGGCGTTCTTCGGCAGGTGCTGCAGCGCTTCCTCCGGCTTGCGGACCACCACGATCTCGAAGTGCGCGGTCCAGTCGCCGTTCGGCGCCTCCGGCACCACGTGCCAGTAGTCGCGCGGCTGCAGGTAGACCAGCTTCGGCGTGGCGCCGGGCGTCACCACCAGCCAGCTGCCCGGGTGGCGGGTCAGCGGCAGCCAGTGCTTGAACTGCGGGTTGACCGCGTAGGGATAGTCGCGGTCGTCGAACAGCTGGTAGTGCGGGGTGCCGCTGGGCACGACGAGGTGTTCGAAGCCGCCGCGGTCGAGCGCGATCGCGGTGCGCTCGTGCAGGGTGGCGAGGTGGTCGGTATAGAGCGCGGCGGCGGGAGCGGGCATGGTGCGGCTTCGAAGGCAGGCGAAGCCGTATTTTGCCCCACCCGACCTTGCGCGGCCGTGAGCCGCTGTACGCCGCCGGGAGCGCCTGCGCGGCGCGGGCGCCGCCAACGGGCGCCGGCCGCGGCCCGAGCGCTACTCGTAGTGGCTGCCGGGGGCGTCCACCCAGTTGCGCAGGCGGCGGGCGTGGTCCTCGACCACGGCGATGAAGCGGAAGCCCGCCCAGACCACCGCCGGCGCGCTGGCGCGGTCCAGCCACAGCAGGTGCGCACCGACTTCGATCGGCTGCGCCCCGCCGCCGTCCTCCAGCGAGAACCGCAGCTGGTACAGGGCGTCGTCGACCAGGGTTTCGCTGGCCATCAGCAGCAGGCCGCTCTCGGACAGGTTGCCGAGGCGGCCGACGACGCGCTCGGTCATGGCATCGGTGACCAGGATCGTGTCCGAGGCCTTGCGCCGCTTGGCGCGGCGGAACTCGTGCATCATGGCCGCGCTCCCGAGGTGGCCGCATCCTTGTCGCCGAGGCCGGCGAAACTGCGCAGCGCGTGGATCGCGGCCTGCCAGGCACGATCGACCAGGCGTGCGCGGTCGGCGGTGACGATGCGCGCCTGCCCGGCCGCGAGCATGCGCGCCACGCTGTCGAGCGACTGCTCGCCGACGCGCTGGCCGCGCTGGTTGACGAACAGCGCGTTGTCGGTGATCGGGCTGAACCACGACAGCCGGCGCCGGACCACGTCGCCCTGCTGGTTGGTGATGAACTCCAGCCAGGTGCCGAACGGCAGCACCTTGAGCTGCTCGTAGCGCGCCTGTTCCTCCGGCGTGCGCGGCGGCGGCTTGGGCTTCTTCTTCTCGGCGTCCTCGCCCAGCCGGGCGCGCGCCTTCAGCTTCATCGCCAGCTCGGTGCGCGAGGCGGAGTCGGACTCGTCCTCGTCGGCGCGGCTGCTGGTGAGGCGCTGCGCGATGACCGTGGCTTCCTCGCCGTGGTAGCCCACCTGGGCCAGCGAGGATTCGATGTGCGCCACCAGCTCCGGATCGCCGGGCGCGCCGTCGCGCGTGCAGGCCTCGACGATGCTGCGGGTGGCCTCGAGCTGCTTCTTCCAGGCATCGGAATCCTCGCCCTGGCGCAGCAGGGTGAGGGTCAGCACGTCGGCCCAGGCCTGGTTGAGCAGGGCGCGGGTGAACTTGGGCAGGCGCTGGTCGCCGATCACCGCGGCCATGGCCTCGGCCGCACGCAGCTTGGCGACCTCCAGCTTCTCCTTGCCGCGCGCGGCCTCGGAGTGGCGCTTCTCGAGCAGTTCGGCCTTGCGCACCTGCGCCTGCAGGTGGGTTTGCAGCTGTTCGTTGGCCGCGGAGAAGACCTCGACGTTGCCGTCGTACTTCTCCACCACCTGGTTGACCGCGGCCTGCAGCGGCACCAGGAACTGCGGATCGAAGTCGGAGTCGTCGAGCCACTTCGCCGCGCTTTCGGCGACGGTGTTCAACAGCTGGCGCGCGGGATGGCCGCTGCGCACGAAGAACGCGCTGTCCTTCAGCGCGACGCGCAGCATCGGCACCTGCAGGCGCTTGACCAGGGTCGCCGCCGGCGCGTCGGGACGGATCTCCTCGTCGAGGTTGCCGAACAGCATGCCCAGCAGCTCGAAGGTGTCGTTGTCGCGCGGGGTCAGGTCGGCGTTCTCGCCGCGCTTCTGCCGCGCCTGCGCGAGCAGGGTCTGCTTCACGTCGGCGAGCGTCTGCGGCACGCCGGCGACCGACAGGGGCTGCGCCTGCAGGTGGCCCAGCGCGGAGAACACGTCCTGGGTGCCGATCTGCACCGACGGCGCCTTCTTCAGCGCCGGGCGCAGCTTGCCCAGCAGCTCGCGGCGGCTGGTCAGCAGCTGCTGCAGCTGCTCGGAGGCGGCCTTCTCGTCCTGGTCGAGTTCCTCGATCGGCTCGCCCATCCACGCGGTGTACGGGCGCTGCGCCGCGCCCGGCCCGAACGAGGCCGCGCGCCCGGCCTGGGCGCCGGTGCCGCGCAGGGCCGCGCCACTGCCGCCGCCGACAGGGGCCGGTGCGCCACCTGCAGGCCCGGCGTCGCCCGCCCCGCCGCCCTCGTGGCCGGCACTGGCGCCGGCATCGCCGGGGCCGGCGTCGCCGCCGACGCCATGACCCACGCTGCGTCCGCCGCGATGGCTGCCGCGGGTGCCGGCCGTTGCGCCGCCCGCCGGGCCACCGGTCGCGCCACCACCGCCCGCGCCGCTGCGGCCCGCCGTGCCCGCGCCGGCCGCGGCCGCGTCGCCCTCGGCCGCGCCTTCGGCCTGCACCGGCGAAGGCCGCACCCGGATCGGCACGTAGGTCAATCCGGCGAGCACGCCCTCGCGGTCGAGCAGTTCGTCCAGCCGGTCGAGCACGCGCCAGTAGCTCGACATCACGTGGCGGTCGAAGATGCGGTACAGCAGCAGGCGCGAATCGTGTTCGATGTCGAGCGCCTGTGCGGCCGCGCGCATGGCGCGGCAGACCGCCTGCGGCCCCAGCGGCATGCGCTCGCTGTCGAACGCCGGCGATCCGGCCAGCACGCCGAAGCGCTGGCCCAGCAGGTGCAGGGCCAGGTTGGCCCGGCCTTCCTGGCGGCTGGCGACTTCGCGCAGCACCGTGCCTTCGTCCATCACCGCTTCGTCGACCAGGCTGAGCTTGCCGAAGGTGCTGGGACGGTCCTGCACCATCTCCACCGGCGTGCCCGGCGGCGAGCGCAGGGTGGACAGCGAGGCCTCGAGCTCGAGGATGAAATGCGGGATCAGGTCGGCGCGGTTGAGCCGGAATGTCCGCAACGTCTGCATGTAGCCCGATTCGGCGCCGGGGTTGCGAGCCTGGTCGGCAAGCCGGAACAGCTCCTGCTCGAACTCGTTGAGCATGCCGCCGAGGTGGGGCTCGATGTCGTCGGTGACCAGCGCCAGC
>JAIUOJ010000183.1 GCA_020161335.1 Pseudomonadota bacterium
TTCTTCGCGATGAACTCGCGGATCGCGGCGATCGCGTAGTCGCACGGTTCCGGGTCGCCCGGGCCGTTGGACAGGAACACGCCGTCGGGCGCCATCGCCAGCACGTCGCCGGCCGGCGTCTGCGCCGGCACGACGTGCACGTCGCAGCCGCGCTCGGCGAGCATGCGCAGGATGTTGAGCTTCACGCCGAAGTCGTAGGCGACGACCTTGAACTTCGGCTCGGCGCGCACGAATGCGCCGCTGTCGAGGTCGAGCTGGCCATCCTGCCAGCGATACGGCGCATCGGTGCTGACCACCCGGGCCAGGTCCATGCCCTTGAGGCCGGGAAACTTGCGCGCGGCTTCCAGTGCCCGTTCGACGTCGATGTCCGCGCCGGCGACGATCGCGCCGTTCTGCGCGCCGCGCTCGCGCAGCACGCGCGTCAGCCTGCGGGTGTCGATGCCGGCGATGGCCACGATGCCGCGCGCGCGCAGCCATTCGGGCAGCGAGGACTGGCTGCGCCAGTTGCTCGGCCGGCGCGGCACGTCGCGCACCACCAGGCCCGAGCACCAGACCTTCGTGGCCTCGTCGTCGTCCGCCGTGCAGCCGGTATTGCCGATGTGCGGGTAGGTCAGGGTGACGATCTGCTTCGCGTACGAAGGATCGGTGAGGATCTCCTGGTAGCCGGTCATGGCGGTGTTGAACACCACCTCGCCGACCGACTGGCCGGAGGCGCCCACGGAAACGCCCTCGAATACGGTGCCGTCTTCGAGGACGAGGATTGCGGTTTCGGTCACTGGCTTCGCCTACGTGGGGTTGCAAAAAACCGCCGAAGCGGCGGGAACCGGTCCGGAGGCGTGGGGAATCAGGCGAGCGGGAATGATACCGGTGACGGCGCCGCGATGCCAGATCGGATTTGCGAGGCGACGCCCAAGGGACACATTTCCGGCCGACGGTCACGCGGCCGCCGCGACCTGCGCGGCCTACAGCAGGTCGCGAAGCCGATAACTGCCCGGATCGCGGCCCGCCAGCCGAGCGGCGGCATGCAGCGCGCCGCGGGCGAAGATGTCGCGGCTGGTGGCCCGGTGCACCAGTTCGATCCGCTCCCCGGTGCCGGCGAACTGGACGAGGTGTTCACCGACGATGTCTCCGGCCCGCAGCGAGGCATAGCGCGGCTGGGCGCCGCCGCGGGCCGCGGCGGCGCCCAGCGCCAGCGCGGTGCCGGAAGGCGCGTCGAGCTTGCGGGAATGATGGGCCTCGACGATGTCGCAGTCCCAGCCAGGTAGCGCCACCGCCGCGCGTTCGACCAACTCGTCGAGGATGGCCACGCCCAGGCTGAAGTTGGCCGACCACAGCAGCGGGATCCGCGCCGAGGCCGACTGCAGCCCCGCGCGCTGCCCCTCCGACAGGCCGGTGGTGCCGGACACGAACGCACTGCCGCGCTCCACGCACAGCGCGAGCACCGCATCGAAGGCCTCGGGCAGGCTGAAGTCGATCGCGGCATCGAACGTGGGTGCCCCGTGCAGTTCGGCGGCGGCGAAGAACGGCACGCCCTCCACCACCCGCTGCCCCACCTTGCGCTGCACCGCCGCCACGACCTGCACCTGCGGCAGGTCCGCGGCCAGGCGCAGCAGGGCCAGCCCCATGCGGCCGGAGGCGCCGTGGACCAGCAATCGGACGGGTTCGCTCATGCCGGCAGGCTAGCCGCGGGCCCGGGATCGGGCAAGCGCGCCGGCGGTTTGCCGGTCACGGGCGCCCCGCCAGCCCTGACGACAGCGTCAGCGCGGCTTGCCCAGGTGATAACCCTGCCCGTAAAGCACGCCGATCCGCTGCAGGGTCTCCTGCTCACCGGAGGTCTCGATGCCTTCGGCAACGAGCAGCGCGCCGGTTCCTTCGGCGAAGGTGCGCAGCGCGGCAACCAGCGCCTGCAGCCGCGGTTGGCGATCGATCCCGCGCACCAGGGTCATGTCCAGCTTGATGATGTCGGGTGCCAGGCTGAGCACGTGGCGCAGGCTGGAGAACCCGGCGCCGGTGTCGTCGATGGCGATGCGGAAGCCGCGCTGCTGGAACTCGAGCAGGCGCGCGGCCAGTTGCGCGTAGTCGTCGACCGCGGTGTGCTCGGTGATCTCCAGCACGAGGCGGGCGGGATCGACATCCTCCAGCGCAGCGGCGAACGCATCGCTGCAGGCCACCTCCGGTGAGACGTTCACCGCCAGGTAGGCGTCCCCGGCGATCTCCCCCATCCCCGCCAGCGCCGCGATCACCGACGCGAGTTCCAGCTCCACGCTGCGCCCGCACAGGGCGGCATCCTCGAACCAGCGGTTGGTCGGCAACCCGAATTCCTCGGGGAAGCGCGCCAGCGCCTCCCAGCCGGCGACCGTGCCGTCGTCGAGGCGCACGATCGGCTGGCGCGCGATGCGCAGTTGCCCGCGCGCGAGCACGCCCATCAGGCGCGTGCCGGCAAGCGTGACCTCCCGGCTGTAGGCCTCGTCACGCAGGGCCGCAGCCTGGTCACGCCGTTTCGATTCCTCGATCGCCCCATGCATGCTCGCCCCGACCAGCACCGACAGGTGCTCCAGCGCATGCGCGTCGGCGGCGTCGAATGCAAACGTCTCCGCGGACACCACCTTGAGCACGCCCACAGGTTCGTTGCGATGTTCCAGCGGCGCGACCAGCATCGAGCGCAACCCGACGCGCCGGCAGGCGTCGCGATCGACCCGGTCGTCCAGTTCCGAATCGTCGCAGCGCAGCACGCGCCGACGTTCCAGGCACAGGCCCGACAAGCTGCCCGACACCGGGATGCGCATGCCCAACTGCGCGTCGGCGGTGCCGGACGCGGCCCAGTACAGCATGGAATCGCCGTCGCGGATCTCGAGCACCGCGCCATCGGCACGCGTCAGCTCCTGCGCGCGCTGGGTGATCGCCGCCATGATGTCGAGCGGCTCGGGTCCGGACGCGGCGATCGCGCCCTGTGCTTCCACGATCCGCGTCAGCAGGGCAACGGCGTCCTTGCTCGACAGTCCCGCACCCGCGATCGACGGCTTGCGCTGGCCGCGTTTACCCAACAACGACAGCCCCTTCGCGTCACGAAGCGGCATCCGCTCCTCCCGAACGTCAGTGGGCGTCCCCGCTCCGAAGAGGCGCGGACCACCCCAACGTCCCATCCTGCGCCGTGCATGTCAAGGCATGCGGCTCGCGCGTGACGACGCGCACACGGCATCGCGCATCGCGATTGTCAGGAGGTCATGCGTTCCCAGAAGCCCTTCACGCCGTCGACGAAAGTGCTCGATCTGGGTGAATGGCGACGCGCGCCATCGCCCACGAAGGTGGCCTCGAACCTGTCGAGCAACTCACGCTGTTCCGTGGTCAGGTTGACCGGCGTCTCCACCACGACCTTGCAATACAGGTCGCCCGGCGCGCGGCTGCGCACCGACTTCACGCCCTTGTCGCGCAGGCGGAACACCTTGCCGGTCTGGGTTTCGGCCGGCACGCGGATCTCGGCCTCGCCGCCCAGCGTGGGCACGCGCACGCTGTCGCCCAGCGCCGCCTGCGAGATGCGGATCGGCACCTCGCAATGCAGGTCGTCGCCGTCGCGCTCGAAGATGTCGTGCGGACGCACGCGCACCTCCACGTACAGATCGCCCGCCGGCGCGCCGGCCGGGCCCGCCTCGCCCTCGCCCGCCAGGCGGATGCGGTCGCCGCTGTCCACGCCCGCCGGGATCTTCACCGACAGCACCTTCTCCTCCTCGATGCGGCCGTTGCCATGGCAGGCCTTGCACGGGTTGGCGATGGTCTGCCCGCGGCCGTGGCAGTTCGGGCACGGCTGCTGCATCGAGAAGATGCCGCGCTGGAAGCGCACCTGGCCCCGGCCCTGGCAGGTGCCGCAGGTCTCGAGCTTGCGATCCTCCGAACCGGTGCCGTCGCAGGTCTTGCACTCGGCCAGGGTGGGGATGTCGATGCGCTTCTCGACCCCGGCCACGGCCTCCTCGAGGTCGAGCTCCATCACGTAGCCGACGTCGGCGCCGCGGCGCGGGCCTGCGCGACCGCCGCCCCCGAAGATGTTGCCGAAGATGTCGCCGAAGATGTCGCCCATGTCGGCGCCGCCGAAGCCGGGACCGGCGTTGCCGCCGCCCATGCCGTGCTCGAACGCGGCGTGGCCGTGCTGGTCGTACATGCGGCGCTTGCCGCCATCCGCCAGCACTTCATAGGCTTCCTTGCACTCCTTGAACGCCATTTCCGCGGCCTTGTCGCCGGGATTGCGGTCCGGATGGTGCTTCATCGCGCAGCGCCGGTAGGCCTTCTTCAGGTCTTCCTCGCTGGCGTTGCGGGGCACGCCCAGGACGTCGTAGTAGTCACGTTTCATTGAGCCGGGAACCGGGAACGGGGAATCGGGAGTCGAACAGGCGGCTTTTCAGCGGACGGAAACGAAAACGGGGAAACGGGGTGGTCGAGGTGGCGCGCGAGGCGCCTCGTCGATTCCCGATTCCCCGTTCCCCATTCCCGGCCTACTTCTTCTCGTCGTCCTTGACCTCGGTGAACTCCGCATCGACCACGTCGTCGGTCTTCGGTGCGCCGGTGGCGGCGTCGGCCGGGGCCGACTGCTGCGCGGCGGCCGCGGCGGCGGCGAACAGCGCCTGCGCCGCTTCCTCCAGCGCCTTCGACTTGGCCTCGATCTGGCCCTTGTCGTCGCCCTTCATCGCGGTCTCGACTTCGGCGATCGCGCCCTCGACGCGGCCGATCAGGTCACCCGGCACCTTGTCGCCGTTGTCCTTGATCGAGCTGCGCGCGGCGTGCACCAGCGCGTCGGCCTGGTTGCGCGCGCCGACGAGTTCCTGGAACTTCTTGTCCTCCTCGCGGTGCGCCTCGGCGTCGGCGACCATCCGCTGGATCTCCTCGTCCGACAGGCCCGAGCCGGCCTTGATCTCGACCTTCTGCTCCTTGCCGGTCTTCTTGTCCTTGGCGGTGACGTGGACGATGCCGTTGGCGTCGATGTCAAACGACACTTCCACCTGCGGCATGCCGCGCGGCGCCGGCTCGATGCCCGACAGGTCGAAGCGGGCCAGCGACTTGTTGAAGCGGGCCTGCTCGCGCTCGCCCTGCAGCACGTGCACGGTCACGGCGGACTGGTTGTCCTCGGCGGTGCTGAACGTCTGCGAGGCCTTGGTCGGGAT
>JAIUOJ010000184.1 GCA_020161335.1 Pseudomonadota bacterium
CCGGCCGGGCCGGTGGCGGCGTTCGTCGCGCTGTTCGAGTCCGACGACCTCACGCCGGGCCTGCGCAAGATGGTGTTCCACCAGTTCGACAAGCGCCTGCCCAAGGTGCTGGCCGACCTGTACGCGAAGGCCAATGCCACGCTCGACGCGGCCGCCTTCAACGCCGCCGCGGCGCCGGAATACGGCGCGCCGGCGGGGCGGCCGCGCGCGCCTGCGCCGATGGCTCCCGCGGCCGACGATGGCTGGCAGCCGGATGGGGGCGTGGTCCCGCACCTCGGCGCGCAGGGCACGCACCCGGCGCAGGGCGGCTATGCGGGCGGTGCCTATGGCGGCCATGGCGTGGCGCAGGGCGGCGGCGAAGCCCCGGCCACGATGCGCGTGCGCGAGCAGGTGCTGGCCGAATCGCTGGCCAACGGACGCCCGCTGCGCTACCGCGACCTCGTGCGCGACCAGCTGCGCGCCTGGCGCGCGCGCGCGCCGGCGGCCGGCGCGGACGAGCGCGTCGATGGCCACGACCTGCGCGATGCGCACGACGCGCAGGCACACGACGCCGCACACGCGCGCGCCGCCACGGGCGCCCGGCAGGGCGCCGGCGGCCACGTGCTCGACACCCGCGAACTGCTCAACCTCGCCTCGCTGCTGCAGGGCGACGATCCGGGGCCGTTCGAGAAGGCGCTGGCCGGCGAGGATCGGCGGCCGCTCGGCGACGTGATCCGCCACGCCCTGCTCAGCGGCGTGCGCCAGATCGGCTTCGATCCGGCGAACACGCATTTCAGCAGCGACGAAGAAGACGCGATCGACCTGATCGGCATCCTGTTCCAGTCGCTGTTCGAGGCCAACGACCTGGTCGACGGCGCGCGCCAGATGTACGGCAAGCTGGTGGTGCCCTACCTCAAGGTGGCGCTGACCGACGACTCGCTGTTCAACCGCCGCAGCCATCCCGCGCGTCGCCTGCTCGACGCGGTGACCGAGGCCTGCGACGGCAACACCGGCGACACGCCGCAGGACCAGGAAACCCTCAACCAGGCCGGGCACGCCGTCGACCGCGTGGTCGGCGAGTACCAGGACGACCAGGCGATCTTCGAACTGGCCTCGTCGGAATTGCGCGACCACCTCGACCAGCAGCGGCGTCGCGCCGAGCTGGCCGAGAAGCGCTCGGCCGAGGCGATCCACGGCCGCGAGCGGCTGCTGCAGGCGCGCCGCAACGCCGAAGGGCTGGTGGCCTCGCGCCTGGCCGATCGTCCGCTGACCGCGGCGGTCGCGTTCTTCCTCGACCGCCACTGGCGCCACCACCTCACCCAGACCTGGCTGCGCGAAGGGCCCGAATCGCCGCGCCATTACGCCGCGATCGCGGTCGGCGACGCGATGGTGCAGGTCGATGCAGATGCCGCCGAGGTGCGCGGCGCGGCCGTGGCCCGGCAACTGCTCGCGCTGCAGGTGCCGCTGGGCGAGTGCTATTCGAGCTGCGGGCTGGAAGCTTCCGCCGCGCGCGACGCGATGGCGCGCCTGATTTCCGCATTGGCGCTGCCGGACACGCCGCGTTCGGTGCACGTGCCGCAGGCGCTGGAGGCGACCGAGGCCGACGACGAGTCCGGCCTGCGCGTCGCCGGCGGCCATGCCGCGCTCGATTTCGATCCCGCGATCGCCGCGCGCATGCGCCGCCTGCGCGTGGGCCAGGGCCTGCGCCTGGTCGACGAGGATGGCCACGAGAGTTCCGCCCGCATCGCCTGGATCAGCCCGCTCACCTCGCGCTTCCTGGTCGTGAACCGCCGCGGCGTGCGCAAGATGGTGGTCTCGCCCGAGGAACTGGCGGCGATGGTGGCCGACGGCCGCGCGCAGGTGCGCTCGGTCGATGCGCCCTTCGACGAGGCGATGAAGCAGCTCTGGCAGCGCCTGAACGAGAACGCCGCGGCGACGCAGGCCGCGGTCGCGGCCGCCTCCTGAGCATCGTCCGGCGAACCCGCCGGGCCCCCGCCACCACCGACTGCGTCGCGTCCCCCGGTCCGATTCGCTAGGATGGCGCGCATCCTGGGAGCGGAGCGGCGCATGGCGGTGATCATCGGTGTCGCACGGGAAACCGCGCAGGGCGAGCGCCGGGTGGCGCTGACCCCGGAAACCGCGAAGAAGCTGGCCGCCACGGGTGCGCGGGTGCGCGTGCAGCGCGGGCTGGGCGATTTCGCGCACTTCCCCGACCAGGCCTATGCCGATGCCGGCGCCGAGGTGGTTGATGGCGACGTGCTGGCCGACGCCGACCTCGTGCTGTGCGTGCAGCCGCCGCCGGCGTCGGGACTGGCCACGCTCAAGCCCGGCGCCGTGCTCGTCGGCGCGCTGCAGCCGCAGGCGGACGAGGCGCGCGCCGAGGCGATCCGCGCGCGCGGCCTGGTGGCCTTCCCGCTGGAACGGCTGCCGCGCACCACGCGCGCGCAGGCCATGGACATCCTCAGCTCGCAGGCCGGCATCGCCGGCTACAAGGCGGTGCTGATCGCCGCGCAGCTGGTGCCGCGCTACTTCCCGATGCTGACCACCGCCGCCGGCACCATCCGTCCGTCGAAGGTGCTGATCGTCGGCGCCGGCGTCGCCGGCCTGCAGGCGGTGGCGACCGCCAAGCGCCTCGGCGCACAGGTCGAATGCTTCGATGTGCGCCCGGAAACGCGCGAGCAGATCGAATCGCTGGGCGGCAAGTTCCTCGACCTGGGCGTCAGCGCCGCGGGCGAGGGCGGTTACGCGCGACAGCTGACCGACGAGGAGCGCGCGCTGCAGCAGCAGCGGCTGGCCGAGCACCTCAAGGGCATCGACGTCATCGTCTGCACCGCGGCGGTGCCCGGGCGTCCTGCGCCGAAGATCATCACCGCGGCCATGGTGGCCGGGATGAAACCCGGCAGCGTGGTCGTCGACCTTGCCGCCGAGACCGGCGGCAACTGCGAGCTGACCCGTCGCGGCGAGACCATCGAATCCGGTGGCGTCACCATCGCCGGCCCGGTCGACCTCGCCAGCATGGGTGCGCTGCACGCCAGCGAGATGTACGCACGCAACCTCTACAACTTCGCCTCGCTGCTGCTGAAGGACGGCGCCATCGCCTTCGACTGGAACGACGAGCTGCTGGCGAAGACGGTCTGGCCGGAGCGCGCGCCGGCTTGACTCGCCGCCGCGGCGGGGCGTGGTCCCGCGGTGGCGCGGCGCCCTGGTCGAGCACGACATGCCCGAAACCGTCATCCCGGCGCAAGCCGGGACCCAGGGGCGCTTGCCGACGGATGTCGGCCGCGCCCGGGAAGCGCAGCACAATACGAAGCCTGGGACGTGGTCCGAAGGTACGCGGTCACCTTGCCGTACCGGCTTCAGACACGTGGGTCCCGGCTTTCGCCGGGATGACGGGAAGCGCGTTGTCGGTCGACGGACCCCTGGCGGACCCCTCGCCGGATGACGGAAGGCGCGTCGCGGGCCGCCGCTTGCCCGGTTGTCCAACGCTAGCGCGGTCGCGGCGGGTCCCTGGGCGGGTGCGCTTCCACCCAGGCGTCGCGCTGCTCGGGCGTCATCGCCTTCCAGCGTTCGAGCAGGGCACGACGTTCGGCTTCGGGCATGCGCCGGATCTGTTCGAACAGGGCCCGCGCCTGCAGCCGGCGTTCGGGCGGCATGTCTTCCCAGCGCTTCATGCCGTGGCGCGCGTGACCGCGCTGCTCCGGGGTCATCGACTGCCAGCGGGTGGCGTGCTCGAGCATGTGCTGGCGTTTCTCGGGCGGGCTGTCGTTCCAGCGGTCGCGCACCGGCGCGAGCAGCAGGTCGCGCTGCTGCGGGGTGAGTTGCTCCCAGGTCGGCAGCGGTGCCGGCGAAGGCGTCTGCTGGGCGAGGGCAGCCAGCGGCGCGAGCGCCAGCAGGCAGGCGAGGAAGCGGATGCGCGTGGACATCGGGGTTACTCCATGGCCAGCAGGTCGGCGTCGCGGGAGGCGAGCCAGAGGTAGAAGTCGGGGTTCTCGTCGAGGCCGGTGATCGCGTCCTCGAGGGTGTCACCATCGCCGGCCGCCGTCGCCAGCACCGGCTGCGCCGGGATGGCGTCACCAGTGGAGCGCAGGCCGAAGCCGAGCCCGAGCGCGACCACCGCCAGCGACGCCAGACCCGCGGCCAGCGGCCAGCCGCGCACGCGGGATGCGCGCGTGCCGGGCGTCGCCAGCGCGGCGTGGCGGCGGCGATGCAGCTGCGCCATCGTCGCGGCGGAGAGGTGGGCCACCGCGTCGGCGTGCAGCGCGCGGACCGCGCGATCGACGCCGTCGTGGGCGTGCCCGGGGCGGTCATGCGCCGGGTGGCCGTGGTCCGGACTGTTCATCGGAATTCCTCCAGTTGCTTCTGCAGGGCCTCGCGGGCGCGGAACAGGTGGGTTTTCACCGATCCCTCGCCGCAGCCCATGATCTTCGCGGTCGCCTCGACATCCAGTTCTTCCAGCACCCGCAGGGTGAACGCTTCGCGCTGCCGCGCCGGCAGCCCGCGCAGGGCCGCGGCCAGCCGCGACCAGGCCTCGCGGCCGTCGTGGGCGCGCGACGGGTCAGGACCGGCCTCGTCGGCCCAGTCGATCTCGCCGCCATCGGCGTCGCGCGCGTCGGTGAGCCAGCTCAGCCGGAACACGCGCCGTCGCTGCACGTCGATGATGCGGCTGCGCAGCACCGACCAGAACAGCGGGGTCCATTCGGCGGCCGGCCGCGTGCGATAGGCCAGCATCTTCGCCATCGCGTCCTGCACGGCATCCAGGGCGTCGTCGCGGTGGCGCAGGCCGAGTTCGGCGAAGCGGAAGGCGCGCGCGGACACGCTGCCCAGGAACGCCTCCAGCGTCGCCGCCGGCGCCGGCGGCGACGTGACATCCAGCGTGGGGTCCTGGGCGGTGCTCACCAACATAGCTTAGGGGCCGGCGCGCCGGATCAGCCGCGCCGATCCAGCCGGCGGTCGATGCGATCGCCACGGCGGTCCCAGCGCGCCTCGGCGCGTTCGCCCTTGTGATCCAGGCGCGCGTCGATGCGCTCGCCCTGCCGCCCGAGCCGGTCCGCGACACGCGGGTGCCCGTTCCGGTCGGCCCGTTCTGCGCGCCGGTCGAAACGGTGTTCGATGCGGTCGC
>JAIUOJ010000185.1 GCA_020161335.1 Pseudomonadota bacterium
TGCCGCGCTGCGCGTAGGCGTGGGCGAGGGCGGCTGCGGCGCCGTTGGCGTCAGGCGGAAACACCACGCGCGAGATGTCGGCCATTTCGCCCAGCAGCGCCTCGGCCATGGTCGGATCCTGGTGGGACTGCTCGTTCTTCGCGTTCTCCCAGGTGTGCGAGGTCAGCACCAGCGGCACGCCCAGCCAGCCGGGTGGGCGTCCGGCTTGCATCTGATGGCGGGCGAAAATCAGTTCCTGGCGCACGGCGCCGAGCATCTTCGGCGCGAAAGCCTCGTAGGTGACCACCAGGTTCAGCCCGCCCTTGTTGCCAAGCGCCGCGCACACGACCGCCTCTTCGTTGAGCGCGGTGATGACTGCGCCGGTCGTCGATTCGGCGACGCCGGGCTCGGGCTCGTGCACCCGGTGCTTCATCGCGTCCAGGGTGCGGTCGAGCTTGTTGCTGCGCAGCTCGTCGGGATTGCCCACGCGCACGCGCAGCCCCGGGTTCGCTTCGGCGATGGCGACGAACTGCTCGTCGAGCGCGGTCATCGGTGAGCTCTCGCCGCCGACGCCGCGATCGGCAATGGCTGGAACGCGGGGCGGGTCCACCTGGCGATCGGCCAGTGCATGGTCGCGCTCGCGCACCCGCTGCTGCAGATCGTGGCTGTTGAGTGCGGCAATGGCCTCATCCAGTTCGGACGCGGCCACGAACAGCGCCGCGGCGCCTTCATTGAACAGCGTGCGGGCCGCTGCATCCTTCGCCGGATTCCCGGGCAAGGGCAGGTTGTGCGAGGCGTTGGTCCCGGCGCCGGGGAAGCCGAAGCCCTTGACGGTTTCGGCGATGCCATAGGGCAGCCGCACGTGTGCATCGGGGACGGCGGTACCCGCCTGCAGGCGTGACTCCATCACGTGGATGCCCCAGGCGATGCTGGCCGGATCGCGCCCGTCCAGCGCGATCGGATCAAAGCCGTTCAAGCGCAGGTGCCGGTCGAGCCAGCGCTCGCCGCCCTGCTGGCTGATCTGGCTGCGCTGCTCGATGCGCCGCCCGTTGAGGATGATGATCGGGCTGACCAGACCGCTGTCCTCCGCACGCCACCAGCGCGGCGCCCAGTCGCTGCCACGCTGTTCCTCGAACGCACCGTCGCTGAGGAAGGCCACCAGGCGTTCGTCCCTCAACGGCGCATGCACGTACTGCAGCTCGGCGAAGCCGAGATAGCCGCCTTCCATCACGCCGCCTGCCGTGTGCGCATTGACGTGGGAGCCCAGCGGCGAGGCCGGCGTGCCGTCGGGATTGAGGGTGTAGGCGTAGAAGTCGCCGACGAACCGGCTCAGCCCGACATCGGAGCGGTCATAACGTTCGGCGTGCCTGGCGGTCATGTTGCCGACCAGCAGGTTGAGCGCATCGATCGCTGCCACGCAGTGCCCCTGGCCCATCATCCACGCGCGGGTGACGCCATCCAGTGCGTCCATCAGCAGGTAGCCGGCATAGGCGGGCACCATGTTGAGCGACCCGCCGGTATGGCCTTCGGGCGTGGCCTTGAAATCATCGGCCTCCAGCGCCGCGCCGTCGGTGCGCACGCGGTCGCTGTAGGTCATGTGCGCCACCAGCCACATGCCGGCGCTGGTAACGCGGTCGGCCGCGGCGAGCCGCTGCCAGGCGGTGTCGGCATCGGGCGTGCGACCCAGGGCCACCAGCTCGTCCACCATCTGGCGGACCCGGAGCTGGGTAAGCGGGTCATGTCGGATCACCCCGTAGCCGGCCGCCCAGTGGGCGAACGCGGGATCGGCCTGCCGGTGGGCGTCGGCCAGTTCAAGGATCCGCTGACGCTCGGCGGCCGACAGCTGGGCGGCGGTGCAGCAGTTGAGATGCGGGTTCATGGGTCCTCCGGGGAATCGGTCGAGGCGGCCATCAGGGTCGATGCCGCGGCGGCGAGGTCGGCGCCCAGCGCGATCGCGTTCGACGGGTGGGCGATGGTGTCGGTGCTCACGATGCGGGCCAGGCCCGCCGCCAGCAGGCGGGCATAGGCATCGCCTGCGAACACCGGATGGATGGCGACCAGCAGCGACAGCCGGCGCAGGTGGGCGAGGGTCTCCTGGATCGTGTGGCCGGACGAGACGATGTCGTCGATCAGCACCGGGGTGCGGCCGGACACGGCCGCCGGGTCGGGCAGGCTCACGCGGACGTCGTAGTCGCCGCGGCGTTCCTTGGCGAGCACCTGCCAGGGCATGCCGGACCGGGCGGCGATGTCCGCCACCCATTGCCCGCTCTCGCTGTCGGGTCCGATCAGCACCGCGTCTGGGACCGTCTCCGCGATCCAGCGCGCCACGGCGGGCGTCGCCGACACGTGGGCCGTCGGCATCCGGTAGAGCGACTGCAGGCGCTCGACGCGGTGCAGGTGCGGGTCCACGGTCACCAGCCAGTCGAAGGCCTCTTCAAGGAACCGCGCGAACAGCGGCGTGCTGACTGCTTCACCGCGATGGAAGCGGGTGTCCTGGCGCATATAGCCCAGGTAGGGTGCGATCAGGCCGACCGAGCGTGCCCCGAACTCACGCGCTGTCTGGGCCGCGAAGCGCAACGGGAGGGCCAGCGCATCGGCGTTGCGCAGGCTGGCCAGGATCGCCACATCGGCGCCGGACAGCGCATCGTCCAGGGTGACCAGCGACTCGCCATCGGGAAAGTGCCGCCAGGCCACGGGTGCAATGCGCGCCTGCAGGGGCATGGCGATGGTGCTGGCCAACGCCGCGTCGGTGGGGAACGGCATCAGCACACGGGTCATGGGATATCTCCAATGACAAAGGGTTGCAGCGCCGCGGCGTGCTCCAGGGCGTAAGCCAGTTCTCCCGGCGACTCTGCATGCAGCGTCAGCAGGGGCTGTCCGCGTTCGACCGTATCACCGATCCGCAGCCCGGTTTCCAGGCCGGCGGCGGAAGATGTCGGTGCGCCGGCCAGCTTGGCCAGTCTGGCCAGCCTGCGGTTGTCGATCTCCGCGATGCGACCCGACGCGGCGGCCGGGACGTCGGCGATGAAGGCTGCCCGCGGCGGTTCGCGGAAGCCTCCCTGGACCTCGCAGATCGCCAGGAATTTGGCCAGCGCCACTCCGGAATCCAGAACGTCGCGTGCGCGCTCCAGCCCGGTACCGGCGCTGCTGCCCGGCGCCATGTCCAGTAGCGCCGCGGACAGCGCCAGCGCGCGTTCGCGAAGGTCGGCCGGTGCATCGGCGGCGTTGCGCAGCACCTTGAGCACGTCGTGCGCTTCCAGCGCCGGGCCGATGCCCCGACCCACCGGCTGCGTGCCGTCGGAGCGATGGATGCCCAGCTGCAATCCGAGCGCGCCGGCGGTGTGTGCAAGCCGCGTGCCGAGGCTGTGGGCCGCAGCCTCACTTCGCACCTTGGCGGTCGGACCCACCGGCATGTCGATCAGGACGTGGGTGGAGCCGGCGGCAATCTTCTTCGACAGCACGCTGGCGACCAGTTGGCCGTCGCTGTCGAAATCCAGCGGCCGCTGGACCCGGATCAGGATGTCGTCAGCCGGACTCAGGCGCACGTTGCCGCCCCAGACGATGCAGCCGCCCTCGCGCTCCACCACCTGCCGCATCGCCGCCAGGTCGAGCGCCACCGGCGCCATCACTTCCATGGTGTCGGCGGTGCCTGCCGGGGACGTGATCGCGCGCGACGAGGTCTTCGGAATGCGGTAGCCCAGCGCGGCCACGATGGCCACCACGATCGGGGTGGTGCGATTGCCCGGCAGGCCGCCCACGCAGTGCTTGTCCAGCACCGGCCCTTCGCCCCAGTCCAGGCGCTGGCCGACGGCGATCATGGCGCGCGTCAGCGCGGTCGTCTCCGCATGGTCCAGGCGGTCGCCGGCGCTGGCCGTGACGAACGCGGCAAGCTCCAGGTCCGACAACCTGCTTTCCATCACGTCCTGGACCAGGGCAAGGTACTGCGCGTCGTCCAGCCGCGCGCCGAATACCTTGGCGCGGAGCGCGCCTGCCGACGACGCGGGTTCCGCATGCCGGACCCAGGCCTGGGCATGGGGCACGGGATCCAGCAGGGTCCACGCGGCCTCCGACAGGGCCACCTCATCCAGGCCAAGCCGATCGTCGACAACCACGTTCAGCGTCGCCACCAACGTGCGGGCGTCCACGTCCAGCCTCACGCGTGTCATCGCGGCAAAGCCCTCCGAGCGGCAGACTTCGCAGTCGCGGTGCATGTACACCACCGGCTGCTGGTAGGTGTCGATGCCGGCACGGGTGACGCGCAGGCGGGTATGGCCTGCGGCCTGCCCGGTCATTGCGCATCCTCCAGTCCCACGCGCTCCAGGTGCTCGGGCACGCGCGCCCGCCAGCCCAGTTCGCGCTGCACGCGCCCGCGCAACGTGTCGGCTGCATCGGGCTCGCCGTGGGTGAGATAGACGACGCGCGGCGCGGACGGCGCGGTGCGCATCCAGTCCAGCAGCTCCCCGGCGTCGGCGTGGCCGGAAAAGCCCTGCAGCTGCACCACCTCGGCGCGGATGGGCACCTCGCGACCGAACATGCGCAAGCTGGGCTTGCCCGCCGCGAGCGCGGCACCGCGTGTTCCACCGGCCTGGTAGCCGGCGAGCAGGATCGCGTTGCGGTCATCGGGGCCGAACGCCTCGATGTGGTGAAGCACGCGTCCACCGGTGATCATGCCGCTGGCGGAGATGATGATCATCGGCCCGCGCTGGCGGTTGAGCGCCTTCGACTCTTCCACCGTGTTGACGAAGGTGGCCACGTCGAACATCCGCTGGCAGTCCTCTTCGGACACGTGGTGTTCGGAATGGTGGGCGTGGTAATGCCGGGTCGCGTTGATCGCCATCGGGCTGTTGAGGTAGACCGGCACGCGGGGAATCTCCTTGCGCTCGCGCAGCCGGGAGATATGCAGCATGAGCGCCTGGGCGCGGCCGATGGCAAAGGCGGGGATGACGATCACGCCCCCGCGGGCGGCAACGCGGCGGATGATGGGCGCCAGTTCCGCTTCCTGGTCGATGGGAATGTGTTCGCGGTCGCCATACGTGGACTCGCAGACCAGCACGTCACAGGCGGGCAGCGGCGTGGGCGGATTCATCAGCGATTCCTGCTGACGCCCCAGAT
>JAIUOJ010000186.1 GCA_020161335.1 Pseudomonadota bacterium
TTCAACGGATCGAAAGCCCCTCTCCCGTTCATGGGGTGAAGAGGGGTGTTTGCGCGGCATGCCGCGCGCCCCGATGAACGCCCGGCGTGCTACGCCGGGCAGGGGGCGCGTAGCGCGGGGGTGGGGTGAGGGGGCGGGCGGATCGTGACTTCGGAAGGGCGCCCTCATCCGCCCCTTCGGGGCACCTTCTCCCGCAAAGCGGGAGAAGGGAGGGCGTTTGGGGCGTCGGGGGATCACGCGACGGCCGTCAGGTCGCGGGCGCGATGAGAGCCCGTCCCCATCAACGGTCCAAAGTCCCGCTGCCATCAACAGATCGAAAGCCCTTCTCCATTCAACAGATTGAAAGCCCCTCTCCCGTTCATGGGGTGAAGAGGGGTGTTTGCGCGGCATGCCGCGCGCCCCGATGAACGCCCGGCGTGCTACGCCGGGCAGGGGGCGCGTAGCGCGGGGTTGGGGTGAGGGATGCGTCGCGAGGATGTTTCCTACCCTGATTCCGGCGTTTGCCCGATCCCGCCGAGAGTCGCTTGCCGCCATCTTCGCCGGCAGGCCCCAACCGGTGAGGCAAGGATGCGCGCGGGTCGCAAACGTGATGTTGCTCGTTGCCTGCGAGGATCAATGACGGATGCGGAACGGCGGTTGTGGCTCCACTTGCGCAATCGTTCGTTCTCCGACTGGAAATTTCGTCGGCAGCATCCCGTCGGGCCGTATATCGCGGACTTCGCATGCCTGTGCGCGGGCGTGGTGGTGGAGGTCGATGGCGGGCAGCACGTGGAGTCGGCACAGGACGATGTGCGGACCCGTTATCTGCATGGTCGTGGCCTGTTGGTGCTGCGCTTCTGGAACGACGATGTGCTGCTGCGCACGGAACTCGTGCTGGCGACCATCCATGCGACGCTCGAGGAACGGATGCGTCATGGATGAAACGACGTGCGCTTGGTTGCCGCGGCTGCCGTGCACCGCGCATGCCTGCTGTAGGTGGCTGGGGCGAGGGGTGGGTGGGGGTGACGTCGGAGGGGTGCCCTCATCCGCCCCTTAGGGGGCACCTTCTCCCGCAGAGCGGGAGAAGGGGGTTGATTGGGGCGTCGGGGATCGAGCGGCGGGTTCGATGAAAGGCCCACTCAGATCAACAAATCGAAAGCCCCCTCCATTCAATGGATCGAAAGCCCCTCTCCCGTTCACGGGGTGAAGAGGGGTGTTTGCGCGGCATGCCGCGCGCGCCGATGAACGCCCGGCGTGCCACGCCGGGCAGGGGGCGCGTAGCGCGGGGGTGGGGTGAGGGGTGTTGCTGTAGGGCGCGCTTCGCCCGGAGGTCGCCAGGTCAGGACGCGCTCAGGGCGTGCTGCGCGGGCAGTTCGATGCGGAAGCAGGCGCCGCCGCCGGGGACGGGCACGAAGTCCAGCGTGGATTCGTTGGCGCGGCACAGTTCGTGGGCGATGTACAGGCCAAGGCCGGTGCCGTTCTCGGAGGTGGTGAAGAACGGGCGGAACAACTGCGCGACCACGGCGTCGGGGATGCCCGGGCCGCGGTCGAGCACGCTGATCACCGGGCGCTGTTCGACCAGTTCGAGGTGCAGCGAGATGCGCGGTTTCTCGCCCGGGACGTGGCCGTAGCGCACGGCGTTGTTCACCAGGGCGGTGAGGATCTGCTGCAGGTGGCGCGGGTCGAACATCACCGGCAGCGGGCTCTGGCTGCCGGTCATGCGCAACTGGGCGTTGTCTTCCGGCACGATCATCCGGTAGTCGTCGATGAAGTTGCGCAGGAAGATGACAAGGTCGATGTGCTCGGGCTTGGCGCGCTCGCGACGGGCGAGGCCGAGCACGCTTTCGACGATGCCGTTGGTGCGCAGGCACTGCTGGTGGATGATCTGCAGCAGTCGGCGGTCGCTGGTGGTGAGGTCGTGCGACTCCTCCAGCAGCTGGGTGGCATAGCTGATCGCGGCGAGCGGGTTGCGGATCTCGTGCGCGAGGCTGGCCGAGAAACGGCCCATCGCGGCCAGGGTGATGGACTCGGCGCGGCGCGACAGCATCGAGGTGTCGTCGAGGAACACCAGGGTGGAATCGCTGTTGGCCAGCAGGCGTGCGAAGCGCGGCAGCACTTCGGCGTCGTCCGGCCCGTAGACCAGCGGCGCGTCGTTCTGCTGTCCGCTCTTGAGCCATTCGGCCAGCCGCAGCGCCAGCTCGGGCGCGATCTGCGCCAGCGTGCGCCCGTGCATGGCGTGGTCCTGCGCGTCGTCGTCGTTGCGCAGCAGCAGTTGGGCGGCTTCGTTGGCCATGCGGATCTGGCCGCGGGCGTCGACCAGCAGCACGCCGGTGCGCATGCGCCGGATCACCAGTTCGTTGATCTCGGCGAGGTTGGCCGCCTCCGCGCCGCGCTGGTCGGCCAGGCGCTGGGTGGAGCGCATGCGCTGGCCAAGGTGGTGGATCAGGGCCGCGACCGCGAAGAACGACACGGTGAACATCAGCACTTCGGCGAACGGGCGGACCATTACGCCGGTGTCGGCACTGGTCCAGGCGTACTCGCCGATCAGCGCCAGCGAGGCCACGGTGGCCGCCACCAGGCTGCCGCGCAGGCTGAGGAACAGCGACACCGCGCCAACGTTGAAGATCAGCATCATCGCGATGCCGGGCGCGGCGCCCGGCAGGGCGTGGGTGGCGAGCGCGGCGACCACGACGTCGAAGGCGGTGGCCGCCACCACGTGGCGGACGATGCCGGTGCGCAGCGTGCGCGCCCGCACCAGCAGGCCGACCGAGACCAGCAGGTAGACCACCACCAGGACCACGGCCAGTTCCGGCGCGTGCCTCTCGCCGATCAGCGATCCCACCGGGCTGAAGACCACCAGCGCCAGCACCGCGGCCTCGAACACGCGGTAGAGGGCAAACAGGTACAACTCGCGCCGCAACGCCCGGCTGGTGTTGCTGTCCTGGTCTTCGGCGGCGGGCTCGTCCAAGGCGAATGCGTGCGCGGGTGGTTGCCGGCGAGTATAGGCGGGGACCGGGCGCCCCGGGGGGCTCGACCAAGGGCGACTTTGCCCGGGGGCGGCGCATCGGCGAGAATATGCGGCCGCGTAGCGCAGGCCACCGCCTGCTGGCCGGGCCAGGTCCCGGGCCGCGACGCGATCCTCCCCAGCACGGACCCCACATGAACTTCCACGAATACCAGGCGAAGCAGCTGTTTGCCGACTACGGCATTGCCGTCCCCGCCGGGCGCGTCGCGCGCACCCCCGAAGAGGCGGTCGAGGCCGCCCGCTCGATCCCCGGCAACCTCTGGGTGGTCAAGGCCCAGATCCACGCGGGCGGCCGCGGCAAGGCCGGCGGCGTGAAGCTGGCGAAGACGCTCGACGAAGTGCGCGAGTACGCCAAGGCGATGCTCGGCACCCGCATGGAGACCTACCAGTCCGCCGGCGTGGCGCTGCCGATCGACACGGTGCTGATTTCCGAGGGCACCGACATCGACAAGGAGCTGTACCTGTCGGTGCTGGTGGACCGCGGCACGCAGTCAATCACCTTCATCGCCTCCAGCGAGGGCGGCGTGGACATCGAACAGGTGGCCGCCGAGACCCCCGAGAAGATCCAGACCCTCAACGTGAACTACGTGCAGGGCCTGCAGCCGTACCAGACGCGCGAGATCGGCTTCAAGCTGGGCCTCAACGCCAAGCAGGTCGGCCAGCTGGGCAAGATCATGCTGGGCCTGTTCAAGCTGTTCAACGAGAAGGACCTGGCGCTGGTGGAACTCAACCCGCTGGCGATCCTCAAGGACGGCAACCTCGCCGTGCTCGACGGCAAGGTCAACTCCGACGACAACGCGTCGTTCCGCCACGCGGATCTTGTCGCCATGCGCGACATCCGCCAGGAAGACGAGACCGAAGTGAAGGCCAGCCAGCACGACCTGAACTACGTGACCATGGATGGCAACATCGGCTGCATGGTCAACGGCGCGGGCCTGGCGATGGCGACGATGGACGTGATCAAGCTCAACGGCGGCGAGCCGGCGAACTTCCTGGACGTGGGCGGCGGCGCCACCAAGGAGCGCGTGACCGAGGCGTTCAAGCTGATCCTGTCGAGCGACAAGGTGAAGGCGATCTTCGTCAACATCTTCGGCGGCATCGTGCGCAACGACGTGATCGCCGAGGGCATCATCGCCGCGGTGAAGGACGTGGGCGTCAAGGTGCCGGTGATCGTGCGCCTCGAGGGCACGAATGTCGAAGAGGGCAAGAAGCTGCTGCGCGAAAGCGGGCTGGCGCTGATTGCCGCCGACGACATCAACGACGGCGCCAAGAAGGCGGTCGAGGCCGTCAAGCAGGCCGCCTGATCGATCTCTCAAGCCGACTGCCTGATCCATCTCTCTTCCTTCTCCCGCGCGCGGGAGAAGGTGCCGAAGGCGGATGAGGGTGCGTTCTGCGGAAACGCCCTCACCCCGGCCCTCTCCCGCAAGCGGGAGAGGGGGCTCCAAATCCCAAGGAATCCAATCCAATGAGCGTTCTGGTCAACAAGAACACCAAGGTGATCGTGCAGGGCTTCACCGGCCAGCAGGGCACCTTCCACGCCACCCAGATGGTCGAATACGGCACGAAGGTCGTCGGCGGCGTGACCCCCGGCAAGGGCGGCACCACCCACATCGGCTTGCCGGTGTTCAACACCGTGCGTGAGGCCGTCGAAGCCACCGGCGCCGATGCGTCGGTGATCTACGTGCCGCCGCCGTTCGCGGCCGACGCGATCCTCGAAGCGGCCGACGCCGGCATCAAGGTCATCGTGTGCATCACCGAGGGCATCCCGGTGCTGGACATGCTGCGCGTCAAGAACACGCTGAAGGGCCATCCGGACGTGGTGCTGGTCGGGCCGAACTGCCCGGGCGTGATCACGCCGGGCGAGTGCAAGATCGGCATCATGCCGGGCCACATCCACATGCCGGGCAAGGTGGGCATCGTGTCGCGTTCGGGCACGCTGACCTATGAAGCCGTGAAGCAGACCACCGACGCCGGCCTCGGCCAGTCGACCTGCATCGGCATCGGCC
>JAIUOJ010000187.1 GCA_020161335.1 Pseudomonadota bacterium
GCCCAACGGTGTGACCGGCAACGACGACCTCGGCACCATGTCGGCGTGGTACCTGTTCAGCGCCATCGGCCTGTATCCGGCGGTGCCGGGCAGTGGCCAGTTCCTGCTGCACGCGCCAAGGTTCGAGCGCATCGAGCTCGATCTCGGCGAAGGCCGGCAGTTGCGCATCGTCGCCTCGGGCGCGGGCAACGGCGCGCTGCGCGTCGTCGATGCGGTGCAGCTCGATGGCGTCGACCAGTCGCGCGTGTGGCTCGACTGGGAGCAACTGCGCAAGGGCGGCGAACTACGCTTCTCGCTGACGGATTCGACGGCGGCGCCGGCATGGGGCACACAGGCTGCCGACCTGCCGCCATCGACCTGCGGCGAGGGCGATCGCCGGCTGCGATGGTGATCGCTCAGGTGAGGCTGGGCGCTTCGACCTGCCGAGTGCCCGCGGAAGTGCGCACTGCGTAGGCGAAGCCCGGCTGCAGCGAGTAGCCGCCGTGGCGGCCGTCGGCCGACAGCGCCACGAACGCCATCTGCAGGTCCTTGCGCGGCGTGCGATGCCGGCGCGCGATGCGTTCCACTGCCTCCCGGCAGGCCTGTTCCGGCGAACGGCCCTGGCGCATCAGTTCGACGACGGTGTGCGATCCGCAGACGCGCAGACATTCCTCGCCGACGCCGGTGGCGCTGGCCGCGCCCACCTCGCCATCCACGAACAGTCCGGCACCGCTGATCGGCGAATCGCCGACGCGCCCGTGCAGCTTGAAGGCCATCCCGCTGGTGGTACAGGCGCCGGCGAGGTGTCCGCCGCGGTCGAGCGCAAGGATGCCGATGGTGTCGTGGTTGCGTTCGCCGCCGGGCAGGGCGTCGGGCAGGCTGTAGCGGTTGCTGCGCTCGATGTTGGGTTGCGGTGCATAACGCGCCGTTTGCAGCCACTCGCGCCACGCGTGCTCCGCGGCCGGGGTCAGCAGGTTCTGGCGCGGGAACCCTTCCGCCAGCGCGAAGCCGAGCGCGCCTTCGCCGACCAGCAGCACGTGCGGCGTCTTCTCCATCACCCGGCGCGCCACCGAGACCGCATGCACGACGTCCTCCAGGCAGGCCACGGCGCCGAGATTGCCGGCGTGGTCCATGATGCTGGCATCCAGCGTGACCCGGCCATCGCGATCGGGATAGCCGCCCAGGCCCACCGAATGGTTGTCGGGATCGGCCTCCGGCACCCGGGCACCTGCCTCGACCGCGTCCAGCGCGGCACCACCGTCGGCAAGCACGTCCCATGCGGCGGCGTTCGCCGCTTCGCCGAAGGTCCAGGTAGAGATCACCACCGGCCGACGGGTTTCGGCCACGTCCACCGCGCGTTCGGCCGCGGCCAACGAAGGGAGGGCGGCCGACAGGCCGAGCATGCGCAGGAGGTCGCGACGAAGGAGCATGGCCAGGTCTCGTTCGCGCGGCGGCCCGCGCGCCTGGCCATCAACATACTGCAACGGCGCAGTCGCGTGGCCGGCCCTGGGGGCTGTTGACCCTCACGGCATACGCCGCATGGCGGCCATCGGGAGGCCAGCCGAAGGGCCCGCGACGCGGGCGCACGCCGTGGCGTCATTGCTCCGTTGCATATGGACATACACGCCGCCGCGCTTCCTTGCCGCACACGCCCGCAAGGCGGGTTCGACACGTGCCATGAGTGTCAACAGGCCCTAGTCGCCCAACCCGGCGAGGAAGGCGCGTGCGGGCGCGAAGAAGACGACGCCGGTGGTCGCGGTGGAGAAATCGAGGATGCGGTCGTGCAGCGGCGGCGGGTCGCCGATGAACATGCGTTCGAGCATCTTCTCGATCACCCACAGGCGCCGCGAATAGCCGATGAAGTACGTGCCGTACTCGCCGCGCCCGGGATTGGCGAAGGGCATGTTGTCGCGGAGGATGTCGTGCTCGCCCTGTGCGTCGGTGATCGTGCACAGCGTCTTGTGCGATTTCTGCTCGGGCGCCGCGGCGTCGGGCAGTTCGACGTTGTCGTACTTGGTGCGGCCGACGATCCGCTCCTGCGATTCCACCTGCTGCGCGCGCCAGGCCTGCAGGTCGTGCAGGTACTTCTGGATCACGACGTAGCTGCCGCCGGCATGCGCGGGATCCTCGTCGCCGACCAGGGTGGCCGCGGGCAGGGCGAGGCCATTGGGGTTGGCGGTGCCGTCGACGAAGCCGAGCAGGTCGCGGCCGTCGAAGTAGCGGAAGCCGGCGACGTCGTCCACCGGCACGACCGCGTCGCCCAATGCATCCAGCAGCAGCCGTTCGAACTCGACCACCAGGTCCATCGACCTGGCGCGCACGTGGTAGAGCAGGTCGCCGGGGGTGGACACGGCCGTGTGCTTCGCGCCCTGGATCTGCTTGAACGGCGTGAGTTCCCGCGGCGGGGGCTGGCCGGTCAGTGCGCTCCAGGCGCGGTGGCCGATGCCGACGTTGACCGTGAAGGTATTGCTGATGTCGCGGACGGCGACGTTCTTGATCAGGTCGTCGGTACTGCCCAGCACCGCGCGCACGGTCGCGATCGACGCAGCGTCGTCGCGCACGCCCAGCACCAGGAAGGCCGCGGCGACCGACAGCGGGGCGTCGATGGCCTGTGGCTCGGCATCCACGGCCGGCGCAATGGTTGCGTTGGGTGCGATCGGGGTTGCCAAGGTCCACTCCTGTCGTGACGTACGGATCCTGGTGTGGATCGTAGCGCCCCGGCGGGCGCGGCGCAGGCCGATGCCGCCGGGCCTTGCGCCGGCGCGCGCCCAAGCGGGACCGGCCTGCGCCGCCCGGCCATGTGACACGCCGGCATGCCTTGCGCGCACCCGGCGGCGGAACGATCATGCCCGGCAATGGTCGGAACCGGCGCGTCCGCGGCCGCGGCGCCACGATGGCCGGCGGAGGTCGCACAGGCAGGAGGTCAGGTTGGGCAATCCCTACGAAGTCCTCGGGGTGGCGCAGGGCGCGTCGCAGGACGACATCAAGAAGGCGTACCGCCGGCTGGCGCGCAAGCTGCATCCGGACCTCAATCCCGGCGACAAGTCCGGCGAGGAACGGTTCAAGGACGTCGCCAATGCCTATCGCCTGCTGGGTGATGCCGACAAGCGCGCACGCTACGACGCCGGCGAGATCGACGAGAGCGGCAACGAGAAACCGCAGCAGCATTACTACCGCGACTATGCCGGCGCGTCCGGGCATGGCGACGGCTATGCCAGCGACGAGGGGTTCGCCGACTTCGCCGGCGGCGACGATCCGTTCGCGGACATCCTGCGCCGTGCGGCGCGCGCGCGCGCGAACCGGCGCGGGCAGGACCTGCACTACCGCTTGCCCATCTCGTTCGCGGAATCGATTTCCGGCGGCAGCCGGCGCCTGACCCTGCCGACCGGCGACACGCTCGACGTGAACCTGCCCGCGGGGGTGTTCGATGGCCAGGTCATCCGGCTCAAGGGCAAGGGTGCGCCCGGTGCGGGTGAAGGCGGCCCGGGCGACGCGCTGATCGAGCTCGAGGTCGCGCCTGATGCGCGCTTCACGCGCGACGGTGACGACATCACGCTGGAATTGCCGGTGTCGCTGGCCGAGGCCGTGCTCGGCGGCCAGGTGCGCGTGCCCACGCCCACCGGCGACGTGACCATGACCGTGCCGCCGGATGCGAGCAGCGGCACCACGCTGCGACTGAAGGGCAAGGGCGCGCCGCGTCGCGGCGGTGGTCGCGGCGACCAGTTCGTCAAGCTGAGGATCGTGCTGCCCAAGGGCGATCCCGAACTCGCGCGGTTCGTTGCCGGCTGGCAAACCGGCCGCGCGTTCGACCCGCGCCAGGAGCCCGGTACATGAAGACCATTGAGCTGCAGGCGTTCCTCGCCGAGTCGACCATCGAACTGCACGTGCTGGAACAATGGATCGAGCGGCGCTGGATCGTGCCGCCGCCCGGCGCGACGCTGCGTGCCGGGCTGTCGGACATCGATGCCGCGCGCGCGCTGTTCATCCGCGACCTGCGCGGCGATTTCGGCGTCAACGACGAAGGCGTCGACCTCGTGCTGCACCTGGTCGACCAGCTGCACGGGCTGCGCCGGGTGCTGGGCGAGCTGCGCGTCGAACTGGATGCGACACGGGGCGGTCCGCGGGACGACGACTGACGCGCCGGGCGCGCTGACCGCCCGCGCGCGGCGCTATGATGGCGCCAGTCCCCTCGCAGGAAGCGGTCCATGCAAGCCCCCGCGGACGAACCCGGCATCGAGCCCGATTTCGACGAGACGGTCCATCCCTACGCCGGGCCGGCCGGGGGCTGGGGCGCGCTGCGCGCGGTCGCCGGTGCGATCCGCGGGCAGATGGCGCCGGGGCGTTCGGTCGAGGCGTTGCATCGCGTCAACCAGCCGGTGGGGTTCGACTGCCCCGGCTGCGCCTGGCCCGATCCGCACCACACGTCGTCGTTCGAGTTCTGCGAGAACGGCGCCAAGGCCGTCACCTGGGAAGCGACCTCCAAGCGCACCACGCCGGATTTCTTCGCCGCGCACACGCTGTCCGACCTGTGGGCGTGGCACGACCACGACCTCGAGGACGAGGGTCGCCTGACCCATCCGATGGCGTACGACGCCGCGCAGGACAAATACGTCGCCGTGTCCTGGGAGGATGCCGCGGCGCGCATCGGCGCCGCGCTGCGCGCCCTCCCGGACCCGGCAATGGCCGAGTTCTACACCTCGGGACGCACCTCGAACGAGGCCGCGTTCCTGTACCAGCTGTTCGTGCGCGAATACGGCTGCAACAACTTCCCGGACTGCTCGAACCTGTGCCACGAGGCCAGCAGCGTCGGCCTGGTCGAATCGATCGGGGTCGGCAAGGGCACGGTGCAGCTCGAGGACTTCGCGCAGGCCGATGCGGTGTTCTGCATCGGCCACAATCCCGGCACCAACCATCCGCGCATGCTGGCGACGCTGCGCGAGGTGTCGCTGCGCGGCGCGCCGATCGTGGTCTTCAACCCGATGTCGGAGCGCGGACTGGAG
>JAIUOJ010000188.1 GCA_020161335.1 Pseudomonadota bacterium
TATTGATCTGCACCTGGACATTGGTGATGTCCGGCGTGGCATCGATCGGCAGCTTCGTGAAGCTCCACACGCCCAGCCCGACCAGGGCGAGCGTGAGCAGCAACATCAGCCACCGATGCGCGATGGCGAATCGGATGATTTTTTCGAGCATGGCGGCGACCTCAGTGCTCGTGCTCGGCGGTCGATTTCTCGATGTCCGCCTTGACGAGGAAGCTCTGCTCGACCACGACCTGCTCGCCGGCCTTCAGGCCGGACACGATCTCGACGCGCTGTGCGTCGCGGCGCCCGCCCCGCACCGGGCGCGTGACGTAGGTGTCGCCCCGGCGCACGTACACCACATCGTCCTCGCCGGCGGTCTGCAGCGCGCCGAGCGGGACCACGAGGTTAACGGGCTGGTGATCGACCGTCACCCGCGCCTTTACCGCGGAACCCGGCCGCCACAGGCCGTCGAGGTTGCGGATCGTGGCACGCGCCACGGTGCTCTGGCTCGCGGTGGCGGTTCCCGGCAGCACGCGTTCGAGCGTGGTTTCGGCGGTGACGCCATCGCTCATGCGGGTAACCAACACCGGTACGCCGGCGGTGATGTGCTGTGCGTCCGCGCCGAAGATGTGCAGGTCCACCCACAGCTCCGACAGGTCCGCGATCTCGTACAGCGCCGCGCCCTCGCCGGCGACCGTGCCGATCGACGCGTTGCGCGCGAGGACCACGCCGGAAATCGGCGCAGGCACGGTGTAGGTGGTGAGGCTCAGGTTGCTCTCGATCGTGGCCAGCGGCTGCCCGGCCCGCACGCGGTCGCCCACGTTGGCGCGCAGCGTACGGATCGGGCCGGGAAAGCGCGCCATGACCTTGGCGACGCGGCCTTCGACGGGCGTGAGCAATCCCTGGACTTCGTGCTCGTCGGCGATCACCCCGGCGGCAGCCGGTGCAACGCGAATGCCGGCGTCCTGCGCCACCTTCGCGGCGATGGTGGTGCGATCCATCGCCTCTTCGTGACCTTCCTCTTCGTGGCCGCCCGCTTCGGCCTGCGATTCGTCTTCATGGCCGGGCTCACCCGCGGGCTTGGCGCCGCCACAAGCGCCCAACAGGACAGCCAGCGTCAGCGCGCTGATCCGGTGCATCCACTTCATGGGGTGTCTCCTTGCGTCGCCCGTGTCGGTGCCGCCACGAAAGGCGCTCCGGTCAGGCGTTGGATTTCGATAAGGGCGCGCTGGGCTTCAAACGCGGCGTCGAGTTGTTGTTTGCGCGCGGCGGTGCGTTCGGACTGCAACTGCGCCCATTCCAGGTAGCTGATGGCCCCGGCGCGGTAGGCGCGCTCGGCCGCCGCTTCGGCCCTGGCGAGCTTGGGCATCACGTCGGTGCGCAGCCGATCCAGCTCCACCTGCGCCGTGAGGTAGCGCCCGTGCGCTTCGGCCAGTGTCGAATACAGCGACAGCCCCTTGGACTCGCGTTCGATCTCCAGCGCGGTGAGTTCGGCCTCGGCCACGCGGATCTCCGGCTGCGCGCGGCGACTCGCGCCCAGCGGCATCGACACACTGCCCACGAGGGCCAAGTCGTCTGTTGACTGCAACCTGCGGATGCCGACTTCCCAATCCAGATCCGCCTTGGCATCGGCACGCGCGAGTTGCAGGCGCGCCTCACGGATACGGCGCTCACCGACGAACTGCGCAAGCTCGGGCGTCTGTTCCAGCAAGCTCGCCAGGGTGGCAAACGCAGGCACCTCGGGCAGGACCGTCGGGTCGCCAGCCACCGCGTCGAAGGTGGGTGATCGCTCGCCCCACAGGGCGGCCAGGTGCTGCCGCGCCGCCGCATGGCGTTGCTCGGCACGGGCACGATCCAACTCCGCTCGGGCCAGGGCCGCCTGCGCGGTCAGCACGACCGATTCGGGCGAAGCGCCGGCCTGCAGCCGTTGCCGCGCTCCGGCGACGGTACGTTGCCGCTGGGCAATGTCGAGCTCGGCGATCTCGCGCTGGCGTTGCGCGGCGACCATCGCCAAGTAGCGACGCGCGACTTCCGCCAGCAGGTCGAGGCGCCGGGCCTCGCGCTCGACCGCCAGGGCATCGATGCGACTTTGCGCCAGCGTGCGACGCGCATCGAGCTTGCCGCCACGCTCCAGCACCGACGCCAGGGTCAGGGTCAGCTCCGCGCCGCTCAGGCCACTCGCCTCGCCGGTGCCGAAAGCGTTCTCGACGCTGGCGCCGGCGACCAGTGGGGGGCGCAGGGTTGCGCGGCCCAGTTCGGCGGCGAGCACGTTGTGTCGCGCCCCGAGCAGGCGCAGATCGGGATGGGATTCGGCGACGCGCGCAAATGCGTCGTCCAGGGAGAGTCGATCAGCCGCGTTCGCCGGCCATGCAATGGCGGACACGGCGACCAGTGCGGCGAACGCCGCAAGTCGCACAGACATGGAAACACTCCAATCGGAAAGGGCCAGAAGCCGGCATCAGCGCCGGTGGGGCGTCAGGCCGAGATCGGAGGTCGGAAGGGGGCGAGCCATCGCCCGCTAGGCACAAGGCGCGAGTCCGTCAGGTTCGTGGGTTCGCTGTGACTGATCCGGGGCAGCACCAGCGGTGCAGCGGGTGTAGGCACCACATGCCCGCAGCAGTGAGCCAAGTGGTGCATGACGTGCAGCGTGCCGGCGGCATTGCCCTCTTCATCGGGCGCTCCGGTTTCGCTGATGTCGTGCACGCTCGCGGCGCCGTGCGACAGCTCGTGCAATTCGCTCACCGAGCCCAGCACCGGCTGCAGGACCACGCTCAACGCCAATGCCGCCAGCATCAGCCAGCGACAGAGGGACAGCGGGGGACGGCGCGAGGTCATGCAGAGGGCGATTTCGATTCGGCGCGGGCACGGCGGGCATCGCCGAGGATCTCGATGGCTTCCTTGATCACGTACAGGCCGATCAGGGTGCCGATGACGTAATCCGGGTACGGGGTGGCGAGCCAGAGTACCAATACACCGGCCAGGATGACGCCGATGTTGGCCACCACGTCGGCGCGGGTGAACAGCCAGGTGGCACGCAGGTGGACCTCGCCCGCCTTCAGCGGGGCAAGCAGGCGCAGGACGGTGACGTTGACCGCAAGCGACAGCAGCGCGGTGCCGATCATCCAGCCGCTGAGCGGCTCGGCGCCATAGACGACGCGCCGGCCCACCTCCACCAGCACGCCGATACCGAGCACGAGCAGCACGCTGCCACTGAGCCAGGCCGCGTTCGCCTTGAAGCGGGCGGTGCGCCCAATGGCCACCAGGCCGATCGCGTAGGCGGTGGCGTCGGACAGCATGTCCAGGGCGTCGGCCAGCAGGCCGGTCGACTGGGCGATCCAGCCGGCAAGGCCGCCGATCACCGCCATGGCGGCGTTGAGCACCAGGGCGATGCGCAGTACGCGCCGCTCCTGTGCGTTCTTTGCCTCATGGTGGCAGCCGCAATCGCTCATCGGGGTCCTCGTCGAACAGATGCCACCCGGCCAGGGTGGCGGCGGAATGCGGCGAAGGATAAAGTCTGTAGTAGCTACGGAGTCAAGCACGTGAAGATCAGCGAAGCGGCCGCCGCCAGTGGCTGCCACCTGGAGACCATCCGCTACTACGAGCGCTCGGGCCTGGTGTCGCCGCCCAAGCGCACGCACAGCGGCTATCGCTCCTACACCCCCGCCGATGTCGACCGGCTGCGCTTCATCAGCCGAGGGCGCGAGCTGGGCTTCAGCCTGGAGGAGATCCGCAGCCTGCTGCGCCTGGACGACGACCCCACCATGTCGTGCCGCGACGTCGACGCCATGGCCCGCACCCATCTGGCCGATATCCAGGGGCGCATCGCAGAGTTGCAGCGTATGGCGTCGGAACTGGAACGGGTCATTGCCGACTGCGCCGGCGGCGAGCGCGGAACGTGCACCATCCTGGGGGCACTGCGCCGGCCGGGCAGCGCCCAGGTTTCATGTCCGGAACCGGGGTGCCGCTCATGAGCCTCGAACGGTATCTGGAGGCCGCCGGACGCAAAAACACGCAGCGCAGGCGAACTTGTCGGCTGCTAGCCACGATAACGGCCCCTAATCGCCAGAGAAAGCGGCATCTGCTGTCGGCCCGTCGCTCAGCGACCGAAGTCTAGGCGCGTCCGGAATTCGCTTTTTATAGTGCAATTACGGTCGGGACCATAATTTTATGGCTTTCCAAATCAATACCTTAGGATTTCGCCCACCTAGGCGGCACTCCCGTGGAGTGTTCGCAGCAATCGCTCAAGCACTTCCGCGCCACCACCTCAGCAATCGCCTTGGCCGGGCACGGCTGGTTGGCCCCAGAGGCCTTCAACAGCCAAAGTGACGCGGCGGCCGACGTGGAGAACAGTTGTAGAAGTTCCTCTGCCAATCCAGGCTCCACCGCTTCGATGGCGTTCCACACCCGCCGTTGCTGTGCATCAAGCGCGTTGTTCGCGACCTCGTACTGCTCGACCAGGGCCATCAGCGATTCATGATGCATACGGCACCTCCACCCCTTCCAGGCTCAATGACTTGATCGATCTCAAGCGATCGGTTCGTGCGACCTTCGCCCACCAATCTAGTGCAAATGACCTGCCACGCGGGAAGTGAATCCGCGGCGAAGATCGCCGCATGCCCGATCCCCTCGAGAATCGTAGTCGCCCCTCACGCATTTTCCGGTGGAAACTCGCCCGGCGCGCACCACGACGTCAAGGAATAGCGCTCACCGTTTGCTTGAGCGCGCCACCCTGCTCTTTTTGTCTGTGGCAGCCACGGCCAGCTGGATACCGGCCTCTGGAGTCAACCCCAACGCGCCCACCAACTGCAGGAACTCCATGACATCGAGCCGGCGCGCCCCCGCCTCGATGGCAGAGAGCCGCTGTTGTGGCCAGCCTAGGGTACCTGACAGCGCAGATTGGCTTATTTCTGCGCTTTCACGCAGGTCGCGCAGAGACTGAACAAGCCGGCGGTACTCGGCG
>JAIUOJ010000189.1 GCA_020161335.1 Pseudomonadota bacterium
CCGCAGCCAGCTGCCGATGCTCCGCGGGCGCGAGGTCCCGCGGGCGCCGCCGCGGCGACAGGGCGGCCTCGAACAGCACCTCGGCACGCAGGTAGTTGCCCATGCCGGCGAGGAAGGCCTGGTCCAGCAGCAGCGCGGCGAGGCTGCGGCCGGAGAAGCGCGGATCGTGCAGGCGAGCCTCGACATCGCGTGCCGACAGCGCTGGATCGAGGATGTCGGGGCCAAGTTTCGACAGGAACGGGTGGCGGTGCAGGTCGTCGTCGCGCCACATCGCCACGTCGGAGGCCGAATAGAGCAGGACGGCCGCGTCCGCCGTGTCCAGCGCGACGCGCAGCGAACGCGGGGACGCCGGTCGTGCGCCGGCGGCCGCCACCTGCCACACGCCGTAGAGCTGGTTGTGGCTGTACAGCGTCCAGCCGTGTTCGAAGCGGGTCAGCAGCGCCTTCCCGTGCGGTTCGATCGCGGCGATGCGACGGCCGGGCAGGGTCGTCTCATGCGGTTTCAGGGTCGGGAAGGCGAACCAGGCGCGGACCAGCGGCCGGCCGACCACGGCGTTGGCCAGCCGGTCGGCGGCGCGGCGGATTTCGGGGCCTTCGGGCATCGCCTCAGATCGACGCCATCCGTCCGCCATCGACGGCGAGGCTGACGCCGGTGACGTAGCCGGCGGCGGGCGAGCACAGGAAGGCGATCACGCCGCCGGTTTCCTCCGGCTTTGCCAGCCGGCCCAACGGCACGTTGGCGCGCATCGCGTCGCGGATCTCGGCATCGGACTTGCCGCTGGTGGCCATGCGCTCGCGCACGATCTGCTCGATGCGGCCGGTCTCGGTATAGCCGGGCAGGACGTTGTTGACGGTGATGCCGTCCGGCGCGAGTTCGCGCGACAGGGTCTTCGCCCAGCTGGCGACCGCGCCGCGGATGGTGTTGGAGACGCCGAGGCCGGCGATCGGTTCGTAGACCGAGGTCGAGACCACGTTGACGATGCGGCCCCAGCGTGCGGCGCGCATGCCCGGTGCCACGGCCTGCACCAGCGCCTGGCTGGCCAGCACGTGCTTGCCGAAGGCATCGAGGAAGTCTTCCGCCGCGGCGTCGGACACGCGCCCGCCGGGCGGTCCGCCGGTGTTGTTGACCAGGATGTGCACCGGTGACGTCGCCGCCAGCGCGTCGACCTTCGCGCGCAGGTCGTCGCGTTGCGACACGTCGGCCACCAGCGCCTGGTGTCGTTGCGTGCCGGTGCGCGGCAACGTGGCGAGGACGGCCTCCAGCGCATCGCGCCGGCGCGCAAGCACGGTCACGTCGGCGCCGAGCAGGGCGAGTTCGCGTGCGGCCGCGCGGCCGATGCCTTCGGAGGCGCCGCAGACGAGGGCGTGGCGGCCGGTGAGGTCGAGGTCCATGCGTAGTGCCTCCGGGTCAGGATTCGCGGTCGCGCATCATCGCCGCGACCTGGTGCGCCTGTGGATCGTCGAGCGTGCCGAGCGCGGCGACCACGGCGGCGCGATTGGCGTCGGGATGGTTCTGGCTGAGCTTGAACTTCAGTTCGATGCGGTCGGGCACGAAGCGGAAACCGACGATGCCGCGCAGCTGCGAGCGATGGGCGTCGCGTTCCGGCTCGAACCGCCATGCCTGCCCGACGCTGGCCTCGAAACGATCGCTCAGGCGGGCCACGAGGTCGGCCAGGCCGGCTTCGTCGTCGAAGCGTTCCAGCGTGCCGTGCAGGTGCGCGACCGCGTAGTTCCAGGTGGGCACGCGCGCAGTGGGTGCCTTGTGTTCGCCCCGTCCATGGGGCGAACCCTCCGGGCCAGCCTTCGGCTGTCCAACTTCGCGCCCGGCGAAGTTGTCCGGATACCAGCTGGCCGAGACGTAATGGTGCGGGCCGTGGACGACGATCAACGCGCGCTCGCCAATCCGCGCCTGCGGGTTGGGCTTTGCCCAATGGCCTTCAAGCAGCACCTCGTCGCCGTCACGCCGGTACAGTACCGGCAGGTGCGAGGCGAACGGCGCACCCTCGGCATCGACGGTGACCAGGGTGACGAACGGATCTGTGGCGACCAGTGCATCCAGCCGCGCGAGGTCGGACTCGGCGAAGGCGCGCGGCAGGTACATCGTCAGGCGCGTGCGCCGAGCGCCTGCACCATCCGCGGCCGCAAGGCGTCGTCGTGTTCCGCGACCGGCGGCGCCAGTTCGGCCAACGAGAAGCCACGCTCCAGCGCATCGCTTTCGTCGAGGCCGTCGTAGGCGACGAAATCGGCATCCATCAGCATCGAACGCGCGGTGTCCTCGCTGTCGTACACCAGCGTGTTGCCGTCGCTGTCGAAGACCTCGGCGGTCCCGGCTTCGCGCACGCGCAGGCGCGCCCAGACCACGGTGCGGCCAAGGCTGGCCAGCCACCACTCCTCGCGCGCATGGGGGACCGGTGCGTTCATCGCGGCAGCACCGACCACAGCCACAGCAGCGCCGACAGCGACAGCGCGACGAGGATCACGCAGGCCGACACCCGCGCAGGCGTGGCCAGCCCGGTGAACTGCGCGTCGCGCACTTCGCGATAGCGGCCGCTGAGCAGCCAGCCGAGCGCGCCGGGGCTGAGGAACGCGCCGTCGCCCAGCGATTCGCGCGCCTGCGGATGCTTGTCGCGCAGGTGCACCAGCGACAGTGGCCAGAAGATCACGAAGGCGCAGATGCCGCCAATCGCGATCCCGACGAAGCACAGGGCGAGGAACAGGACCATCGGCGTCAGTACTCCGCGGTGCCCGGCGCGCGCGGGTAGGGGATGGCGTCGCGGATGTTGGACAGGCCGCAGACGTAGACGATCAGGCGCTCGAAGCCCAGGCCGAAGCCGGCGTGCGGCACCGTGCCGTAGCGGCGGAAATCGCGATACCAGCCGTAGTGCGCCGGGTCGAGGCCGAACTGCGCCATGCGCGCGTCGAGCACGTCCAGGCGTTCCTCGCGCTGGCTTCCGCCGATGATCTCGCCGATGCCCGGCGCCAGCACGTCCATCGCGGCCACGGTCTTGCCGTCGTCGTTGAGGCGCATGTAGAACGCCTTGATGTGCTCGGGATAGTTGGTGACCACCACCGGGCGGCCGACGTGCTGCTCGGTCAGCCAGCGCTCGTGCTCGGTCTGCAGGTCGAGGCCCCATTCCACCGGGAAGTCGAACTTCTGCCCCGACTGCTGCAGCAACTTCACCGCGTCGGTGTACTCGATGCGCTCGAACGGCGCGTTGACGAAGCCCTCCAGGCGCGTGACCGCGTCCTTCTGCACGCGCTCGGCGATGAAGGCCATGTCGTCGGCCCGTTCGTCCAGCACCGCGCGGAACAGGTACTTCAGGAAGTCTTCGGCCACGCGCGCGTCCTCGGCCAGGTCGGCGAAGGCGATTTCCGGCTCGATCATCCAGAACTCGGCCAGGTGGCGCGTGGTGTGGCTGTTCTCGGCGCGGAAGGTCGGGCCGAAGGTGTAGACCTTGCTCAGCGACAGCGCGAACGCCTCGACGTTGAGCTGGCCGGACACCGACAGGAACACTTCCTTGCCGAAGAAGTCGCGCGAGAAGTCCACGTTGCCCTTGCCGTCGCGCGGCAGGTTGGCCAGGTCGAGCGTGGAGACGCGGAACATCTGCCCGGCGCCCTCGGCGTCGGAGGTGGTGATGATCGGCGTGTTGATCCAGTAGAAGCCGTGCTCGTGGAAGTAGCGGTGCGCCGCCTGCGCGAGGCAGTGGCGGATGCGCGTGACCGCGCCGAACAGGTTGGTGCGCGGGCGCAGGTGGGCGACCTCGCGCAGGAACTCCAGCGAATGCGGCTTGGGCTGGATCGGGTAGGTTTCCGGATCGTCGACCCAGCCGACCACCTCGATCCGCGAGGCCTGCAGCTCGAAACTCTGGCCCTGGCCCTGCGAGGGCACCAGGGTGCCGGTGGCGACGACCGCGCAGCCGGCGGTCAGCCGCTTCACTTCGGACTCGTAGTTGTCCAGCGTGTCGGGCGCGACCACCTGGATCGGGGCGAAGCACGAGCCGTCGCTGACGTTCACGAAGCTCAGTCCGGCCTTGGAATCGCGCCGGGTGCGCACCCAGCCGCGGATCGTGACTTCGCCGCCGGCGGGCAGCTTGCCCGCGAGCGCGTGTTCGACGCTGGAAACCGTCATGCCTTGAATCCTGGGGGGAAGGGGCCCATCTGGGAAGCCACAGTTTATCGCGGCCCCGGCGCCGCCTGAGCCGTCCGAGGCTAGAATCCGTCCATGGCCATCCACCTGACCCCCGCCGCCTTCGACCGCGTCCGCCAGTTCCTCGCCGGCGACGCCGCCGCGCTGGGCCTGCGGTTCGGCGTGAAGCGCACCGGCTGCTCGGGCTGGGGCTACGAGGTGGAGCTGGCCCGCGACGCCCGTGACGGCGACACGATCGGCGAGCAGGACGGGGTGCGCATCTACGTCGACGCGACCAGCCTGCCGATGGTCGACGGCACCACCATCGATTTCGTGCGCAAGGGCCTGAACCACGAGTTCGTGTTCGAGAACCCGAACGCCGCCGCGGCCTGCGGCTGCGGCGAAAGCTTCACCACCGACGCCGACAAGGCCGCCTGAGCCGCGCCACGGCGCGTGCCAGCCAGGCAGCGCCTCCCGCGCTGTTGCCGGCCACCATCTTGTTGCGGTGGCGGTGGGTGGCCGGGCGCCGCGCCACGCCGCACCCCGGGACGACGCCCGGGAAGCCCTGGAACCCGCGCCATCCGGGGGGACAGGCCCTAGACTGGCCGCCTGCCCGGGGAGTCGTCACATGCACCGCATCCTGCCATTGGCCGCGCTGTTCCTGGGCGCGCTGTTCGCTCCCGCCACCGCCGCGGCGCAGGACGCCGGACAGGCGCTGCACACGCTGTTCGACGCGGAATGGGCGCGCAACCTGCGCGACTCGCCCGAGAACGCCGCCTA
>JAIUOJ010000190.1 GCA_020161335.1 Pseudomonadota bacterium
CGGATCTTCGTCGACCAGATCGCGCCGGCGGCGTCCTCCGCGCCGGCGCCGGCGATGCTTGCCGCCAGCGCCGGATCACTGCCCAGGAAAAACATGTGGTACAGCGGGATGGCGATGTGCCAGGACAGGATGCTGCCCGACAGCACCACGATGCCGATGTTCAGGCCGACGATGTAACCCACGCCCAGCAGCGCCGGCGACAGGTTGGTGCCCATGTAGCCGAGGTACTTGCCGAAGAAGCCGGCGCCGGCGGCGGTATCCGGGATCAGGCGCATGCCGCTGTACGCGGCGACTTTCAGCGCCGCGCCGATGGCGGCCGAGAACGCGAGGATCTTCAGCCCCGGCCCCGGGTTCTCGCCGGCCTTGAGCACCTCTGCCGCAGCCTTGCCTTCCGGGAACGGCAGCGGTTCCTCGACGATCATCGAGCGCCGCAGCGGCACCGAGAACAGCACGCCGAGCAGGCCGCCGAGGCCGGCGATGGCCAGCACCCAGGAGTACTTGAAGTCCTGCCAGTAGCCCAGGATGATCAGCGCCGGGATGGTGAAGATCACGCCGGCCGCGATCGACGAACCGGCCGAAGCGCCGGTCTGGACGATGTTGTTCTCCAGGATGGTGCCGCCGCCGAGCAGCCGCAGCACGCCCATCGACACCACCGCCGCCGGGATCGCCGTCGCCACCGTGAGCCCCGCGAACAGCCCTAGGTAGGCATTCGCGGCGGACAGCACCATCGCCAGCACGATGGCCAGCAACACCGCGCGGAAGGTCAGTTGCGGTACGCCTTGCTCGGCCATGGCACGCTCGCGGGTCGGAAAGGCGACACGCTATCGAGCGCCGGGCGGCAAGTCCAGTGCGCCAGACCCCGCCTGCACGGGCGTGGCCTCGGTCGCCGGCGAGCCCCGCGCGTCCCCATCGATCACTATGAGGTTTAGCTGGGTATCAAACGCCGCAGGAACGACACGCGGGACTATGACAGCGTGTCTTCCAGGGCAGCCGGCCACCCGGGCAGCGCCACGCCGAAATCCGCCTGCAGGCGCGAGGTGTCGAGGCAGGAGTAGGCGGGCCGGCGCGCCGGCGTGGGATAGTCGTCTGTCGAGATCGGGCGCACGGCCGGCAGGCGCTCGATGCGGCCGAGGGCGCACGCGCGCGCGACGATGGCTTCGGCAAACCCGTGCCAGCTGGTCTGGCCGGTAGCGGTGAGGTGCCAGGTTCCGGATTTCCGGAACGGCTGCGCCAGCACCTGGGCCGTCACGTCCGCGATCAGCGCCGCCGGCGTCGGCGTGCCGACCTGGTCCGCGACCACGCGCAGTTCGTCGCGCTCCTTTGCCAGCCGCAGCATGGTCAGCATGAAGTTCCTGCCATGTGTCGCGTAGACCCAGGCCGTGCGGAAGATCATGTGCCGCGCGCCGCTGTCGCGGATGGCAAGCTCGCCTGCAAGCTTGCTGGCGCCATAGACGCCCAGCGGTGCGGTGGGATCATCCTCGCGATAGGGGCGCGTGCCGGTACCGTCGAACACGTAGTCGGTCGAGTAGTGGACCAGCAGCGCATTGCGTTGCGCGCAGGCCCTGGCCAGTTCGCCCGGCGCCTCGGCATTCGCGCGGAAGGCGGCGTCGCGCTCCATTTCCGCCCCGTCCACCGCGGTATAGGCCGCGGCGTTGACGACGACGTCCGGCGCAATACGGTCCACCAGCGCCGGCAGCGACTGCGGCTGGTCGAAGTCGGCAACCTCGCACGCATGGCCATCCCCCAGCGCGCCACTGCGCGTCGTGCAGACCAGTTCGCCGATCCCGGCGAGCGAGCGACGCAGTTCGTGACCGACCTGTCCGTTCGCGCCCAGCAACAGGAATTTCACGGCACGTAGCGCGGCAGGCGCTCGGGCGGGAGATCGGCCAGGAACGGCGCCTTCGCATCCTTGCCAGACAGCAACGGCTCGGCGATCGGCCAGTCGATGGCCAGCCCGGCGTCGTCCCAGCGGATGCTGGCGTCGGCCGCCGGATCGTAGGTGGCCGTGCACAGGTAGGTGAACAAGGCGCGCTCGCTCGTCACCACGAAGCCGTGCGCAAAGCCTTCCGGTATCCAGAAGTGCCGCCTGTTCTCCGCGCTCAGCAGCACCGACGTCCATTGGCCGAAATGCGGAGAACCGCGACGGATGTCGACGGCGACATCCCACACCTCGCCTTCCAGCACCGACACATACTTGCCCTGTGGATTCGGCCACTGGTAGTGCAGTCCCCGCAGCACGCCCTTGGCCGAGGACGAGACGTTGCCCTGCACGAATGCAGGCGACAGTCCGTGCGCGGCCAGTTTGTCGTGGTTGAAGGATTCGTAAAAGAAGCCGCGATCGTCGCCGAACACCTGCGGCTCGATCACCACGCAGCCGGGGAGATCGGTCTCCACCCACTTCATGGAACGTATCCGCGCGCGTTCAGGCCCAGCAGGTACTGGCCGTACCCATTCTTGGCCAAGGGCTTCGCCAGCGCCTCCAGCTGCGCGCCGTCGATCCAGCCGTTGTTCCAGGCGATCTCCTCGGGACAACACACGCGCAGGCCCTGGCGGGCCTCGATGGTCTCGATGTAGTTCGATGCCTCCAGCAGCGACTGGTGCGTACCGGTATCCAGCCAGGCATAGCCGCGCCCCAGGCGTTCGAGATGCAGGTCGCCCTGGTCGAGGTAGCAGCGGTTGAGGTCGGTGATTTCCAGCTCGCCGCGCGGGGAAGGCTTCAAGGACGCCGCGAAGTCGGTCACACGTTCGTCGTAGAAGTACAGACCCGTCACCGCATAGTTGGAGCGTGGCGTCGACGGCTTCTCTTCCAGTCCGATCACGCGTCCGAGGTCATCGAACTCGGCCACGCCATAGCGCTCCGGATCCGACACCCAGTACCCGAACACCGTCGCCCCTTCCGCACGCGCATCCGCGCGCTTGAGCATCGTGGTCAGGCCCGGGCCGTGGAAGATGTTGTCGCCCAGCACCAGGCAGCTCGGCGCCCCCGCCAGGAACTCGCGACCGATCAGGAACGCCTGCGCGAGGCCGTCCGGGCTCGGCTGCGCCGCGTACTCGATGCGCATGCCCCACTGCGACCCGTCGCCGAGCAGCGCCTGGAACAGCGCCTGCTCGTGCGGCGTGTTGATGACCAGCACTTCGCGGATGCCCGCCAGCATGAGCACGCTGAGCGGGTAATAGATCATCGGCTTGTCGTACACCGGCAGCAACTGCTTGCTGATCGCCTGGGTGATCGGATACAGCCGCGTGCCGGAACCGCCGGCCAGGACGATGCCCTTGCGCGCGGTCATGCCTCCACCCCGATCCGTTCCAGTCGATAGCTGCCATCCAGCACGCGCCGGACCCAGGGCTGGTGGTCGAGGTACCAGTCGACGGTCTCGGCGATGCCCCGCTCGAACGTGTACTTCGGCTCCCAGCCCAGTTCGTCACGCAGCTTCGAAGCGTCGATCGCATAGCGGCGGTCGTGCCCCGGGCGATCCGCGACATGGGTGATCTGCGACGCGCGCGGCAGGCCGTCCCCGCGGGGACGACGCTCGTCGAGCAGCGCGCAGATGGCCTTGACCACCTCGATGTTCTGCTTTTCCGAGTTGCCGCCGACGTTGTAGGTCTCGCCGACGCGGCCCTTCGCCAGCACCGTGCGGATCGCCTCGCAGTGGTCGGCCACGAACAGCCAGTCGCGCACCTGCCTGCCGTCGCCGTAGACCGGCAACGGCTCGCCCGCCAGCGCCTTGGCGATCACCAGCGGGATGAGCTTCTCGGGGAAGTGGTAGGGCCCGTAGTTGTTCGAGCAGTTGGTCGTCAGCACCGGCAGCCCGTAGGTGTGGTGGAACGCGCGCACCAGGTGGTCGGACGCCGCTTTCGACGCCGAATACGGCGAATTCGGCGCGTACGGCGTGGTCTCGCTGAACTTCCCGGTCTCGCCGAGCGTGCCGTAGACCTCGTCGGTGGACACGTGCAGGAACCGGAAACGGTCGCGCGCCTCGCCTTCGAGGGACTTCCAGTGGTCGCGCACCGCCTCGAGCAGGCCGAGCGTGCCGACCACGTTGGTCTGGATGAAGGCCGCCGGGCCGTCGATCGAACGATCGACATGGCTCTCGGCCGCGAAATTCACCACCGCATCCGGCTGGTGTTCGGCCAGCAACCGGGACACCAGCGCACGATCACCGATATCGCCCTGGACGAAGACATGGCCCGGGTGGCCGTCGACGCTCGCCAGCGTATCGAGGTTGCCCGCGTAGGTCAGCACGTCGAGGTTGACCACGCGAACGCCGCGCGCCACCGCATCGAGGACGAAATTTCCGCCAATGAACCCGGCGCCGCCGGTCACGAGCCAAGTCGGCACGAGAACTCCTGTTGCAAGTGGGTGGAACGCAAGGCGTGCCGTGACCTAAAAAGGTTGTGCACACATAGGTGTGCTCCCAAGGACGCCGGACTGCGCCCCAACCATCTGATCTTGTTGACATTCTCTTGGCAAGGGCCTACTCCTTGATCGACTAGTTGGCCGCTACTTGTAGAGAACGCAGCCGCAGCGAACGATTTTAGCGTGTTTTCTCACCACTTCCTGCCAGCCCTTCAGAACGACTCTAGCAGGCTGTTGAGAAACACCCCGCGATTGCCGTGTCGATAGCTCCTGTCGATTGTTCCGGCGAGGGTTCCGTAAGCTCCCCCTGATTCCGCACACCCGAGAAGTAGAGCTTTCGGTCTTCTGGGGCGGTGATTTACGCGACCTGCAGTGTCGGATAGTCTGTATAGCCCTTGGCGCCACCTGCGTAGAACGTGTTGGAGTCAGGCGCGTTCAGCGGTGCCTTGGCCCTGATGCGTGCGGGCAGGTCCGGGTTAGC
>JAIUOJ010000191.1 GCA_020161335.1 Pseudomonadota bacterium
CGGAAGGCGCGAAACGCTTCACCCATCCCGTGCCCTTCCCCCGCAAGCAGGGGAAGGGCGATGGTGCCATGCGGGACCGGTTTCGAACGCATCGCAAGCGTTTCAGGAACACGGCTTCGGAGGCTTTCGTTCTATTGTGCCGTCCAGCCGCCATCGATCGGCATCGCCGTGCCGGTGACGTTGTGCGCCTCGCGCCGGCACAGCCACGCGGCCATCGCGCCGATGTCCTCGGGCAGCGACATGCGCAGGCTGGGCTGCTTCTCCGCGAGCAGCGCACGCACGCCGTCCTCGCGGCTGCCACCGTTGCGCCGCGCCTCGACCTGCGGCTCGATCAACGGCGTCTCCACCCAGCCCGGGCAGATGCAGTTGACCGTCACGCCGCCGCTGTCGCGGCTGCCGGCGGCGGCGTACTCCAGCGCCGCGACCTTGCCCAGGCCGATGACGCCGAACTTGCTGGCCACGTACGGTGCCTTGTCCTTCGACGCGACCAGCCCGTGCACCGAGGCGATGTTGACCACGCGGCCGTACCCGCGCCCGGCCATGCCGGGCAGGGCGAGGCGCATGGTGTGGAAAGCCGCGCTGAGGTTGATCGCGAGGATGTCGTTCCACTTCGTCACCGGCATGTCGGCGATCGGCACCGCGTGCTGGATGCCGGCGTTGTTGACCAGGACGTCGATGGCCGACCAGCTCGCGACCTCGGCCATCATCGTCTCGATCTGCGCCGGGTCGCGCAGGTCGGCGGCGAAATGCCGGGCGTCCGGCGCGCCCGCGACGCGCACCGCGGTGGCGGCGGCGTCGATCTGCTCGTGCGTCCCGAGCCCGTTCAGCGCCACCCGCGCCCCGTGCGCGGCCAGCCGGCAGGCGATGGCCAGGCCAATGCCGGAGGTGCTGCCGGTCACCAGCGCGGTGCGGCCTTCGAGGAAGCGGTCGTTCATGCGGTCCGGCGTGTCGCGGTGCGGGCCCGGAACGGTAGCAGGACGCGCTGCGCGCGGCGTGGTACCAAAGTACGATGATGGCCGCGCCCGGCGCTGCTAACGTGCGGGCATGAACACATCGATGATCGGGAAGTTGTGCGTGGCCGCCGTCGCCGGCGGCCTGGTGGCCGGACTGGCGGCCTGCGCGGGCGCTCCGCGCGCGAAGCGTGCCGTGGAGGCCACCGTGTTCACAGCGCAGCAGCACAGCGAGCATCGCGGCCAGGACGACCTGCTGACCGCCGGCCTCGGCCTTGACGGCCTGCGCGCGATGGCCCCGCCGGCCTTCGCCAATCCCGAACGGCCCACGGCCGCAGAACTGCGGCGCCGTGCCGTGTGGAGCAACTGGCGCGGGATCGCCGACCTCGCCCCGGGCGGCGGCTACGGCGAACTGTTCGGCAACCTGGCGGCCGTGCCCGGGCGCGAATTCGGCGCCTACGCACGCGTGCCCGGCGCCACCCAGCCGCATCGCGTCCTGCTGCAACTGCCCGACGCCTTCGATGCGAAGAAGCGCTGCCTGGTGGTGGCGGCGTCGTCAGGTTCGCGCGGCATCTACGGCGCGATCGCCGTCGCCGGCGCTTGGGGCCTGCCGAAGGGTTGCGCGGTCGCCTATACCGACAAGGGCGCGGGCACCGACTACGTCGACCTGGGTGCCGGCACCGGCGCACGCGCGGACGGTACGCGCGGCACGCTGGCGGAGGGTGGCCTGGCGTTCGCGCCCGAGGTGCCGGCCGGCGCCACCGGGGTCGCGTTCAAGCATGCGCATTCGAAGGACAACCCGGAAGCCGACTGGGGCCTGCACGTGAAGCAGGCGGCCGAGTTCGCCCTGCGGGCGCTCGACGATGCGCTGCCGGGCGAGGCGCCCTTCACCTTCGCCAACACGCGCGTGATCGCGGTGGGCATTTCCAACGGCGGCGGTGCGGTGCTGCGCGCGGCCGAACTGGAAGGCGCCTGGCTCGATGCCGTGGTCGCCGGCGAGCCCAACGTGCTGGTCGAGGGCCACGGCGGCCGTTCGCTGTACGACTACACCACCGAGGCCGCGCTGCTGATGCCCTGCGCGCAGCTGCATCTCCAGGGACTGCCGCAGCCGCCGCTCACCGCCCAGGTGGCGCCGCTGTGGGCGGCGCGCTGCGCCTCGCTCAAGACGGCGGGACTGGTCGATGGCGATGACGCCGCGGCGCAGGCGAAGTCCGCGTTCGAGCGCATGCGCGCAGGTGGCTGGAGCGAAGGCGCGATCCGTGCCGGCGTGCTGTCCACCGGCTTCGACCTGTGGCGTGCGGTCGCGGCCACGTATGCCTCGGCCTACGGGCGCTACGGCGTGGGCGAACACCCCTGCGGGTTCGCGTTCTCGGCACAGAACCCCGATTTCACGCCGCGTGCGGCGACCGCCACCGAGCAGGCGGCCTGGTGGAGCGATGCCAGTGGCATTCCGCCGGGTGCCGGCGTCGGCCTGGTCGACGCGACGCTCGCGCCACCGGACTTCACCCTGGCCGGCCTGCAATGCCTGCGCGCGCTGTCCACCGGCGCGGGCGAGGATGCCCGGCGCGTGCAGGCCGGCATCGCCGCCACGCGCGCCGCGCCGCCGCGCGCCGGCCTGCCGGTGGTGGTGATCCACGGCGCCGACGACGGCCTGGTGCCGATGGCCTTCAGCAGCGTGCCCTACGTGGCCGCGGCGAAGGCCGCCGGACGCGACGTGCGCTTCTGGCAGGTGGCCAACGCCCAGCATTTCGACGGTTTCCTCGGCCTGCCGGATTACGCCGCGCGCTACGTGCCGCTGCTGCCCTACGTGTACGCCGCGCTCGACCGCGTCACCGCACATCTCGACGGGGACGGCGCGCTGCCCGCGGATGCGTCGATCGCAACCACGCCGCGCGGCGCCGGCCAGCCGCTGGAAGCACGGCACCTGGCGATTCCGGCGCGTTAGCAGCGGTGGAGCGCTGATCGGGGGCTCCGGCGGGATCCTGGCGGGGAAGCGGGCGCCAGGCCGCTCCAACGACGCGTGGTCGACGCAATCGGTCGCGATGCGGCGCGTGCACCGGCCGCACGGGCGCGGGATCGGCGTTTCCCGCCGCGGCGGGAATTTGGCACCCTGTAGCCCCGATCCGCGCGAGCGCGCCATGCCACGTCCCCGCCATTTCTCGATGTTGCGCGATTTCCACCTGGCCGACTGGTTCACGCTGGCCAATGCCTTCTGCGGCACCGGCGCGGTGTTCGCGGCGATGCGCTTCCTGCAGGAAGGCGGCGCGTCCGACGCCAGCCGCCGCGACCTGCTGGTCGGCATGGGCCTGGTCCCGCTGGCCTTCGTGTTCGATGCGCTGGACGGCCGCGTCGCGCGCTGGCGCAAGGTGGCCTCCACGCTGGGGCGCGAGCTCGACTCGCTGGCCGACGTGATCTCGTTCGGCGTCGCGCCGGCGGCGCTGGGCTATGCCTGCGGGCTGCAGGGCGGCTGGGACTGGGTGGTGCTGAGCTTCTTCGTCGGCTGCGGCGTGAGCCGCCTGGCGCGCTACAACGTCACCGCCGAGACGCTGGCCGACGGCGGCGACAAGGTGAAGTATTTCGAGGGCACCCCGATCCCCACCAGCGTGCTGATCGTGGCGCTGCTGGCGGTCGCGGTGTGGCAGGGCCGGATCGGCGACGCGCTGTGGTTCGGCGTGGTGCAGCTCGGGCCGTGGCAACTGCATCCGCTGGTGCTGGTGTACGCGCTGTCGGGGTCCCTGATGATCAGCAAGACCATCCGCATCCCCAAACCCTGACCGACGCATGCCGCCGGCACCGGTCGTCGCGCGGAAGCGAGGCGGCCGTTGCTATGATCGGCGCTTCAGGAGGAGGACGGCATGGCGAACCACGGTTTCGGCTTCGGCGCGACCCCCGGGTCCACGGACGAGTTCGAGCGCCTCGCGCGGCAGTACTGGGGTGCCTGGGGCGAGGCCCTGCGCAATGCGGTCCCCGGCGCGGCGCCGCCCGACCCGGTGCGCATGGGCACCCAGGCCTGGCAGGACGCGCTGGACTGGTGGACGCGGCAGGCGACCGGCCGCCCGGCCTACGACGACACCCTTTGGCGCTTCAACCGCCAGGCCAGCGACTGGTATTCGCAGATGCAGGGCGTGGCCGCGCAGTTCGGCGGCCGCGACCATTCCGCCGGCGACGTCGTCCAGGCCTGGAAGGAGGCGCTGGGCGGCGCCGGGGTCAACGTCTTCGCCGACATGCTCAAGTCGATGGCCGGCAACGGCGTGCATGGCGCCGAGCAATGGTCCGAGGATGTCGCGCCGCTGCTGCACGCCTGGCACCACGAGGGTGGCGCCTGGCTGAAGCTGCCGGCGTTCGGCTTCACCCGCGAGCACCAGGAGCGCGCGCAGGCGCTGGCCGAGGCGCAACTGGAAGTGCAGGAGGCCAGCAACGCCTACAACACGCTGATGCTGAAATCGTCCGAGGCCGCGTTCTCGGTGTTCGAGCGCATGCTGGCCGATCGCGAGGCGCCGGGCCTGCAGATCACCAGCCCGCGCGCGCTGTTCGACCTCTGGGTCGACGCCGCGGAACAGGCCTACGCCGAGACCGCGCTGTCGAAGGAATACCGGGTGGCCTACGGCAACCTGGTCAACGCGCAGATGAAACTGCGCGCCGGCATCCAGAAGGAAGTCGAGCAGGCCAGCGCGCAGCTGGGCATGCCCACGCGCAGCGAGCTGGACGGCGCGCATCGCAAGATCGTCGAACTCGAGCGTGCGCTGCGCAAGCTGCGTGACGCGGCCGGCCCGGGCGCGCCGGCATCCCCGGGCGCCGCAGCGCGCGGGCCGGAGGCCAAGGCACCGCCGGCGCGCAAGCCCAAGGCGGGCAAGCGCGCGGCGAAGCCGGC
>JAIUOJ010000192.1 GCA_020161335.1 Pseudomonadota bacterium
CGGTGCATCCGCTGCGCGAGCGCCTGGACACGCGGGTGAACCCTTCGTTCCTTGCGCGCCGCCAGCAGCACATGGCCTTCGAAGCGAGCGCTGCGCTGGCGCTACCGGCACCGGGCGTCGCGGCCGGGCTGGCCGCGTTCCAGGGCGAGCATGCCTGGTACTTCCTCGGCGTGCGCCGCGCCACGGAAGGACGCGCCGAGGTGTTCCTCGAGAAGAAGGCGGGCGAGGGCGAGGTGGAGGTGGTCGCCTCGAAGCCGGCGCCGGTCGCGACCGCGCTGCTGCTTAAGATCGAGGGTCGCGAGGGCGAGTACGCCTTTGCGTTCGATGCCGGCGATGGCGCGGGCTGGCAGTCATTGGCGCGCGGCGTCGACGGCACCGTGCTGAGTACCGACGTCGCCGGCGGATTCGTCGGCGCCACGATCGGCCCGCATGCGCGCGACGAGCGTGCCGCACCGTAGCGCCACCAGGAGGTTCCGCCCATGCTGCCGACGAACGCCGCTCCACCCAATGCCGGCCTGCCGGACGTCATGCGGCAGGCCCGCGGCTGGGCCCGACAGTGCCCGCGCGCGCATGGAGCCGCGCTGGCGCTGCTGGCCGCGTGCGCCGGAGCACAGGCCGGCGATGACCGCCCGTGGTTCGACGCTGCGCAGTCCTTCGAGGCGCGCGCGGCGGCCCTGGTCGCCGAAATGACCCTCGACGAGAAAGCCGCGCAGATGCAGAACGACTCGCCTGCGATCGGGCGCCTCGGCGTGCCCGCCTATGACTGGTGGAACGAAGCGCTGCACGGCGTGGCCCGCGCCGGTGCGGCGACGGTGTTCCCGCAGGCGATCGGCCTGGCCGCGACCTTCGACGTGCCGCTGATGGACGAGGTCTCGCGCACCATCAGCGACGAGGCGCGCGCCAAGCACCACCAGTTCGGGCGCGAAGGCCAGCGCGGCCGCTACCAGGGGCTGACCTTCTGGTCGCCGAACATCAACATCTTCCGCGACCCGCGCTGGGGCCGGGGCCAGGAAACCTATGGCGAGGATCCCTACCTCACCGCGCGCATGGGCGTGTCGTTCGTGCGCGGCCTGCAGGGCGACGCGCCCGATGGCACGCCGCTCGATCCGCGCTACCGCAAGCTCGATGCCACCGCCAAGCATTTCGCCGTGCACAGCGGGCCGGAGGCCGATCGCCACGCCTTCGACGCGCGTCCGACCCGGCGCGATCTGTACGAAACCTACCTGCCCGCGTTCGAGGCGCTGGTGAAGGAAGCCGATGTCGCCGCCGTGATGGGCGCCTACAACCGCGTCTACGGCGAATCGGCCAGCGCCAGCCGCTTCCTCGGCGAGGAGGTGCTGCGTCGCGACTGGGGCTTCCAGGGCTACCTGCTGTCCGACTGCTGGGCGGTGGTCGACATCTGGAAGCACCACGGGATCGTCGCCACGCCCGAGGAAGCCGCCGCGCTTGCGGTGCGCAACGGCACCCAGCTCGATTGCGGCGAGACGTACTCGGTGTCGATCCCGGTGGCGGTGCGCAAGGGCCTGCTCGACGAGGCGGAGGTCGATGCCGCGGTGACGCAGCTGATCACCGCGCGCATGCGCCTGGGCATGTTCGATCCGCCGGAACGGGTGCGCTGGGCACGGATTCCGTACTCCGCCAACCAGGCGCCCGCGCACGACGCGCTGGCGCGCAAGGTGGCGCAGGAATCCATCGTGCTGTTGAAGAACGACGGCATCCTGCCGCTGTCGCGCGGCCTCAAGCGCGTGGCCGTGGTCGGCCCGACCGCCGACGACACCATGGCCCTGCTCGGCAATTACTACGGCACGCCGGCCGATCCGGTGACCGTGCTGCGCGGCATCCGCGAAGCGCTGCCCGGCGCGGAGGTGGTGTACGCGCGTGGCGCCGACCTCGTCGAAGGGCGTGACGATCCTGCGGCGGCACCGCTGATCGAGCCGCAGTACCTGCGGCCCGCGGCGGGCGCGACCGAGCGTGGCCTGCGTGGCGAATACTTCCGAAATCCGGAGCTGTCGGGCCAGCCGGTGCTGGTGCGTGTCGATGCGCAGATCGGCTTCCGCTGGGATCGCGGCTCACCCACCGACAACCTGATGGCGCGCGGCGAAGCGGGGCCCGGCCAGGGCGTTCCGAACGACGGCTTCGGCATCCGCTGGAGCGGGCAACTGCTGCCGCCGGTGTCGGGCACCTATCGCATCGAGGCCGCGGCGAACGACGGCCTGCGCCTGTACGTCGACGGCAAGCGGCTGATCGATCGCTGGAGCAACACCGAACGGTTGCGCGCCGACAGCGCCAGCATCGAGCTGCAGGCCGGCCGTGCCTACGACCTGAGGCTGGAATACTACGAGCACGATCGCGATGCCGGCGTGCGCCTGGCCTGGGACATGCCCGGCGCGAAGCCGACGTTCGAGGCGGCGCTGGAGGCCGCGCGCAACGCCGACGTGGTGGTGTTCGTCGGCGGCCTGACCGGCGATGTCGAAGGCGAGGAGATGGACGTCAACTACCCGGGCTTTTCCGGCGGAGATCGCACGGATACGCGCCTGCCGGCGACGCAGCGCAAGCTGCTCGAAGCGCTGCATGCCACCGGCACCCCCGTCGTCGCGGTGCTGACCACCGGTTCGGCGCTCGCGGTGGACTGGGCGCAAGCGCACCTGCCCGCGGTGCTCGTGGCCTGGTATCCGGGCCAGCGCGGCGGCGATGCCGTCGCCGACGTGCTGTTCGGCGACGCCAACCCCGCGGGTCGCCTGCCGGTGACCTTCTACAGGGCCGATGAAGCGCTGCCCGCGTTCGACGACTACGCAATGGCCGGCCGCACCTATCGCTACTTCGAGGGCGAGCCGCTGTATCCGTTCGGCCATGGCCTGTCGTACACGTCGTTCGACTACGGCGACGTGGTGCTCGATCGCGTGCGCGTGGCCCGCGATGGCCGGCTCACCGCCACGGTCACCGTGCGCAACAGCGGCACGCGCGCAGGCGACGAGGTGGTGCAGCTGTACCTGCATCCACTGGCGCCGAAGCGCACGCGTGCGCTGAAGGAACTGCGTGGCTTCCAGCGCGTGCAGCTGCAGCCGGGCGAATCGCGCACGCTGTCATTCGACCTGTTGCCGGCGCGCGACCTGCGCCACTACGACGACGTGGCGGGCGCCTATGCCGTCGATCCCGGGCGCTACGAAGTGCAGGTCGGCGCATCCAGCGCCGACATCCGCACGCGCCGCGCGTTCACGGTCGAGCGCTGATCCCGGCGACGGCGCGCCTGCAATCCCCCTTCCCCGCTTGCGGGGGAAGGGGCCAAAGGCGGATGCGCGCCTCGCGGCCCACCGTCGCAGTGTGGGCAACCCCTAGCGCTGGAAGCCCAGGCCCGTCACCTGCACCGGCACGCGCGCGAGGAACTTGTGCGAGGTCATGTACAGCGTGCGGCCGTCGTCGCCGCCGAAGGCGACGTTGGCGATCGCGCTGCCGGTCTCGATGCGGCCCAGGCGCTTGCCCGTGGGGTCGAACACCAGCACGCCACCGGGACCGGTGGCGAACACCAGCCCGTCCGTCGACACCGCGATGCCGTCCGGCAGACCGTGCACGCCTTCGCCCATCAGGTCACTCATATCGGCGAAGACGCGGCGCTCGCCTGCGTTGCCCGCCGCGTCCAGCACGTAGGCCATCAGGATCGGTTTGTCGGGATCGGAATTGGCCACGTAAAGGGTGTTGCCGTCGGGCGAGAACGCGATGCCGTTGGGCAGGCTGAGCGAGCCGTCCACCAGGTGCACCTTGGCGTCGGCACCGATGCGGTAGATGCCGTTGACGGCCTGTTCCTTCACCGGCGAATCGTTCATGTCCTTCAGGCCGTAGGGCGGGTCGGTGAAGAACACGCTGCCGTCGTTGCGCAGGGCGACGTCGTTCGGGCTGTTGAGGCGCTTGCCGTCGAAGTGCGAGGCGAGGGTGGTCCTGCGCTTCGTCGCCGGATCGAACCGCGCGACCAGGCGCGAGCCGGAGTCGGCCAGCAGCACCGTGCCCGACGGTTCGGCGAACAGGCCGTTGGCGCCGGCTTCGCGCAGCGTGTCCATCTCCGGGCCGGTGTAGCCCGACGGCTCGAGGAAGACCGACAGTCCGTCGGCGTCCGACCAGCGGTACATGCGATTGGCCGGCACGTCGTCGAACAGCAGGTAGCCGCCGTTGCGCACCCAGGTCGGCCCTTCGGACCAGGTGAACGCGTCGCCGGTGAGCTTTTCGATGCGCGCATCGGCAGCCACTGCGGTGGCGAACGCCGGATCGAAGGTGGTGAGCTTGCCGATCGTCTCGACCCCCGGCGCTGTCGTCGGCGGCGCGTCCGCCGCGCCGGGGCCGGTGGCGGTCGTCGTGGCGGCCGTCTCGGGCGACACGGCGGTGGCGCCCTGCGCGTCGGGCGACCAGACCACCGTGGCGGTGATCGCGGTCGCACCGGAGTTCTGGCTGTCGGGAAGCTGCTCGAGCAGCTTCTGGGCCTGCAGCGACTCGGTGTCGGGCAGCTCGAAGGAGTCCTTGAGCTCGCCGCCGAGTCGGCCGCCGAGGCCGAAGATCACGACCGCCAGCACCGCGAAGGCGGCCAGCGCCCATCCCGGCCGACGGACTGCCCAGCGCGACAGTGCACCCATGTCGAGGCTTCTCCTCTTTCGTTCGTCTCGCCGCGACGGGCGGGCCGTCGTCGACCGCGTTCCGGACGTGTGTGTCGGGCACGCATTCGATA
>JAIUOJ010000193.1 GCA_020161335.1 Pseudomonadota bacterium
AGGCACGCACGGCGTTGCGCACGTTCTCCAGCTCGGCCATGTACCCGACGTACTCGCCGCGCGCGGCGCGGGTCGCCTCGGTGCGGACGTACTGCACCGGCGCGCCATCGGGGATGGTGATCTTCATCTCGCCATCGGCGGTCGCCGGCGCCTCGGTCGCCGCCGGCGCGGCGGCGTCAGCGGCACCTTCCGCGGCAGGCGCCGCGCCGCGGCGGCGCACCGGCTGGACCACGTCGAAGGTGTAGGTATCGCGGCCCAGTTCGGTGGACACGATGCGCAGCGGGCCGGCAGGCTCGAGGTTGTTCGCATCCATCGTGCGCTTGATCCACTCGCTGTTGGCCTTCATCGACTGCTTGATGAGCTCGTTGTTGCGCTCGAGCGCGCCGGCGAACACGACCAGCAGGTCCTCCGCCGGGCGGTCGACCACGCCGAGGTTGGTCAGGCTCACGCCGTCGGCGCGGTAGTCGACGTTCGGCACCGACGCCAGCATGGCCGACAGCTTGGCCAGGCCGAGCTTCATGTCCTCGCCGACGTGGCCGCGCACGTACAGGCCGGCGTAGCGGCCCAGCAGGTTCCAGCCGTAGTCGACGCTGTACTTCTGCGTGATCTCGATGTTGCGCCCACCGCGGCCGGTCGGCTTGAGCGTGAACTCCATGCGCTTGTTGTCGCCGCGGTCCTTGTTGTCCAGGCCGACCAGCACGCGCTCGTCGGGGTCCGACTCGAGGATCTCCCAGCTGCCCTTGCCCAGCGACTTCTCCTCGGAGGCGTATTCCACGCGCGCGCCCACGCCGGCGTCGGGGCCGGAGAACTGCAGCTTGAGCTTGGGATCGCGCAGCGCCAGCGGGTTCCAGTCGTCGAACCGGCGGAAGCTGTTGAGGGTGTCGAAAACGATGGCCTGGCGCCGGTTGGTCTCGATTCTCTCGGTGATCGTGCGGCTCGACGGCAGGAACAGCGCGACAAGCACGAACAGTACGGCGACGATCGCCATCGAAATCAGGATTTCGAGCAGACGGGTCATTCAGGGTTCTCCAGGACCGATTTCCAGCCAGATCAGGCGCAAGGGGGCAATCCTAGCAAGATTGCCCGCTGGCCGGCGAGCCATGCCCGCCGCGCCGGCTCGACGCCGCGGCCGGGCGCGCCGCCGGGGCATCGCCGCGAGCCGCGGATTCCGGCCTGCGCCGGTGGCCAGGCCGACGGGCGACCAGCATGGACGTTCAGGCAGGCGGCCGTCGATTCGCACGATCGTTGCGCGAAGGCCCCACGCCGCGGTGGGCAAGCGGGGGGCGGCGCCTGCGAGGCACTGCCTCGCATGGCCGCGAACGCCCGCCGCGCTGCGGCGGGCTGGGTGAGGAGGCACTGCTTGCGCGGCATGCCGCGCGTGCCGACGAACGGCCGGTGCGCTGCACCGGCCCGGAACATCCTGTCGGTCAGACCAGTTGCAGTTCGAGCGCGTTGAGGACCGCCCGCGTCCGGTCACGCACGCCCAGCTTCGACAGGGTGAGCCGGCGGCGCTCACGAGGCACCGCCTCGTGCCGCCGGCAAACGCCCGCCGCGCCGCGGCGGGCTGGGTGAGGAGGCACTGCTTGCGCGGCATGCCGCGCGTGCCGACGAACGGCCGGTGCGCTGCACCGGCCCGGAACATCCTGTCGGGGTCAGACCAGTTGCAGTTCGAACGCCTTCAGGACCGCCCGGGTGCGGTCACGGACCCCGAGCTTGGACAGGATGTTCGAGACGTGGTTCTTGATCGTGCCCTCGGCCACGCCCAGCGAGTTGGCGATCTCCTTGTTGGAGAAGCCGCCGGCCATCAGGCGCAGGATCTCCGTCTCGCGGTCGGTCAGCGGGTCGGGGCGGTCGAGGCTGACGAATTCGTTGCGCATGTGCTCCAGCCCCGAGAGCAGGCGCTGGGTGACCGCCGGCTGCACCAGCGAACCGCCGCCCGCCACCGCCCGGATCGCGCCCACCAGCTGTTCCAGCGACACGTCCTTGAGCAGGTAGCCTTTCGCCCCGGCCTTCATGCCGGCCAGCACCAGCTGGTCGTCGTCGAAGGTGGTCAGGATGATGGTCGGGGGCAGCGCGTCGGCACGGCTGAGCGCCTGCAGCGCCTCCAGCCCGGACATCACCGGCATGCGCATGTCCATCAGCACCACGTCCGGGCCGACCTGCGGGATCATCTCGATCGCCTGCTTGCCGTCGGCGGCCTCGGCCACGACTTCCATTTCGCCGTCGAGGGCCAGCAGCGACTTGATGCCCTGGCGGACCAGGGTCTGGTCGTCGACCAGGAAGATACGGATCATGGCGCCTCCACGGCGGTTGGGCGGGACGACGCGGCCTGCGGCCGCGGGGAAGCACCGGCCGGGGTCGCCTGCAGGGGCTGCTCGGCGATCACGCCCCCCTCCATCGGCAACCGCAACCGCACCAGGAAACCCTGCCCGGGGGCAGTCTCGACCTGCAGCGTGCCGTCGTGCGCGGCCAGTCGTTCGCGCATGCCGAGCAGGCCGTTGCCGGCGGTGGCGAGTTCGGCGCCGCGGCCGTCGTCGCGCGCCTCCAGCACCACGTCGTCGCCGTCCATGCGGTAGCGCAGGCGCAGCATCGTGGCCTCGGCATGGCGCACGGTATTGGTGATGATTTCCTGGGTGCAGCGCAGCAGCACGTGCGCGCGTTCGGCATCGTCGACCAGGAAGGTGCGCGGCATGTCCATGTCGATGCGCAGGCCCGGCACGTTGTCGGCCAGCGGCAGCAGGGTGGCGCGCATGTCGATGGCGTCGTCGTCGCGCAGGCGGCTGACCGCCTCGCGCACGTCGCTCAGCAGCAGCTTGGCGAGGGTGTGCGCCTGGGTCACGTGCTCCTGCGCCTGCCCGGTGACCAGGTGGTTGGCGACCTCCAGGTTCAGGCTGAGCGCGGTCAGGTGGTGGCCCAGCAGGTCGTGCAGCTCGCGCGAGATGCGGGTGCGCTCGTTGACGCGCACGCTTTCGGCGAGCAGCGCCCGGGTGGCGCGCAGCTCGGCGTTCAGCCGACGCTGCTCATCGCGTGCCAGCACCTGCTGGCGGGCCACGTAGCCGGTCGCGAAGACGAAGCAGTTGAAGCCGGCGTACAGCATCGACTGCATCACCGCCTCGACCAGCGAGAAGCCCAGCGCGCGCTGGTACACCGGGATCACGACCAGCACGCTGACCACCAGCGCGGCGATGCTCATCGGCAGCGGCAGCAGCCACGGCAGCACGCAGGCGGCGACCATCAGCAGCAGCACGCCCAGGCCGCTGTTGCTGTAGTAGCTCAGCGCCACCGCGCTGCCGATCATCAGCGCCAGCAGCATGTAGTCGGGCACGCTGACGCGACGCGAATCCAGGGCCCGGGTCAGCCAGGCGAAACTGAACCCGAACAGGGCCCAGGCCAGCCAGGCCTGCCAGCGCGCCTCGACCGCGGAGGCGATCTCGTCGGCCTCGGCCGGCCGCGACAGCAGCAGCAGCGGCAACAGCATCACCGCCCAGGTGAACAGGCCGGCGTAGCGCAGCATGCGGGCGTGGTCGAGGCGCGACAGCATGGCGCCATGGTAGGCCCATTCGCGCGCCGGCGGCCCCCTCGGAAGTCATGCCTGCGACCCCCTCGGCCGCCGCCATGGCCGGGCGCCATGGTCGCCCCGGCGGCGGAGGGCATGCGATAATCCGCAACGTCGCCGTGGTGGCCTGTGCACGGGGCCACGGCCGTTTGCCGAATGGTGGCCGCGCCCGCAGTCGACCACCGCTTTCTGGAGTCAGGAATGTCGATCGTCATCCGCGACGTGCGCGAGCACGAGCTGGATTCCATCCTCGCCCTCAACAATGCCGCTGGCCCGACGATCCTGCCGCTGGACGCGGCCCGTCTCCGCAAGTTCTTCGACACCGCCGAGTACTTCCGCGTCGCCGAGCGCGACGGCACGCTCACCGGCTTCCTGGTCGGCTTCGGCTCCGATGCCGACCACGACAGCAGCAACTTCCGCTGGTTCCGCGAGCACTGCGCGCGGTTCTTCTACATCGACCGCATCGTCGTCTCCAGTCGCCGCCGCGGCGGCGGCGTCGGCCGCGCCTTCTACGCCGACGCGCAGAGCCATGCCGAACTGCGTTACCCGCAACTGGCCTGCGAGGTGTTCCTGGAGCACGACGCCGACCCGGTGCGCCTGTTCCACGGCAGCTTCGGCTTCCGCGAGATCGGCCAGCACGTGATGCCCGAGAGCGGCATCCGCGCCTCGATGATGGCCAAGGACCTGTGCAGCTACGCCTGGGTGCGTGACACCTACGGCGACGCCCTGCCCGACGAACCGTGGCTGTCGCGCCCGCGCATCGCCGTCGCCGAGGCCGGCAACGCATGAACGCGGCCATGGATTTCGAGCAGGCCGGCGAACTCAAGATCGGCCAGGTCGGCATCGCCAACCTGCGCGTGCGCACGCTCGACGTCGAGCGCCTGGCCGGCGAGATGCGCGACCGCGTCTCCCGCGCGCCGAAGCTGTTCGCGCGTGCCGCGGTGATCGTCGATTTCGGCGGCCTCGCCGCCACCCCGGACCCCGCGACCGTGCGCGCCCTGCTCGCCGCCCTGCGCGATGCAGGCGTGCTGCCGGTGGCCCTCGCCTACGGCAGCAGCGACAACGAGAAGCTGGCGGTCGAGGTCGGCCTGCCGCTGCT
>JAIUOJ010000194.1 GCA_020161335.1 Pseudomonadota bacterium
CGCAACGCGAGGCGGTCGGCGCGGAAGCGTTCGATCGGCAGGCGCGCGGCCTCGTACAGGAGTACTTCGTGGTCCGGCGGATACCAGCGCTGCAGCTTGTCCACCAGCGCCTGCAGGCCCTCCGCTTCCGCATGCAGGCGACTGCACGTCAGGTCGCCCGACAGCGCCACCTGCCACAGCAGCACCAGCCCAGCCGGGTCGAGCTGGCGCTCGTGGACCAGGAAGTGCGTGGCCTCGATCGACTGCACCCCGCGCCGGCCGGGGTCGAGCCCGAGGTCGGCATACAGGGAGGCCTCGGCCGAGATGCCCGGCTCCATCCGCGCCGGAATCCCCGCCTCGCGCGCCTTGCGCACCACCGCGTGCGGCACGTCGGCGAACACGCCCGGGTGCCCGTAGAACACCGCGCAGACGCGCTTGCCGGCGAGCAGTTGCGCCATGATCGCGGCATCGATCTCGCGATAGGTCTGGCGCCGGTCCTTGCCGGCTGCGTAATGCATCCCGAGGTTGATCGCATCGGGCCGGGATTCGCGGATCATCGCCAGCGCGAACGGGTCGACCAGGCAGAACACCACCTGCGCCTCGCGGATTTCCGACAGGCAGCGCTCGCTGGCATGCCGTCCGAAATCGATGCCGCTGCCGACGACCACCAGCGACGCCGAGGCGTCGTCCGCGGCGACGTCGACCGCGTGCACCATGCGGTCGCGTCCGTCATGCTTGGCGCGGTACAGCGCCTGGTCTGCCTGGTGGATCAGTTGGTCCAGCGCGGCGGCGTGCCCATTTGCCTGGCAGATGCCGGCGCTGATGCTGAAACGCACGGTCTGCCCGAACACGGTGATCGGCTCGATCCGGTCACGCAGGCGCCGCAGCAGCGACTCGGCTTCGGCGGCATCGGCATCCAGCAGCAGGGTGAACTCGTCGCCGCCGCTGCGCCCGGCGATGCCGCGTCCGTCCAGCACCTCCTCGATCCAGCCGCCGAGCACGCGCAGCGCCTCGTCGCCGGCGGCGTGGCCATGGCGATCGTTGACTTCCTTGAAGCGGTCGATGTCGGCCACGATCGCCGTGAACGGCTGGCCCGCCCGGCGCGCGCGCTCGAACGCGGCCTCGCCCAGCCTGCGTACTTCCTGGTAGTTGTAAAGCCGCGTCAGGCTGTCGTGTTCGGACTGCCAGCGATAGCGCCGGCGATCGAGGAACGAGCGCCGCAGCAACACCGTGAGCAGGATCGCCGTGGCCAGCAGGCCCGCCATGCCGGCCGCCAGGACCCATTGCCGCCGCTGGGTCTCGCTGGCGCGCAGTTCCGCCAGCTCCTTCTCGGTCTCGAGCAGGGCGATCTGCTGTTCCTTCAGGCGCAGGTCGAACTCCACCTGCAGGTAGGCCAGCCGGCGCGCACGCGCATCGCGCTCGGCCGCCTCCGTCGCCGACATCGCCTGCTTGAGGTGCGCCAGCGACGCGGCGACATCGCCGCGCCGCTCGGCCAGCCGTGCCAGCAGGTGCTCCGTCTCCGCGATCGCCGCGGAAGCGTCCCGCGCGCGGTAATAGCGCAGCGAGTCGACGAGCAAGGCCTGCGCCTCGTCAAGCCCCTGGTTCGAGGACAGCAGGCTGTCCGCCACCACCAGCCGGGCGCCCCACGTCCCGGCCACGAAGCCCGCCGCCTCGAACTCGGCCAGCGCCTGGCGCGACCAGTCCAGCGCTTCCACGTAGCGGCCCTGCTTCGCCGCGGCCTTGCCGACACCGTACTTGCCGTTGGCGACGAACACCTTGTCGCCCGAACGCGTGCAGGCGTCGATCTGGCGATGCCGCCAGCGCTCGGCTTCGGCGAACTCGCCGGCCTCGTCCTCGGCCAGGCCCACCTGGGCCACGATCCTGCAGATCGCCTGCGGCTCGCCGGAGGACTCCGCGGACGCAAGCGCACGCAGCGCCAGTTCCTTGGCCTTGGCGTTCTCGCCGACGAGGCTGTGCAGGTAGCTCGCCGACGCCAGCAGCACGCTCGACTCGACCGGCGCCTCGGGCAGGTACGACAGCCCCTCGCTGAGCCAGCCGAACGCCAGCGGCCAGTCCTCGACGTTGGCCGCGATGCTGATGGCCGTCGCGTAGACGCGCACGCGCAGCGGAGTGGGCATCCTTTCGCGCAGCAGCGCCGTCAGTCCCGCCAGTGCGGCGGTTTCGTCCCCGGCGATGCCCAGGTTGCGCAGGCGCACGAACTCGACGCGCTGCCGCTGCTCCGGCGCCAACTCGGCGAGGCGCGGTGACAGGGCGGCGATCTTCGCGTTGGATTCCCCCAGCTGCGCGTTTCTCGCCAGCCGCTCGATGTCCGCCACCTGGGGTTCCAGCGGATCCTCGGCGAAGGCAGGCGTGCCGGCAACCACGACCGCTACCAACGCCAGTGCCAGCACCAGCCTCGGCATCGCATTCACGAACAGGCGCCTCATGCGCTGGCCATCCGTGCCCCGGCCCTACTCCTCGTACGCGAAGATGATGTGGTTGGTGGCGAACTGCCCGTCTTCGAGCCCCGTGAGCCGCTTGATCGCCGGGTAATCCTTGCCCAGCATCGCCTTGCGCTCCTCGTCCGAGAGCCCGGCGCGCTGGATCACGGTCTCGGGATCCTTGTCGAACTCCGCGGCCAGCGCCGCGTCACTGCCAAGCCGTCGCATCAGGTCAAGCAGTTTCGACTTCGCCATTGCCTCTCCCCCTGGATTGGTCAAGCAGTACCGCGCGATCGCGCGCTGCCGGACAGTAGCACACGCGTGCGAAGATGTCGGAGCTGCATCGGGCCGGTTCCGAAGCGCGTGGCCGTGCTTGCGCTCCAGCGTCTGTCCACGTCGACGCGTCCAAGGGTCGAACACCGCGTGGCGCCTGCGGCGGTACCGCTATCGCGCACAGGCCTGGCACAGGTCCAGAGGCGCATGCGTATTGCACCGCACGCTGTCGCCTACAGACCGAAGAGGAGCCGGGGCATCATCGGCGCAGGCCATCTGCATTCGCAACCAATGCAGGCCCGTGTCGGCGAACAGTGCCGCGCGGCCGGGTCTCACCATGCGACGGCCGCGTGCGGATGCAGCGCCATGGCATTGACGGCCAGCGACGGTCTCCTGCGCACCACCCTCGGCGGAGCGGCCACATCGCTCCGTGGCGTTGGCCCATGTCGTCGATCACGCCGGTTGCAGCGCCAGCCAGCAGGAACGCCACGCGGTTCATGGCACCTCCCTCGACCTCTCTGGCTCGGAGGAGGCATCGGAAGGACCGGCTCGGACGCGGTCAGCCCGGAGCGCAGAAGGCGCCCTCGTTGACAGGGAAATATTGTATACGATATACAGGAATCTCGTGCGCTTCGGAGAATGCAACCCGCGCCAGTGGGGCGCGCGTGTATCTCGGACGTGCTTGCTGAACCGATGCGCATGCGCAGGCAAATGGGCTGCGCGGCCGAGATGGCGCGATCGCCGTCGCCCGCATGCCTTTGCGGGATGCGTGGCGACTTGATTCGGGAATCCAACCAGGAGGGGGGAAGTGACGATGAATAGACTCGTGCGTGTGCTCGGGATGCTGTGCCTGTGGCTGGTGTCCGGCGGAGCGGCCTGGGCACAGGAGCTGGATACCGAACTGTTCCCACCCGAGCGCTTCAGCTACAGGGAAGTGCTGCCCAACGCCACCGACGCCAGGATCACGCGCTTCAATTTCCCGCATCGCGTGTTCTACGATCCGAACATCGGCAACAACAAGTTGCTTGTGTTCCTCACTGGCACCACGGACTCGCCGGGCTTCGGTCCCAAGTACTTTTTCCGGGCCGGCCTCGACCAGGGCTACCGGGTCATCAACCTGGTGTACATCAGCGATCCCGCCGTCTCCCAGACATGTGCATCGGGCAGTACGCGATTGAAGAACAATCCGGAGTGTGCCCAGCAATTCAGACACAGGCGACTCTGGGGGAACAACAACTTCAACGGGATTTCGGACCAGGTCCAGGATGCCATCGTCAACCGGCTGCAGAGCCTGCTGATCTACCTACGTGATGCTGATCCCGTGGGCGACTGGGGGCAGTACCTGAAGGCCGACAACACGATCGAGTGGGACATGATCGCGGTTTCGGGCCAATCGCAGGGTGGCGGCATGGCCCAGTACCTCGGCAAGAAGAAGTCGCTCTGGCGCGTCCTGTCATTCTCTGGCGGATGGGATTACCGCAACGCCCAGAAGGATCTTGCCGCGTGGTACACGTGGACCCCGGTCACGCCGCCCGACCGTTGGTACTACGCCTATCACGCCAGGGAGGGCTTCGCGGCCGACCTGAAGCGCATTGCCGGCAAGCTGAAGGTGCCCTCCAGCAACACGTACGCCAACAATGGTCCGATCACGAACACCACCGGGGACAATCCGGGGCACACCAGCAGCATCCAGGAACCGCAATATCAGCCGGTATGGCTGGAAATGCTCGGTTCGGGCCTGTAGCTCGCGTGCGTTGATCGTCACAGGCAAGGGCGCACTCCCCTCGCCCTCGCTTCCGCTGCCGTGACGGATCACCCGCGCGGCAGCGGAGGTCGAATGGATCACGCCCTTTCCGGCAGGCTGCTCGTCTAGACCAGGCCACCACTGGTTGTACGAGCCTTCGGTGGAGGACTCGGGCTTCAGG
>JAIUOJ010000195.1 GCA_020161335.1 Pseudomonadota bacterium
AGGAGGGAGAGGGGAGGACGCGATGACCAACATCCACAGCGACAAGATCCTCATCCTCGACTTCGGCGCGCAGTACACGCAGCTGATCGCGCGCCGCATCCGCGAGATCGGCGTCTACTGCGAAATCTGGGCCTGGGACCACGATCCGGCTGAAATCGAAGCCTTCGGCGCGAAGGGCATCATCCTGTCCGGTGGCCCCGAATCAACCACGCTGCCGGGCGCGCCGAAGGCACCGCAGCAGGCGTTCGACAGCGGCCTGCCGATCCTCGGCATCTGCTACGGCATGCAGACGCTGGCGGCGCAGCTTGGCGGTGCCACCGAAGCGGCGGACCAGCGCGAATTCGGCCATGCCGAGGTCGACGTGGTGCACGCCGATGCGCTGTTCTCCGGCCTGAGCGACCACGGCGGCACGCCGCGCCTGAACGTGTGGATGAGCCATGGCGACCATGTGTCGCAAGTGCCGCCGGGCTTCACCGTCACCGCGACCACCGACCGCATCCCGGTCGCGGCGATGGCCAACGAGGAGAAGCGCTGGTACGGCGTGCAGTTCCATCCCGAGGTCACGCACACGCTGCAGGGGCAGACGCTGCTGCGCCGGTTCGTGGTCGACGTGTGTGGATGCGAAACGCTGTGGACCGCGGCCAACATCATCGAGGACCAGATCGCCCGCGTGCGCGAACAGGTCGGCTCCGACGAGGTGATCCTGGGCCTGTCGGGCGGCGTGGATTCCTCGGTCGTCGCCGCGCTGCTGCACAAGGCCATCGGCGAGCAGCTGACCTGCGTGTTCGTCGACACCGGCCTGCTGCGCTGGCAGGAAGGCGACCAGGTGATGGCGATGTTCGCCAACGAAGCCGATAAGGGCGGCATGGGCGTGAAGGTGGTGCGCGTCAACGCGGCCGATCGCTACTTCAAGGCACTGGAAGGTGTCGCCGATCCGGAAGCCAAGCGCAAGATCATCGGCAACCTGTTCGTTGAGATCTTCGAGGAAGAGTCGAACAAGCTGAAGAACGCCAGGTGGCTGGCGCAGGGCACGATCTATCCGGACGTGATCGAGTCCGCCGGCAGCAAGACCGGCAAGGCGCACGTGATCAAGAGCCACCACAACGTCGGCGGCCTGCCCGAGCACATGAAGCTCGGCTTGGTCGAACCGCTGCGCGAGCTGTTCAAGGACGAGGTGCGCCGCCTCGGGGTCGAACTCGGCCTGCCGCGCACGATGGTTTACCGCCATCCGTTCCCGGGTCCCGGGCTGGGGGTGCGCATCCTCGGCGAAGTGAAGCCGGAGTACGCCGAACTGCTGGCGCGTGCCGACGCGATCTTCATCGAGGAACTGCGCAAGGCCGACCTGTACGACAAGACCTCGCAGGCCTTCGCCGTGTTCCTGCCGGTGAAGTCGGTCGGCGTGGTGGGCGATGCCCGCGCCTACGAGTGGGTGATCGCGCTGCGTGCGGTGGAAACCATCGACTTCATGACTGCGCACTGGGCGCACTTGCCGTACGCGTTCCTCGGCACGGTGAGCAACCGCATCATCAACGAGCTGCGCGGCATCTCCCGCGTGGTCTACGACATCTCGGGCAAGCCGCCGGCCACCATCGAGTGGGAGTGAGCACGCGGACGCGCGTCGTTCCGGCGTCCTGCAGCCGAGGCTTCAGGGTGCAGCGGCCGTGGCCGCCGTCGTGTCGGTCGGCCGGGCGGGCCGCAGGCTTCGCCAGAGGCGGTTCTTGAGCTCGACCAGCGGCGGATTGGGCAGCACGCGCGGCGGGTTGCGGCCGTGGTCGCCGGCGGCCGCCACCACGGACACGCGCAGCTCGCCGTCGGTGTAGTAGCGGTCGCCTTCGCCATTGCGGCCGTTGAGCGTGGCACCGACGCCGGTCACCTCGTAGGTCTCGACGACGCGCAGGGCCTGCGCCAGGTCGGCGGACAGGCGGTTGCGCGCGGCGTCCACGTCGGGCGAGATGGCGTGCGTCACCGCGCCGGTGTAGTGGCTGAGCCCGACGCCCTTGTCGAAGGACGCGGACCCGAGCCAGACCGGCCTGCCTTCGGCCCCGGCCGGCAACACCTTCCACAGCCGGACGTGCTGCCGGCGGTCGGCGCTTTTGCCGACTGCCTGTTCGAAGGCGAGGTCCTGCTGCCGGCCCTGGTAGAACAGCGGGCTGACCGGCGCATCGGCATAGGCATGGTCGAACAGCACACTGCCCACGATCTCGACGCCGGTGCGCAGGGTGACGGCGTCGGCAGGCGACCAACCGGCCGCGAGCATCGCCGCGACCAGTTCTTCCCGCGACGCGACGATGCCGACATTCAGCGGATCACCCGGCAGTCCGATGCCGGTGCGCGTGACCATGTCCATGCCGGCCAGCGCCGCCTGGTGGTCGTAGTGGCGCAGCGCACGCGGCAACACCACGTACGCGGCGAGCGCCCAGGCCGCGATCGTGACCAGGGCGGCGATGGAAAGCTTGCGCAGCCAGCGGCGGCGCCGGGCGCCGGCCCGGGGCTGCGCGGGTGGAGCCTGCGGGTGGTCCGGCACGGGTCGCCTCCGTTGCGGCCGCGTCATGGCAAGGGCGCCATGTTGGGTGCTCTATGATGCGCGATGCAACCGTGCGCGGCAGCGGCGCGCACGACGTCCGGCGGCAGGCCGGCACGATGGCATCGGCACGAGGCAAGATGGGCGGCGAAACGGACGGGCACGGGATCGACGGCGGGGACGGGGCGGGGCGCCCCGCGCCCGACGACCTGCGCTGGATGCGCCACGCCTTCGCGCTGGCCGATCGCGCCGAACGCGAGTTCGACGAAATCCCGGTGGGCGCCGTGATCGTCGGCGCCGACGGCACGCGGCTGGGCGAGGGCTGGAACCGCAACATCGTCGACCAGGACCCGACGGCGCATGCCGAGATCGTCGCCATGCGCGCGGCCGGCCGCACGCTCGGCAACCATCGCCTCGTTGGCAGCACGCTCTACGTCACCCTGGAACCCTGCGCGATGTGCGCGATGGCGCTGGTGCACGCACGCGTGGCGCGACTGGTCTACGGCGCTGCCGATCCCAAGACCGGCGCCTGCGGCAGCGTGTTCGACCTCGTCGCCGATCCGCGCCACAACCATCGGGTCGACGTGGTGGGTGGCGTCCTGGGCGAAGAGGCGGGCCGGCGCCTGACCAACTACTTCCGGGCCAAGCGCGGCAGGCCGCCGGTGCCCTAGGTCGCCGGTGCCCGGTTCATTCGCCACTTCGTCACCCGGGCGAACCGGATCCCGCCACCCCGGCGAAGGCCGGTGCCCACGTTCGCATGACACGGCGCGCCGGGTTCTGGCCCGACCCTTCCGCGGCGGTCGCGCCGTTGCGGCGAACCGGCCAGCCGCTCAGATCAGCGGGCTGCGCCGGTTGGCGAAGCGGTGGGCATCGTCCATCTCGTCGTTGACCGCGCGCACGGCGAGCGTGGCCTCGCTGGCCAGCAGCACGCTGGAGGCGAACATCGACAGCACGCCGAGCGCCGCGAACACCGTCGGCCACGGGCCGAAGACGTGGTTGAAGTAGGAGTCGCCGGCCACCAGCAGGCTGGTGGCGACGAAGAACGTGATCGCCACGTACAGCAACTGGCTGGCGCGCAGGATGATCAGGCTGCGCCGGCGCTGCACCGCGATGCGGCGTTCCAGCAACGTGCGCTCTTCGTCATCCTCGCTTTCCGAAAGATCCTTGAGCAGCTGCCGCGCGCGATCGATGATCCGCGCCAGCCGAGCATTGGCGCTGGCCAGCAGCGCCGCCGTGGCGGTGAGGAAGAACGCCGGCGCGAGCATGGCGGTGAGGATGGCGTAGTGGGTCAGGGCGGCGTTCTGCAGCATGGGGTCCGGGTCCGCGCGGGCGCTGCGCTATGATGCCGCGTCCCGTCACCGCCCGCGAGCGCATGGCCTCCCAGGAATCGACACACGGCAACGGCCGGCTGGTCTGGATCGACCTCGAGATGACCGGCCTCGACACCGGGCGTGATTCGATCCTCGAGATCGCGACGGTGGTCACCGACTCCGACCTCAACGTGCTGGCCGAGGGGCCCGAGTGCGCCATCGCGCATCCGTTGGCGGTCCTGGAGGCGATGGACGACTGGAACCGCAACCAGCACGGGCATTCCGGGCTCTGGCGTCGGGTGCTGGAGGAGGGCGTGCCGCTGGCCGAGGCCGAGGCGCGGACGCTGGCATTCCTGCAGGCGTGGCTCGGCCCGCGGCAGTCGCCGATGTGCGGCAATTCGATCTGCCAGGACCGCCGGTTCCTGCACCGGCAGATGCCGGCGCTGGAGCGCTTCTTCCACTACCGCAACCTCGACGTGAGCACCATCAAGGAACTGGCGCGACGCTGGGCGCCGCAGGTGCTGGCCGAGGTCAGGAAGGCATCGGCGCATACCGCGCTCAGCGACGTGCACGACTCCATCGCCGAGCTGCGCCACTACCGGCGCTTCATGGGCGCGCTGGCGGGCCACGACGCGCCTTCGCGCTGAGCGGGGACCCGCCGCGACGTCGCGCCGGTGCGGACGCGCTAGCATCATCGCCAT
>JAIUOJ010000196.1 GCA_020161335.1 Pseudomonadota bacterium
CGCCACGGTCGCGCGAGCACGCCGCGCACAGCGCCGCGGACAGCGCCACCGCGAACCAGACTCCGCGCAACCGGGGTGTGCAGGCCGACATCGGCATCAGATTAAGCCATCGCGCCGTCGGCCGTGGCGTGGACGCACGCGCCCGCGCCGCAATGCGCAAGGATTGCCTCCGGGGTCCGCGCGCCGTTAGGCTCCGGGGCATGCCGTCCACCGCCGTGACCTGGGTCGCCGACCCCACCGTGCTCCGCCAGTTCCTCGCCGACGCCGCGCCGCGCATCGCGATGGACACCGAATTCATCCGCGAACGCACCTACTGGCCGCAGTTGGCGCTGGTGCAGGTCGCGCTGGAAGACCGCGACGCTCCCGCCGGCAGCCCGCCGCGCGACATCCTGCTGCTGGACATGCTGGCGCCGGGCATGCGCGAGGCGCTGGCGCCGGTGCTGGCCGATCCGGCGGTGCTCAAGGTGATGCACAGCGCCAGCGAGGACCTCGTCGCGTTCCGCCATGCCTGCGGCGTGGTGCCTGAATCGCTGTTCGACACCCAGGTGGCCGCCGCGCTGTGCGGCATCGGCGCCGGGATCGGCTACCAGCGGCTGGTGCTGGAACTGCTGGGCATGGCCGTCGACAAGGGCGAGACGCGCTCGGACTGGATGCGACGGCCGCTGTCGGCCAACCAGCTGGCCTACGCCGCCGACGACGTGCGCCACCTGTTCGCGCTGCACGACGCGCTGGCCGCGCGGCTGCGCACGCTCGGTCGCGAAGCCTGGTGCGCGGAGGACTGCGCGCGCCTCGTGGCCGGCGTGCGCGACGAGGACGGCGATCGCTGGCCGCACCTGGCGCTGCGCAGCGCGCAGTTCCTCGACGACGACGGTCGCCGCCGCCTGCTGCGCCTGCTGCGCTGGCGCGAGGCCCAGGCGCGACGCAGCGACCTGCCGCGCAGCTGGGTGCTGGACAACGAGCTGGCGACCACGCTGGCACGCGAGGCGCCGTCCGACCGCGAGGCCCTGCAGCGCCTGCTCGACGCGCATCCCAAGGCGCCGCGCAAGTTCGCCGACGCGTTGTGGACCGCGCTGCAGCAGCCGCTGGCCGACGAAGACGACGCGCCGCCGCCGCGCAGCGACGACCGCGACCGCAAGGCGCTCAAGCGGCTGCAGGACGCAGTGTCCTCGCGCAGCGCCGCGCTCGGCCTGCCCGACGGCGTGCTCGCCTCGCGACGCTGGCTGGAAACCCTGCTCGATGGTGACGACTGGCCCGGCCCGCTGTCCGGCTGGCGTCGCGGCGAACTGCAGGCCGCGCTGGCGCCGCTGCTGGGCACGACGGCCGACGAGGTCTCTGGCGACGCGCGGGCGACATCCGTATAATCGCCGCCTGCCTTGGGGCCATAGCTCAGCTGGGAGAGCGCGTCGTTCGCAATGACGAGGTCGGGAGTTCGATCCTCCCTGGCTCCACCAAGACAACGAGCCCCGGAGCGTGCAAGCGCTCCGGGGTTTCTGTTTGCGGGGCCCCGCGGCGCTGCCGATCGCGGTGCGCATCCTCCGGCCCCCCGCTTCAGCTGGCGACAGGCGTGCGCTGCGTATCCTGTGCGCCTTCCCCGCGCCCACGCCGCCATGCGCCTGCCGTCCATCGCCAAGCCCCTGCTCACGACCTCCCTGCTCGTCCTGCTCGCGGCCTGCGGCGGGCATGAAGGCGCCACGCGCAGCGATCCGCCCGCCCCCGTCACGGTGACGCCCGCACCGAAGCCGGCGCCGGTGCGCGTCGGCCTGGCGCTCGGCGGCGGTGCGGCCAAGGGCTTCGCCCACATCGGCGTGATCAAGATGCTGGAGGCCAACGGCATCCGCGCCGACGTGGTCGCCGGCACCAGCGCCGGCAGCGTGGTCGGCGCGCTCTACGCCAGCGGCCTCGACCCGTTCGAGATGCAGCGCCGGGCGATGGCGATGGACGAATCCGGGATCCGCGACGTGCGCCTGTTCTCCGGCGGCCTGATCCAGGGCCAGGCGCTGCAGGACTATGTGAACCGCGAGGTGAACCAGCGCCCGATCGACCGCATGAAGAAGCCGTTCGCGGCGGTGGCGACGCGGCTCGACACCGGCGACCGCACGGTATTCGTGCGCGGCAACACGGGCCAGGCGGTGCGCGCCTCGAGCAGCGTGCCGGGCGTGTTCGAACCGGCCCGCATCGGCAGCGCGAGCTACGTCGACGGCGGCGTGGTCAGCCCGGTGCCGGTCGACGCGGCGCGCCAGCTCGGCGCCGACGTGGTGATCGCGGTGGACATCTCCAGCAAGGCGCCGGGCACCACGCCCAGCGGCATGGCCGGCATCGTCAACCAGTCGATCACGATCATGGGCCAGACGCTGGGGCGCCAGGAGCTGGCGCGCGCCGACGTGGTGATCCGGCCGCAGGTAAACGACATCGGCCCGGCCAGTTTCGAGCAGCGCAACGCCGCCATCCTCGAGGGCGAGCGCGCGGCGCTGGCCGCGCTGCCGCAGATCCGCACCAAGCTGGCGGCGGCCGAACGCGCCCGTCGCGACGATGCCGCGCGCCAGGCGGCCGCGCAGGCGCCGGCGCCGACCGACATCGACTGCGGCGACAGCTGGGTGCGCCGGCTCAACCCCTTCGCCAAGGACAAACCCTGCGGCTGAGGCCTGGCCGGGCGTGGGCCCGGCCTCGGCGCGGCGGCCGGCACGGGTGCGGGTGCGTCGCGGATGGCGCGGCCTGTAAAATGGTCGTTTTTTCGATCGACCGCATGCTGGACCTCCCCCGACGCACGTCCATCCCCGGCCCGGGCTACATCCGTCTGGTCGCGCGGCTCGCGGACGTCGACGTGGCGCCGCCCGGCGCTTCGCTGCCCGACTGCCTCGGCCAGTGGATCGACTGGACCCGCGCCGTCGCGCTGTCGCGTGCGCTGGATGCGGCGCCGGCGCCGGTGGACGTCGCCGCGGCGGCCCCCGACGCCGACGCCGCGCACGACGACTGCTCGCGAACGCGCGCGGCCCTTGCCGCGGCCATCGCCGGCGACCCGCGGCTGGCCCCGCCGGTGTTGCGCGCGGGCGAGAGCGTCACCGCGCAGTTCCCCGACTTCGAATACTTCCGCGCCTGCCATCGCGCCCACCAGCAGGCGATGCAGGCCCAGACCGGCCGCCTGCGCGGGCAGCTGCGCGGCCGGCTGGCCGCGGGCCCGCCCGCCATGGTGCGACTGGCCGACGTCGATGCGGTGCTGGAAGGCGTGTTGAGTCCGAAGGAGCAGTCGCTGCTGGCGATCGTGCCCGGCCTGCTCCACGCCCGTTTCGACCGCCTGCGCCGCGCCGCCGGCCAACCGCCCGGCGACGCGCACGCCGATGCCGCGGACGACGCCTGGCTGCGCACCTTCCGCCGCGACCTGCGCGAGGCCCTGCTCGCCGAGCTGGACGTGCGCTTCCAACCCCTCGAAGGCCTGGTTGCGGCGCTTCGCCACCCCGGACCATGGACGCCATGAATCGATCCCTCCCGCACCTCGTCGTCTTCGCCCTCGGCCTCGCCGCGGTGCTCTGGATCGCGGCCGGCTACATCGGCGCGAGCCCGCTCGCGCTTGCGGTCACCGTGTCGATCGGCGCGCTGTACCTGGTAGGGGCACGCGAACTGCTGCGCTACCGGCGCGCCACCGCCACCCTCGAACAGGCCAACGCCGCGCTGTCGCAGCCACCGCCCTCGCTCGGCGACTGGTTGGCGCCGCTTGATCCTTCGCTGCGCCAGGCCGTGCGCCTGCGCGTGGAAGGCGAGCGCGTGCCCCTGCCCGCGCCGGCGCTGACGCCCTACCTCGTCGGCCTGCTGGTGCTGCTTGGCATGCTCGGCACCCTGCTGGGCATGATGCTGACCCTGCGCGGCACCGGCATGGCGCTGGAAACCGCGACCGACCTGCAGGCGATCCGCGATTCGCTGGCGGCGCCGGTGAAGGGCCTGGGCTTCGCCTTCGGCACCGCGATCGCCGGCGTGGCGACTTCGGCGATGCTCGGCCTGCTGTCGGCGCTGTGCCGCCGTGAGCGGCAGGATGCGGTGCACGCGCTCGATGCGCGCATCGCCACCACCCTGCACGCCCATTCGCAGGCGCACCAGCGCACGCAGATGCTGGCGCTGCTGCAACAGCAGGCCGACGCGATGCCGACGCTGGTCGACCGCATGCACGCCATGGCCTCCGCGCTGGAACGGCACAGCCTCGCCGCGAACGAACGCCAGGCCCAGGAGCAGGCCGCCTTCCACGCCCGCGCCGAGGACATCCACGCGCAGCTGGCCCATGCGGCGCGCCAGTCGATCGAGCGCAATGCCAGCGAAAGCGTGCGCATCGCGGGCGAAGCGCTGCGTCCGGCCGTGGAAGCGACGATGGCCGCGCTGGCGCGCGACGCGGGTGCCCTGCACGAGGCGGTCGCCCATGCCGCGCAGGCACAGATGCAGGCCCTCGCCGGCGGACTCGAAAGCGGTCACGCGCGCATCGCCGCCCTGTGGGAGCAGGCGCTGGCGACGCAGGCGCGGGCGAACACGCAGCAGGCGG
>JAIUOJ010000197.1 GCA_020161335.1 Pseudomonadota bacterium
CCGACCTGCTCGGCCACGGTCCCGATGGTCAATCCCTCGAGTCCGTTGACGCAGGCCAGCGCATAGGAACGCGCGAGGATGGCCTCGCGCGTGGTGGCACCCTTCGTGGGGGAGGGCGTCATGAGCACGCCCTGATAAAAGCACGACCGTTCGTTCCCGTCAAGCGGCGCCTCCTTCCTGCCGATCCTGCGGCGGGGTGGCCTTGCCGTCGCCCAGCGCCCGCTGCATGAACACCGTGTCCAGCCAGCGACCGTGTTTCCAGGCGATCCCGGGCAGGGTGCCGGCGTGGATGAAGCCGGCGCGTGCATGCAGGCGGATCGAGGCGGTGTTGGTCGGCTCGCCGATCACCGCGACCATCTGCCGGAACCCGCGCGCCGCGCAGGCGTCCACCAGCGCCGACAGCAGGGCGGCGCCGATGCCGTGGCCTTGTCGGTCGGCGGCGACGTACACCGAGTTCTCGACCGTGTGCCGGTAGCCGCGGCGCGCGCGGAAGCTGCCCGCGTAGGCGTAGCCGGCGACCGTGCCGTCGAGTTCGGCGACGAGGTAGGGGTAGCCGGCGTCCAGCAGCGCGCGCATGCGCCGCGCCATCTCCGCGGCGTCCGGCGCGTCGTATTCGTAGGTGTTGACGTGGTCGCGCACTTCCGCGGCGTAGATCGCGGTGATCGCCGCGATGTCGGCCTCGCTCGCGTCGCGCAGGCGCAGCACGGCGCTCAGTCGCGGTAGCGCTTGAGCAGGTCGCCGTAGGCGTCGATGCGGCGATCGCGCAGGAACGGCCAGATGCGGCGCACGTGCTCGCTGCGCTGCAGGTCGACCTCCGCCATCAGGATCGTCGGCTCGCCGCCGGCCTCGGCGATGAACTCGCCCTGCGGACCGAGCACGTGGCTGTTGCCCCAGAAGTCGATGCCGCTCGCGCCGAGCGGCGAGGGTTCGTGGCCGACGCGGTTGCACGACAGCACCGGCAGGCCGTTGGCGACGGCGTGGCCGCGATGGCTCAGCACCCACGCGTCGCGCTGGCGGGTCTTCTCGTCCTGCACATCATCCGGATCCCAGCCGATGGCGGTGGGATAGAGCAGCAGCTCGGCGCCGGCCAGCGCCATCAGGCGTGCGCCCTCGGGATACCACTGGTCCCAGCACACCAGCACGCCAAGGCGGCCGACGCTGGTATCGATGGGTTCGAAGCCGAGGTCGCCGGGCGTGAAGTAGAACTTCTCGTAGAAGCCCGGGTCGTCGGGAATGTGCATCTTGCGGTACTTGCCGGCGACGCGGCCGTCGGCTTCGAACACCACCGCGGTGTTGTGGTAGAGCCCGGCGGCGCGGCGCTCGAACAGCGACGACACCAGGACCACGCCGTGCCGCTTGGCCAGCGCGCCCAGGCGTTCGGTGCTCGGGCCGGGGATCGGCTCGGCCAGGTCGAACTCGCCCACCGATTCGTGCTGGCAGAAGTACGCGCCGTTGTGCAGTTCCTGCAGGAGCACCAGCCGCGCGCCGGACTTCGCGGCCTCGGCGACGCGGGTTTCGATCACGTCCAGGTTGGCGTCGGTGTCGCCCTGATTGCGTTCCTGGATCAGCGCGACGGGGAGGGTGTTGGTCTTCATGCGTGCATTGTATTCATAGCCCGCATCAGGCGGCCGCGCATTTCCTGACGGTGTCCCAGGTGCGGGTGGTGATCGCGCCCCCGAAGGTCTTTTCGAGCAGGGCCATGAACGCAGGGTTTCCCGGTTGCGGCACGTAGGTGCTGAAGATCTCCAGGCCGTCCATCGCCAGGATCCGGGGGCCGTCCGTTTCCGGAGGGAGGATCATCCGTTTCGCGGGCGGCTCACGCAGGAAGGTGACGACCTTCTTCGCGCCGGCGGGCAGGTCGAAGGCGGCGAATGGGTCGCTGTCGAGCAATGCCTGCAGATGCAGGGTCGGGCGCACCACGGTCCAGAACACGCGGTCCAGCGCCGTCGCCATTGCCGTCTCGATCCTGCGAGCCAGCACGCGCTCGGATTGTTTCGACGCATCGAAGGCGACGTTGCCGCTGGACAGCAGCGTCCTGACATTGTCGAAACCCGCGTCCTCCACGCAGCGCTTCAGCGCCGGCATCTTCAGGTTCATCGGGCTGACGCCCCGCAGCAGGGCCACGTAGCGGGGCATGGTGCTACGCCGCCAGCAGGCCCGCAGGCAACTGCATCGTGATGCAGTGCAGGCTGCCGTTCTGCCAGATCAGCGGGCGGCAGGGCACCTGCAGGATTTCGCGGCCGGGGAAGGCATCGGCGAGCACCGTGGCCGCGGCGTCGTCGGCTGGATCGCCATAGGCGGGCATCAGCACCGCGCCGTTGATGACCAGGAAGTTGGCGTAGCTGGCGGCGAGCCGGCGATCGCCGTCGAGGATGGGTTTGGCCCACGGCAACGGGAACCGGCGATAGGGCTGGCCGTGGCGCGTGCGCAGGGCCGCGATGTCGCCGGCCATGGCCTGGAGGTCGTCGTAATGCGCGTCCTCCGGATCGTCGCAGGCCTGGAACACGATGGCGTCCGGCGCGGCGAAGCGGGCGAGGGTGTCGACGTGGGCGTCGGTGTCGTCGCCCTCGAGCGCGCCGTGGTCGAGCCAGAGCACGCGGTCCTGCTGCAGCCAGCCGGCGAGGCGCTCGGTCAGGTCCTGGCGGCTCGCCTGCGGATGGCGCTCGTGCAGGCACTGCCAGGTGGTCAGCAAGGTGCCTGCACCGTCCGTCTCGATGGCCCCGCCTTCCAGCGCAAAATCAATGGATTGCCGGACACTCTTCGGGAAGATTCCCATGTCGTGCAATCGATCGACCAGCCGGTCGTCCTCGCTTGCGTCGAACTTGCCGCCCCAGCCGGTGAAGCGGAAATCGAGCAACCTGAAATGCGGCGCTGTCCGCGTCGCGGCAGGCCGTCCTGCCCCCGGCACCAGCGTGATCGGGCCGGAGTCGCGCAGCCAGGTGTCGTCGTAGGGCACCTCGACGAAGCGCACGCGGTCCATGTCGATGCGGTTCGACGACAGGCGTGCCCGCGCATAGCTCTCCACGTCCTCGTCGGCCACGCACACCAGCACCGGCTGGAAGCGGGTGATCGCCGCGACCAGCGCGATGTAGGTCTCCTCGACTTCGCCCAGGCGCTCGGCCCAGTCGGTGCCGGCGTGCGGCCAGGCAATGAGGACGGCGGACTGGGGCTCCCATTCCGCGGGGAAACGCAGGGGGATCTGGGTCATCGGGCGGGCACGCGAACGCGGGGCCGCGCATTATGCGCGACCTCCGCGGGCGTCGCCGGGATCAGCGGATCGCCGGCCTGGGGCCGGTTTCGCTGGCGCTGGCCTGGTTGAGCACGGCGTCGATCACGCGGTCGCGCTCGAAATAGACCGTGAACTGCGGGTAGACCCAGCGGTTGATCGTCGGCCACTGGCGCTTCTGGCCGCCGCGTGGCTCGAGCTTCTGCGACGGGGCCCCGAAGCGCGCTTCGACCTGCGCGCTGGACTGGCCGCGGGCCGGCAACGCGACCTGCGACTTGGCCTGCGCGCGGTCGACGAGCAGCGTGTCGGCGAAGGCGGGGGCTGCGGCACAGAGCAGCGCGGACAGGACGAGGCAGGTCGGCAGGCGCATGGACGGACTCCTCTGCAGCGGCAGGTCGGGATGATCGCCGCTTTGTAGCAGATTCGACCGGCCCGCGGCGTGCTGCGGGGCCGGTTTGCGACGTGCCACGCCGCGACGAGGGGCTGGTCGCTGCCGGTGCGCAAACCGCAGGCACGCAAAAAGGCCGCATCGCTGCGGCCCGTTTTCATCAACAGCGGTCGCGCGAAGCGCGACGATCACGCCCCCTCTCCCGCCTGCAGGAGAGGCAAGGGTGAGGACACGGGGCGCATACCGCACTTCCCCATGCCCCTCTACGCCTCAGCGCTGGCGCGCCTTGAAACGCGGGTTGGACTTGCAGATCACGAAGACCTTGCCACGGCGACGAACGACCTTGCAGTCGCGGTGACGGGCCTTCGCCGACTTCAGGGAGGACAGGACCTTCATGACGGAACCTCGAAAAAAACGGGTGAAAAACGAAGCCGCGCATTATAGCGGCTTTTCCTTCGGGGATTCAAGCGGTTGCACGCCCTGGCCGCGGGGTGGACGCGTGGCCGGGCGAATGCGGGCCGACGGCGCCACTGGGCGATAATCCCGGCCCGCCCCCGTGAGCCCGCTGCCCATGCCCGACATCGTCCCGGTCCTGACCATCGACGGCCCCTCGGGGTCCGGCAAGGGCACCATCAGCCGGCTGGTGGCGCAGCGCCTGGGCTGGCATTACCTCGATTCCGGCGCGCTGTACCGCGCGGTGGGCGTGGCCGCAGGCTGGGCCGACCTGGACCTCGACGACGCCGGGGCACTGGTGCGCTGCACCTTCGACACCGAGATCGGCTTCCGCGACGACCCCGGCGGCGACCTGCGGGTGCTCGTCAACGGCCACGACGCCACCGACGAACTGCGCACCGAGACGGCCGGCGCCGCCGCGTCGGCCATCGCCGCGATCCCGGAGGTGCGGGCG
>JAIUOJ010000198.1 GCA_020161335.1 Pseudomonadota bacterium
CATGGTGCGTTCTCCAGGATGGATCGCAGAAGGTTTCTGGCCGCGGAGCGACCATGCCTGCCATCTCGGTGAAGTGCTCCTTAGCAGAGGCAGGCCGGCCAAGCCGCGACTTTGCTTTCCCGCGAAAGGCAAGAGCTTCCGCCCGCCTGCGGCGCGCGGGTTCATTTCTTTTTCTGGCCAAAAAGAAACGAACCAAAGAAAAGGGCCCTCCCCGATCAGGCAAACTCGCGAGTTGTACCGACGTTGAGATTTTTCGCCACGGCATCCCTGCCGTGGCGGAAAACGGCGCACATCCCTGTGCGCCGCCCTCCGCGGTTTCCAATGGAAGATGTTGCCCAAGTGAAAAGCGATCAAATCTGTTCGCTTTTTCATGGATTGCAGTTGCCAGTCGATCTGCAGACCCGTAGGGCGGCGGGCATGGATGCCCGCCGTTTTCCGACCGAGCCATGGAGGGCAAGTCGGAAAATCCCGCAAGAACTCGCTTGGCTGGTTTGCTGTGTCGGGGAAGCGTTTTTCTTTGGTTCGTTTCTTTTGACGCTTATCAAAAGAAATGAACCCGCGCACCACAGGTGTGCGGAAGCTCGTGCTCCTGGGACAGCACCTTCGGCAACACGATCAAATCAGCCGCGTTTCCAGCGTACGCCCTGCGGCGTGTCCTCCAGCAGGATGCCTTCGCCCGCCAGCTGGTCCCGGATCGCATCGGCACGCGCGAAGTCACGGGCCTGCTTGGCGGCGAGCCGCTCGTCGATCAGCGCCTGGATGCGCGCATCGTCGTCGCCGGAGGCGCCGCGCGAGAACCATGATGGCGGCGACTGCTGGAGCAGGCCGAGCGCAAGGCCCGCGCCGAGCAGTTCGGACTTCAATCGACGTTTTTCGCCCACGGCCTCCGCCTTGCGGGCTTCAGCCGCGATGCGCGCCACTTCCGCCAGCGCGGCCGGCGTGTTGAGGTCGTCGTCCAGCGCGTCCTCGATCGCCTGCGGAATCACCGGCGTCGCCTCGACGTCACCCAGGTCGCGCAGCGTGCCATACAGTCGGTCCAGCGTGCGCACGCTCTGTTCGACCAGCGTGTCGGACCAGTCCAGCGGCTGGCGGTAGTGCGCCGAGAGCAGCGCGTAGCGCAAGGCCTCCGGCGGATGCGCGCGCACCAGGTCGTGTACCTTCTCGATGTTGCCCAGCGACTTCGACATCTTCGCGCCGGACAGCGTCAGCATGCCGTTGTGCAGCCAGACGCGCGCGAAGGCATGCCCGCCGTGCGCGCATTCGCTCTGTGCCACTTCGTTCTCGTGGTGCGGGAACTGCAGGTCGACGCCGCCGGCGTGGATGTCGATGGTCTCGCCGAGGTGCGCCGCCGCCATCGCCGAGCATTCGATGTGCCAGCCGGGCCGGCCACGGCCCCAGGGCGAGTCCCAGCCGGGGAGTTCGTCGGAGGATGGCTTCCACAGCACGAAATCGCCCGGATCGCGCTTGTATGGCGCCACTTCCACCCGCGCGCCGGCCAGCATGTCGTCCGGATCGCGCCGCGACAGCTTGCCGTAGCCCGCGAACGTGCCCACCGCGAACAGCACGTGGCCCTCGGCGGCGTAGGCATGGCCGCCCTCGACCAGGCGCTGGATCATCGCGATCATCTCGGCGATGTGCGCGGTGGCCGCCGGCTCGATATCGGGCGCGGCGTCGCCGGTCACGCCAAGCGCGGCCATGTCCTCGCGGTAGGCGGCGGCGAAGCGGTCGGTGATGGCGGAGATGGGCACGCCCGCCTCGCGCGCGGCGGCATTGATCTTGTCGTCGACGTCGGTGATGTTGCGTGCGTAGCGCAGCGCGCCGTAGCGCCGGCGGAGCAGGGCGGCGAGTACGCCGAACACGACCGGGCCGCGGGCATTGCCGATGTGCACGTAGTTGTAGACCGTCGGCCCGCAGACGTACATCGTCGGGCAGGCCGGATCGAGCGGCGCGAAGGCTTCGACGCGGCGGGTCAGGGTGTTGTGGAGGCGCAGGCTCATCGGCGGTGGATGGCGGGAAACGCTCGATTCTAGCGGGCGTGCGCGCGCCACGACAGCCGAGATTCAGGCGGAGGCGAGGCGCCAGCCCCTACACTGCGGGTCGATGGCTCCCGTCCCTGCCTCCGCCCGCACCCCGCGCCGCCAGTGCCTTGCCTGGCTGTCTGCACTGGCGATCCTGGCGGCAGCCGCCTTGCCCGCGTCCGCGCAGCAGGCGCCCGGTCCGGCGCCGGCGCAACAGCCCGAGAACGTGCGCGTCGAGTACGCCCAGGTCCTGCGCGCCGAGCCGGTGTACCAGACGCTGCGCGCGACCAGCATGGTCGAACGCTGCGAGGCCTCGACCCCGGTCGAGGAGCCCGAGCCGCAGAAGACCGGTTTCGCGCGCGTGCTCGGCGTGGTCAAGAGCGCGCTGACCCCCGATCCCAAGGTCGAGGAAGTGGCTCCTTCGGCCGGTGGCGAATGCCGCATGGTGCCGCTCGAGCGCGAGTTCCGCCGCCCCGTGGCCTACGACGTGGACTACGTCCATCGCGGCGTGAAGTACCGGTCGCGCCTGCCGCGCGACCCCGGCAACCGCATCCCCGTGCGGGTCTCGGTGACGCCGGTGGTGGTGGCCGACAGCCCCTAGGGCCTGCCAACCCTCGTGGCACATGTCGCACCCGCCGCGCCGGCGTGGACGGCAAGGAAGCGCGACGGCGCGATGACGCCACGGCGTGCGTCGCGTGGCGGCCCTGGCGGCAAACCCGCGCCGGGACGGCCGTCGCATCCCGAACGACGCCTTGCAGCGGATGCCCCGGCATGCGAGGATGCGCGCCGTGATGAACGTCCTTGCCCACGCCGACCTCCTGACCTCCGCCCGCATGGCGGCCGGGATGACGTCGCGTGCGCGCCGACCGGAACCTTGCTGCTGAGCTGGGTCGCCCGGACGTTTTCGCCCGTCTTGCCGAAACCCAGCCCGAGGCTGGGTTTTTTCGTTTTTGTCCCTCGCCACCGCCACGCCCCCGACCCACGGACCCCCTGATGAAGCACTTCTTGAACACGCAGGACTGGAGCCGCGCCGACCTCGACGCCCTGCTGACGCAGGCGGCGTTGTACAAGCAACACAAGCTGGGCGACGCGCTCAAGGGCAAGTCCATCGCGCTGGTGTTCTTCAATCCGTCGATGCGGACCCGGACCAGTTTCGAGCTGGGCGCGTTCCAGCTGGGCGGTCATGCGGTGGTGCTGCAGCCGGGCAAGGACGCGTGGCCGATCGAGTTCGACCTCGGCACCGTCATGGACGGCGACACCGAGGAGCACATCGCCGAGGTGGCGAATGTGCTGGGCCGCTACGTGGACCTGATCGGCGTGCGCGCGTTCCCCAAGTTCGTCGACTGGGCCTACGACCGCGAGGACATCGTGCTCAAGTCCTTCGCCAGGTATTCGCCGGTACCGGTGATCAACATGGAGACGATCACCCATCCCTGCCAGGAGCTGGCGCACGCGCTGGCGCTGCAGGAACACTTCGGCAGCAGCGATTTGCGCGGCAAGAAGTACGTGCTGACGTGGACCTACCACCCCAAGCCACTCAACACCGCGGTCGCCAATTCGGCGCTGACCATCGCCACGCGCATGGGCATGGACGTGACCCTGCTGTGCCCGACGCCGGAGTACGTGCTGGACGAGCGCTACATGGCCTGGGCCAGGCAGAACGTGGCCGAGAGCGGCGGCTCGCTGGCCGTCAGCCACGACATCGACAGCGCCTATGCCGGCGCCGACGTGGTCTATGCCAAGAGCTGGGGCGCGCTGCCTTATTTCGGCAACTGGGCGCCGGAAAAGCCCATCCGCGACCAGTACAAGCACTTCATGGTCGACGAGCGGAAGATGGCGCTGACCAACAACGGCGTCTTCAGCCATTGCCTGCCGCTGCGACGCAACGTCAAGGCCAGCGATGGCGTGATGGATTCGCCCAACTGCATCGCGATCGACGAGGCCGAGAACCGCCTGCACGTGCAGAAGGCGATCATGGCTGCGTTGGTGAAGTAACCCGGTTCCGCTCCTTCCTCCGCCTACGGGGGAAGGCCGGGATGGGCGCGAACGATCTCCGGAAAGTTCGGCCTCGTCCCCTTGCCCTCACCCCAACCCTTCCCCGCGAGCGGGGGAGGGGGCCACGACCAGAGACATCGAAATGACCGCTTCCGATTCCAAAGACATCGTCCTCGCTTTTTCCGGCGGGCTCGACACCAGCTTCTGCGTGCCCTACCTGAAGGAGCGCGGCTGGAACGTGCACACGGTGTTCGCCGATACCGGCGGCGTGGATGACGACGAGCGCGCCTTCATCGAGCAGCGCGCGGCGGAGCTGGGCGTGGCCAGCCACGTCACCGTGGACGGCGGTCCCGCGATCTGGAACGGC
>JAIUOJ010000199.1 GCA_020161335.1 Pseudomonadota bacterium
GCCGCCATCACCACCCCGAGCGAGGGACGCGGATCCCAGTGTGTCTCGACCTCGTGCAGGCGGCCGTCGATCGCGGCGTCGACCAGGTCCACGAGGTCCGACTGCAGGCGCAGCATCACCGGCTGCGTTTCCGGATCGCCGAAGCGCACGTTGAACTCGATCACCTTCGGCGCGCCGCTCGCGTCGATCATCAGCCCGGCGTAGAGGAAGCCGGTGAACGGCATGCCGTCGGCGATCATGCCGGCGACGGTCGGCTCGACCACCTCGCGCATCACCCGTGCATGCACGGCCGGCGTGACCACCGGCGCGGGCGAGTAGGCGCCCATGCCGCCGGTGTTGGGGCCGGTGTCGCCGTCGCCGACGCGCTTGTGGTCCTGGCTGGTGGCCATCGGCAACGCGGTCTTGCCGTCGACCATCGAGATGAAGCTGGCTTCCTCGCCGTCGAGGAACTCCTCGATCACGACGCGCGCGCCGGCTTCGCCGAAGGCGTTGCCCGAGAGCATGTCGCGCACGGCGGCCTCGGCTTCGTCCAGCGTCATCGCCACGATCACGCCCTTGCCGGCGGCGAGGCCATCGGCCTTGACCACGATCGGCGCGCCCTTGTCGCGCAGGTACGCCAGTGCGGGTTCAACCTCGGTGAACACCGAATAGAACGCGGTCGGGATGCCGTGGCGGGCGAGGAAATCCTTGGCGAAGGCCTTGCTGCCCTCGAGCTGCGCGGCGGCGGCCGTCGGTCCGAAGATGCGCAGGCCGGCCGCGCGGAAGCGGTCGACCACGCCCGCCACGAGCGGCACTTCCGGGCCGACCACGGTCAGTGCCACGCCTTCGCCGTGCGCCAGCGCGAGCAGGCCGTCGAGGTCGTCGGCCTTCACCGCGGCGTTGCGGCACTTGCCTTCGGTCGCGGTACCGGCGTTGCCGGGCGCGACGATGACCTCGGCGATGCGTGGCGACTGCGCCAGCTTCCATGCCAGTGCGTGTTCGCGACCGCCGGAACCGATGACGAGCAGTTTCATGGGTCTTGGCTCCTGGATGCGCCCCCTCTCCCGCGTGCGGGAGAGGGCTGGGGTGAGGGCCTGCGGGATGGGCGGATGGCGATTGGGCACTGGCCCTCATCCGCCCTGCGGGCACCTTCTCCCGCGAAGCGCGAGAAGGGAACAGCCATCAATGCCTGAAATGCCGCACGCCGGTGAACACCATGGCGATGCCGTGTTCGTCGGCCGCGGCGACCACTTCGTTGTCGCGCATCGAACCGCCGGGCTGGATCACCGCCTTGATGCCGGCCGTGGCGGCGGCGTCGATGCCGTCTCGGAACGGGAAGAAGGCGTCGCTCGCCATCACCGAGCCTTCGACCTGCAGGCCGGCATCGGCGGCCTTGATGCCGGCGATGCGCGCCGAATAGACGCGGCTCATCTGGCCGGCGCCGACGCCGATCGTGCGGTTGTCCTTCGCATACACGATGGCGTTGGACTTGACGAACTTGGCCACCTTCCACGCGAACAGCAAATCGCGCAACTGGCCTTCGGTCGGCGGCAGCTTGCTCACCACCTTGAGGTCGCAGGCAGTGACGACGCGGTCGTCGGCAGTCTGCAGCAACAGGCCGGAACCGACGCGCTTGGTGTCGATGAAACCCTGCGACGCAGGCGCCAGCGGGATGCGTAGCACGCGCACGTTGGCCTTCTTCTTCGCGTAGTCGAGCGCGCCTTCCTCGTAATCCGGCGCGATCAGCACTTCGACGAACTGGCGGTCGAGGATGGCCTTCGCGGTCGCCGCATCCAGCGTGCGGTTGAACGCGATGATGCCGCCGAAGGCGCTGGTCGGATCGGTCGCGTACGCGAGCTCATAGGCATCGCCGCAGGCCACGCCCACGGCCACGCCGCAAGGGTTGGCGTGCTTGACGATCACGCAGGCCGGCGCGTCGAACTGGCGCACGCATTCCCACGCGGCATCGCTGTCGGCGATGTTGTTGTAGCTCAGTTCCTTGCCCTGCAACTGCGTGAACGTCGCCAGCGAGCCGGGCGCGGGAGACAGGTCGCGGTAGAACGCGGCCTGCTGGTGCGGGTTCTCGCCGTAGCGCAGGTCCATCACCTTGATGAAGCTGCCGTTGGCCTGCGCGGAGAACGGCGTGCGCACCGGCACATCGGTCGAAGTGTCGGTGATGGCGGAGAGGTAGTTGCTGATCGCCGCGTCGTACTGCGCGACGCGGTTGAACGCGGCGACCGACAGCGCGAAGCGCGTCTTCGCCGCCAGCGCGCCATCGTTCGCGTCCAGTTCGGCAAGCAGGTCGGCGTACTGCGCCGGATCGGTGGCGACCGCGACGCGTGCGAAGTTCTTCGCCGCGCTGCGCAGCATCGCCGGGCCGCCGATGTCGATGTTCTCCACCGCATCGGCCAGCGTGCAGTCGGGCTTCGCGGTGACCGACTCGAACGGATACAGGTTGAGCACCAGCAGGTCGATCGCGCCGATGCCGTGTTCGGCCATCACCGCATCGTCGATGCCGGCGCGCCCGAGCAGGCCGCCATGCACGGTCGGGTGCAGGGTCTTGACGCGCCCATCCATCATTTCCGGAAAGCCGGTGACGTCCGACACGTCCTTGACCGGCAGGCCGGCGTCGCGGATCGCCTTGGCGGTACCGCCGGTGGACAGCAGTTCGACGTTGCGCGCGGCGAGGGCGCGGGCCAGTTCGAGCAGTCCGGTCTTGTCGGACACGGACAGCAGGGCCCGGCGGACGGGCAGGAGGTCGGCGGTCATGGGGGCGGTGCGCGGGAGCGAGGCGCGATTATAGCCGTCGCGCGGCGGCAGGCTCTAATCGATGCCGTATTCGCGCAGCTTCTTGCGCAGTGTCGCCCGATGGATGCCGAGCATGCCGGCGGCACGGCTCTGGTTGCCGTCGCAATGGCTCAGCACTTCCAGGAACAGGGGGATCTCCAGTTCGCGCAACGCGATCTGGTAGAGGTTGTCGGCATCGCTGCCGTTGAGGTCGCCGAGGTAGCGGCGGACCGAGGTGGCGACATGCTCGCGCAGCGGCGCGCGCGGTGCGCTGCGTGGGGAGGCGTCGGCGTGTTCGGCGGTGTTCACGTGTTGCGTCGCTGGAACCTGTGTGCGATCAGGTGCCGGCAGGACGCCTGCGCGTGGTCGCGGGCGGAGGAGTCTAGCGCTTCGCGGTCGCAGGGGCCAATGCGAATGTCGCTGTACCCGGTCCCGTCGGCAGATGGGCGCGGATCAACGAAAATCGAACGAGTACGACACGGTGGCCGTGGCCGGCTCGTGCAGGTCGAACCGGATGCGTGCGCTGTCGCCGCTGCCGAGTCCGCCGCCGCGCGCGGGTTCGGCAAGGTACTCGCTGGCGGCGAAGGCGCGCGAGGCCACCGGATGGCCGTTGATGTCCGACAGCGTCAGCACCAGCTGCGGCCAGTCCTGCGTCCAGCGCGCATCGTTGCGGAAGACGGCCTCGACGCGCAGCGCACCGCTGGCCTGTGGAAGCGGGCGGATCTCGCGGGCGAGCAGGGTGAACGCCGCCGGCTCGCGCCACGCGGGCACGGCGCAGCCCAGGACGGCGCACAGCGAGGTGACCAGCGGTCGCCACCGCGCATCGGCCGCGAGCCGCGCGCGATCCGCGACCAGCACCTGCAGCGCCAGCAGCAGCGAGAGCATCGCCACGAGGGCCGGCGCGATCCAGCGTCGCCGTGTCGCCTGGCCAAGCGCAGCGCCGTGCGATCGCGTCGGCAGGAAAGCGGGTGCGGCGTTGTCCTGCAGGTCATCGCCGGTTGTGGTTGCGGTTGCGCCATCGCCGGTCGCGGCCGCGTGCTCGGCGTCGTCGTCGACCACGGCGTCGTCGACCGGGCGTTCCGCGGCCGTGTCGACGGGGGCCTCCACGGGTGCGTCGACGGGTCGGGACGCGTCGCGTGGGTCGCGGGCCGGATCCCGGACCGGGTCGTCGATCGACAGGTCGCCAGGCGCGTCGCCGCCGCCTGCGTGCGGCGTCGGATGCTCCGGCGGTGGCGCGGCGTCCGCGTTCGCGTGCGCAGCCGCGGCTGAGGCGGTGACGGTTGCGGGGTCGGCGTCCGCGCTGGCGGGCTCGGGCGCCGCCACCGGGGCCGACTGAGATGGCGACACGGCCGCCGCGGGCGTTCGCAGCAGCGAGGACAGTGTCGGTGGCGTGGAAGCGGTCGCGACGGTCGCCGATGGCGGCGCCTCGGCCGGCACCGGGGGCGTCGCGCCCGCGGGCGGTTCGCGCAGCAGGCCGGCGCAGCGCGGGCAGCGCTCCGGGGGCAGGTCGGTCGCCGGGTCGGTGGCGACCAGCGCGTTGCAGTATTTGCAGTTGACGAACATGCGGCTATTCAAGCATGCGGCCGC
>JAIUOJ010000200.1 GCA_020161335.1 Pseudomonadota bacterium
CGGACGCGGTGTTCACCGCGGCCGACCAGGAGCTACTGACCTTCGTCGCCCACCACATCGACAGCGCATTGGCGCGCAAGCGCGCGCAGGAGAACCTCAAGGCGACGCATGCCGAACTGGAATTCCGCGTGGAGGCGCGCACGCGCGAACTGGAGGAGGCCAACCGCGAACTGCGCGCGCAGATCGGCGAGCGCGTGCGCGCGCAGCAGCGGCTGACCCACCAGGCCCGCCACGACCACCTCACCGGCCTGCCCAACCGGGTGTTCCTGCTCGACCGGCTCGACGGCATGATGCAGCGCATGCGCGAGTCCGGCGGCGATTCGTTCGCGGTGCTGTTCCTCGACCTCGACCGCTTCAAGCTGATCAACGACTCGATGGGCCATGCCGCCGGGGATGCGATGCTGATCGAGATCGGCCGCCGCATCCATGGCTCGATCGGCGAGGGCGACGTGGTCGCGCGCCTGGGTGGCGACGAGTTCGCGGTGCTGCTGGAAGGCGTGGACGCCGTTGCCGAGGCCGACGAGGTGGCGGCGCGCATCCTGCGCAAGATCGGCCGCTCGATGTGGGTGGCCGGGCGCGAGCTGTTCCCGTCGGCCAGCATCGGCATCGCGCTGTGGCAGCCACGCTATCGCCACGCCGACGAGCTGCTGCGCGACGCCGACGCCGCGATGTACCGGGCCAAGGCCCGTGGCCGCGACCGCAGCGAGCGTTTCGACGAGGAGATGCGGGCGGAGGCCATGCGCCTGCTCGACCTCGAGGCCGACCTGCGCCGCGCGATCCAGCGCGACGCGTTCGAGCCGTTCCTGCAGCCGATCGTGCGCCTCGCCGACGGCGCGGTGATCGGCCACGAGGCGTTGCTGCGCTGGCGCCACGAGCTGCATGGCCCGCTGCCGCCGGGCGAGTTCATCGGCGTGGGCGAGGACAGCGGGCTCATCGAGCAGATCGACTGGCTGATGTACCGCAAGGTGGTCGACTGGATGGGCCGCAACGGCGAGGGTTACGTGTCGATCAACGTGTCGCCGCGGCACTTCCACGCCGACGATTTCGCCGAGCGCCTGCTGCAGGCGGTGGAGGACGCGCGCGTCGACCCCAGGCGCCTGCGCATCGAGATCACCGAGGGCGCGCTGCTCGACGACGCGCCGCGCGCGCTGCGCATCCTCAACACGCTGCGCTCGCACGGCGTGCTGGCGCAGTTGGACGACTTCGGCACCGGCTTCTCGGCGCTGTCCTACCTGCACCGCTTCCCGATCCAGGCGCTGAAGATCGACCAGAGCTTCATCGCGGGTCTTGCCGGCGAGACGCATGCCGAGAGCCTCGCGCTGGTGCGCGCCATCCTGGCGCTGGCGGGCACGCTGGGCATCGATGCCATCGGCGAGGGCGTCGAGACCGAGCAGCAGCGGCAACTGCTGCTCGACCTCGGTTGCACCTATGGCCAGGGGTTCCTCTTCGGCCGACCGCAGCCCGCCCCGGAGCAGGCCGGGGCGGGAACGCGCCGGGCCAAGGTCAACGCGCGATCGCGCTGACCTGCGCCGGTTCGACCGCCTCGCCGGCCGCGACCAGCGTGCGCGAGGCGTCGACCAGTTCGGCGAACTCCGCGCGCAGCCGCCACGGGTCACGGCCTTGCGTGTCGCGTGCGGCACGGGCGATCGACGTCCAGTCCCAACCGTCGAGGTGCTTGCCGCCGCGCAGCGCATCGGCCCAGGCGGCGACGGTGGCGGCGAACTGCATCGATTCGCTCGGCCGCGTGCGCAGCGCGCTGCGCAGCACGGGGGTCTCGATCAGGCGGCTGGTGGCTTCGCCGGGACGCTTGTAGCGCAGGCGCAGGTGCGCCAGCTCGCCGGAGGCGGCATTGCCGCCCGTCGTCGCACCGCCGTAGCGCAGCGGCGGCAGCCGCTCCGCGCCGGAGCCGACCAGGGTGATCTCGTACAGCGCCGTCACCTCGTGCCCGGCGCCGATGTCGCCGGCATCCACCTTGTCGTTGGCGAAATCCTCGCGCGCGAGCAGCCGGTTCTCGTAACCGACCAGCCGATACTCCGCGACCAGCGCCGGGTTGAACTCGATCTGGATCTTCACGTCCTGGGCGATCGTGAGCAGGGTCGAGGACAGCTCTTCCACCAGCACCTTGCGTGCTTCCTGCAGGGTGTCGATGTAGGCGTGGTTGCCATCGCCCGCGTCGGCCAGCCGTTCCGCCAGGTGGTCGTTGTAGTTGCCCTGTCCGAAGCCCAGCGTGGTCAGCGCGATGCCGGACTTGCGCTGGTCGGCGACCATCGTCTCCAGCGAGCCGCCGTCGACCGTGCCGACGTTGAAGTCGCCGTCGGTCGCGAGGATCACGCGGTTCACGCCATCCCTGACGAAGGCGCGCTTCGCCATCGCGTAGGCCAGGCGGATGCCGTCGCCGCCGTTGGTGCTGCCGCCGGCCTGCAGGCGATCCAGCGCGGCGAGGATCTCGTCCTTGCGCTCGCCGCTGGTGGGCGGCAGCACGAGTCCGGCGGAGCCCGCATAGACCACGATCGACACGCGATCCTGCGGCCGCAACTGCCGCGTGAGTTCGGCGAACGACTGCTTGAGCAGGGGCAGCTTGTCCGGGCTGTTCATCGAGCCGGAGGTGTCGATCAGGAACACCAGGTTGGCCGGCGGCAGCGTCGCCTTGTCCACGTCGTAGCCCTTGATGCCGACCATCAGCAGCTGGCGCTGCGGGTTCCATGGCGCGGGCGCGAGTTCGGTGCTGGCGCGGAACGGCGTGGCCAGCGACGCGGGGCCGGGATGGCCGTAGTCGAAGTAGTTGATGAACTCCTCCGCGCGCACCGCGTCCGCCGGCGGACGCACGCCCTGGCGGATCATGCGTCGCACGTTGCTGTAGCTGCCGGTGTCGACGTCGATCGAGAACGTCGACACCGGCTGCTCGACGACGCGTTGCACGGGGTTGTCGCTGCGCTCGGCATACTTCTCGGTGTTCGCGGGCTGGGCCTGCACCGGCGCTGCCGACAGCGCCTTGTACTCGAGCCGCGCGGGCGCCGCTGGCGCGGCGTGGCGGCGTACGGCTTGCGACGCGTCTTCGCGCAGGCGCGCGCCGGTGACCACCACCTGGTCGAGCTGGCCGCCGCCCGCGGTGTATTGGTCGCGGACCGCCATTTCGTCGGACGGCGCCGGCGGTGACGGCGGGGGTGGCGGGGCGATCGCGGCGTTTTCGCCGGTCGAGGTGCTCTGGCAGGCGGCGAGGGCGATGGCGCAGAGCAGGGCGGTGGCAAGGACGCGGCGTTGCATGGCGGGTCTCCCGGGATGGACGAGGAGGTGAACGCGCCATGCGCGGGGATGGGGTTGGGCCGGGGGCATGTTCCGCGCATCCGTCGCGCGGGCATCGGCTGAAGGCGCGCCGCGGCGGCAAGGCTGTGCGGTCGGATCAGACGCGAATCGCCCCTGTAGTCGCGCCCGCGCGAGGGCGGCCGACATAATGCGGCGATGCCAGCCGACACCCGCCCACCCGCCATCGCCCTGATGGGTCCGACCGCCTCGGGCAAGACCGCGCTGTCGCTGGACTGGGCGGCGCGTTTCGACGGCGAGGTGGTGAGCGTCGATTCGGCGCTGGTCTACCGCGGGCTCGACATTGGCGCGGCCAAGCCCGACGCCACCGAGCGCGCGCTTGCGCCGCACCACCTGCTCGACCTGCGCGATCCCTGGCAGGCCTATTCCGCCGCTGAATTCGCCGTCGACGCACGGCGCGCCATCGACGACATCCTCGCGCGCGGCCGCGTGCCGATCCTCGCCGGCGGCACCGGCCTGTACTTCCATGCCCTGCTGCGCGGCCTGTCGCCGATGCCCGAAGCCGATCCGGCGATGCGCGCCACGCTCGAGGCCGAAGCGCGCGCACGCGGCTGGCCGGCCATGCATGCCGAGCTCGCACGCGTCGATCCCGACGCCGCGGCGAAGATCCATCCCGGAGATCCGCAGCGCATCCAGCGCGCGCTGGAGGTGTTCCGCCTCAGCGGCCGGCCGATCAGCGCCTGGCAGCGCGAACCCGCCACCGCGCCGCGCCTGCCGGTGAAGGTGCTGAAGCTGGTGGTGTCGCCGCGCGAACGCGCCACCCTGCACGCACGCATCGCAGCGCGCTTCGACGCGATGCTGGCGGCCGGCTTCCTCGACGAGGTGGCCCGCCTGCGCGCCCTGCCGCGGTTGCAGGCACACCCGGCGCCGCTCGAGCTGCCGGCGATCCGCGCCGTCGGCTATCGCCAGGCGTGGGAGCACCTCGACGGCACCACCGATGCCGCCACCTTCCGCGACCGGGCGATCTTCGCCACCCGCCAGCTCGCCAAGCGCCAGCTCACCTGGCTGCGCGGCGACCT
>JAIUOJ010000201.1 GCA_020161335.1 Pseudomonadota bacterium
GTGCTCCGCGATGCGCTGGAGCAGGGCCGCCAGGTCAAGCTGTCGGGCTTCGGCAACTTCGACCTGCGGCGCAAGAACCAGCGCCCCGGCCGCAACCCCAAGACCGGCGAGGAGATCCCGATCTCCGCCCGCACGGTGGTGACGTTCCGCCCCGGGCAGAAGCTGAAGGAACGGGTCGAGACCTACGCCGGAGGCCGCGATGCTTGACCCGGGCAGCAACCGGGAGCTTCCACCGATCCCGGCCAAGCGCTACTTCACCATCGGCGAGGTCAGCGAACTGTGCGACGTCAAGCCGCACGTGCTGCGCTACTGGGAAACCGAGTTCCCCAGCCTCAGCCCGGTCAAGCGCCGCGGCAACCGTCGCTACTACCAGCGCCACGACGTGCTGATGGTGCGCCAGATCCGCGGCCTGCTGTACGAACAGGGCTACACCATCGGTGGCGCGCGCCTGCGCCTGGAAGGCGATGGTGCCAAGCAGGAATCGGCGATGAGCAGCCAGATCGTCCGCCAGGTGCGGATGGAGCTGGAAGAGATCCTGCAACTGCTCAAGCGGTGACACGTGCGCGCCCGCGATCCGGCCGGCCGCGGCGCGTTCAGCCGGTGCGCGGGTCCGGGAGGGCCGGCGGCGCGCTATAATCCGCACCCATCCGGGGTATAGCGCAGCCTGGTAGCGCACTTGTCTGGGGGACAAGTGGTCGTCGGTTCAAATCCGGCTACCCCGACCAAACAGTCTCGGTTTTCCCAGAGACAAAGAGAAAGGGCCCGAACCGCCATGCGTTCGGGCCCTTTTTCATTCTTGGTGGTCAGGCAGCCGGCCTGGGGGGATCCGGGGCGGGTTTTCTCAGGAGGGTTCAGCCCTGTCTACACACACGCTTTGATCGAAGTTCACCGTCCCTTGTACGGCTCACAGGCAATTCCATCGTTATCCCTGTCGAGGTGAGGCCCGTAGCCTGGCTCGCCTCTTCGGATGGGCGCTCGCCCTGCTGCACGGGCTTCGGTGCAGTTGCGGAACGACCATCCTCCGGTCTGCTGCGTGCGTGGAGCCGTGCGCGACGGAGCGAATGAACTTGATGGTGCGAGGCGCGTCCCGGGCGCTTGCGCGGCAGCCGGTGCTCGATGGCAGTGGTAGCCCCCATTCTTCCGATCGTGGTGGCAGCCGTTCGCGTCCAGCCCACCACCATGGGCGCGTCCCTGTCCGGCCACACCAAAGGCCAGTGCAAGCAACAGCCCGACCTGGGGGAGGGTGAGCTGTATCCATTCGGAGCGCTTGTGGTGTCGAGGATTCTGAGAAGCCATGCCCAAGAAACAAGCAAGTAACGTGCCGTTGTTAGTTGTGATGCCGTTCGCGAAAGACGGTCGCGATGTTGACGGGTAGGGGCAGATCGGGCCACTGAAGCTGATTTGACTGCGCCCAAGACCAAACACACGAAGCCCGCCGCAAGGCGGGCTTTTTTGTCCATGCACCGCGGCCCCGGCATGCGCCTGGTGTCGCCTAGAATGTCCGGGTGATCCGGCATCCGTCCCGCTTCAGGCGCATGGCATGGCTCGCCCTGGTGGCGGTGCTGCTGACCGTGGCTGCGCCGACGGTGAGCCGGGTGCTGGCGTCGACGCTGGCGAAGACGGCGCCGGTGCTGATGGAGATGTGCACCCGCGTGGGCAGCCAGCTGGTGGACGTGTCGCCGTTCATCGCGGGCGAGCAGCCGGACCGGCCGATGACGGCGATGGACGACGTCTGCGGCTACTGCGTGCTGGCCACGCCGCTGCCGGTGCTGTTGCTGTTGCTGTGCCTGCTGACGTTGCGGCCGTCGCTGTCGGCGACGCTCCGACCCTACGCGGCCTTGCTGCGATCCCCGCGCAACACGCGCGGACTGGGATCGCAGGCGCCGCCGATCGCGCTCTGAACCACAAGCCTTCCTGATTCCTGCGCGGCCGTCGTGCCGCGCCCTTGTGCTTTGGAGATCCCATGTCGATGCCTTTCCGCGCGACGCTGCGTGCGTCGTGCCTGTCCGTGGCCGTGTCGGCCGCGCTGTTGTCGCCCCTGTCCCGTGCCGCGCACGCCGAGGATGATGTTCTCGCCGATGCGCCGACGCTCGATGACGTCGTCGTCACCGGTGTCGCGCCGGTGTCGCCGCTCACCTGGGTCACCGACCCGCGCCTGCCGCGGCAACCGGTCCCGGCCAGCGACGGCGCCGATTACCTCAAGACCATCCCCGGCTTCGGCGCGCTGCGCAACGGCGGCACCAATGGCGATCCGGTGCTGCGCGGCCTGTCCGGTTCGCGCCTGAACCTGGTCACCAACGGCGGTGCCATGCCCGGATCCTGCCCGGCGCGGATGGACAATCCCCTGTCGTACGTCTCGCCGGAAACCTTCGACCGCCTGATCGTGGTGAAGGGGCCGCAGACCGTGCTCTGGGGTCCCGGTGCATCCGCGGGCACGGTGCGCTTCGAGCGCGACGTCGAACGCTTCGACGCGCCCGGCGTGCGTGCGCGCGGCAGCCTGCTGGGCGGATCGTTCGGGCGCAACGACCAGGTGCTGTCGGTCGAGGCCGGCACGACCGTCGGCTACGCGCGCATCAGCGGCAACCGCTCCGAATCCGACGACTACCGCGATGGCGACGGCCAGCGCGTGCCCTCGTCATGGGAGAAATGGAACGCGGATGCCGCGCTGGGCTGGACGCCAGGCGACGACACCCTGCTGGAACTGTCGCTGGGCGCCGGCGATGGCGAAGCGCGCTACGCCGGGCGGGGCATGGACGGCTCGCAGTTCCGCCGCGACAGCCAGTCCTTGCGTTTCGAGAAGGGCGGCTTCGACGGCGCGCTGTCGAAGATCGAAGCCAGTGCCTACCGCAACGCCGCCGACCACGTGATGGACAACTACACGCTGCGCGATCCGAACCAGATGGGGCCGATGCCGATGCCGATGGCGGCCAACGTGGAGCGCCGCACGGTGGGTGGCCGCGTGGCGGCAAGCTGGTCGGTCGAGCGCTTCGACGCCACGCTGGGCATCGATGCGCAGGACGGCCGACATCGCCAGCGCAGCGCGGCCGGGCGGGGCGCGTACCTGGCCGAGCCGTGGGACACCGACGCGCGTTTCGCGCAACGCGGCGTGTTCGGCGAAGGCAACTGGCATGCCGGCGAGGGCCAACACTGGATCGCGGGCGCGCGCCTGGATCGCGCGGAGGCCACGGACCGGCGCGCCACGGCCGGCATGATGGGCATGCCCAATCCCACGTTCGGCCAGACCCGCAGCGAGACGCTGGCGTCGGCCTTCGTGCGCCACGAGCGCGAGTTCAGCCGCCACCTGCAGGCCTACGCCGGCATCGGGCGCAGCGAGCGCATGCCCGACTACTGGGAACTGTTCTCGCCGGACATGGGGCCGATGGGCAGCGCCAATGCGTTCGCGGGCGTCGCGCCGGAGACCACCATCCAGCTGGACGTCGGCGTGCACTACCGGAGCGCGCGCGTGGATGCCTGGGCCTCGGCCTACGCGGGGCGCGTGGACGACTTCATCCTGTTCACCTATGCCGAGGGCGGGATGATGGGCACCACCACGCGCGTGGGCAACGTCGACGCGCGCATCCACGGTGCCGAAGCCGGCGTCGAGTTCCGTCCCGCGGAGCGCTGGAAGCTCGGCGGCACGGTGGCGTGGGCCTGGGGCGAGAACCGCGACGATGGCACGCCACTGCCGCAGATGACGCCCCTCGAAGCGCGACTGACCGCCGGCTACGAGCACGCGCGCTGGAACGTGGGCGCGCTGCTGCGCGTGGTGTCCTCGCAGGACCGCGTGGCGCCGATGCAGGGCAACGTCGTCGGACGCGACCTCGATCCGACCCCCGGCTTCGCCACGCTCGCGGTCAACGGCGGTTATCGTTTCAGCGACCGCGTGCGGCTCACCGCCGGCATCGACAACGTCTTCGACCGCACCTATGCCGAGCATCTCAACCTCGCCGGCAGCGCGGACTTCGGCTATCCCGCCGACCCGGTGCGCATCCACGAGCCGGGGCGCAGCGCGTGGCTCAAGCTCGACCTGCGCTACTGAAAGGCCGCCACTCGGGCCCTCCTGTCCGACGTCGCTCGGCAGGCGGGCCGGAGAGGCGCCGCCCGCCACCGGCAAGCGCATTGCCGATACAATCGATCGCGATGAACCCTAACCCCGCCCGCTTCAGGCGCATGGCATGGCTCGCCCTGGTGGCGGTGCTGTTGACCGTGGCTGCGCCGACGGTGAGCCGGGTGCTGGCGTCGACGCTGGCGAAGACGGCGCCGGTGCTGATGGAGATGTGCACCCGCGTGGGCAGCCAGCTGGTGGACGTGTCGCCGTTCATCGCGGG
>JAIUOJ010000202.1 GCA_020161335.1 Pseudomonadota bacterium
CGCACGGTCGCGCCGCGATGACGCATCCCCCCACCGATCGCCGGGCGTTGGCCTGGATGCTGGCCGGCGCCGCGCTGATCGGCACCAATGGCCTGATGGTCCGCGTCGCGGGTACGCCGCCGACGATCTCCGCCTTCTACCGGATGCTGTTCGCCGGCGTGCTGCTGGTGCTGTTCGTGCGCCTGTCCGGAGGCTGGCGGCCGCTGTCGCGGACGATCTGGGCGTGGTCGCTGGTGCCCGCGGCGGCATTCGCGGCCGACCTGTGGCTGTGGCATCGCAGCATCCTGCTGATCGGGCCGGGACTGGCCACGTTGCTGGCCAATTCGCAGGTGTTCTTCATGGCGCTGGCCGGGGTGTGGTTCTACCGCGAACGGATCGGGCCGCGCTTCATCGCCGGCATCGCGCTGGCGTTCGCCGGCCTGTGGCTGCTGCTGGGCGGCCACTGGGCCACGCTGCCCGACGCGTACCGCTGGGGCGTTTGGCTGGGCCTGTCCACCGGCATCGCCTATGCCGCATACAACCTCGGCCTCAAGCGCGTGCAGCACGAGGCACAGGTCGCCGTGGCGTGCAGCGAGCCTGCGGCCGAGGCGCCGGTGGCGCAGGTGCTGGCGATCGTGTCGCTGGGCTGCGCGGTGTTGCTGGGCGTGATCGGGGTCGCCGAGGGCGCGTCGTTCGTGATCCCGACCTGGCAGTCGCTGGCGATCCTGCTGGTCATGGCCGCGGCCGGCCATTGCCTGAGCTGGATCCTGATCTCCAAGGCCATGCGCCACCTCAGCGTGGCGCTGGTCGGGCTGCTGCTGCTGATGCAGCCGATCGTCGCCTTCCTGCTTGACGTGGCCCTGCTCGAGCGCGCGACCACGCCGCGCGAATGGTGGGGCCTGGCCTTCAGCCTCGCCGGCATCTTCCTGGCCAGCCTCAAGGGGCGGACGCGGCTGCCGGATTCGCCGGTCTGAGCGACCCGCCCGGCACGGCGCGGGTGCTTGCAACGCCGCCGCGCGCCCGCATATCGGCGGCACGCCCCACGGGAGTCGCCCACATGCTCGGAATCGGTGCCTACAAGCAACGCCTGCCGCGACCGGAGGACGCCCTGCCGGGGCGTGCCACCGAGATGCCGCTGCGCAACCGCCACCACGTGCTCGACGCGCCGCTGCGCGATGCCTTCCCCGGGATGGCGCGCGTGCAGTTCGGCATGGGCTGCTTCTGGGGCGCGGAACGGGTGTTCTGGACGCTGCCGGGCGTGGTCTCGACCGCGGTCGGCTATGCCGGCGGCTACACGCCAAACCCGACCTACCGCGAGGTGTGCTCCGGCCAGACCGGCCACGCCGAAGTGGTGCAGGTGGTCTACGACCCGGCGAAGCTCGGGTTCGACGCGCTGCTCAAGGCGTTCTGGGAGCGCCACGATCCCACCCAGGGCATGCGCCAGGGCAACGACGCCGGCACGCAGTACCGCTCGGCGATCTACTGCGAGACGCAGGCGCAGTACGACGCCGCGATCGCCAGCCGCGACGCCTTCCAGCAGCGCCTGCGCGAGGCCGGGCTCGGCACCATCACCACCGACATCGTGTATCCGGCGCCAGCGTTCCATTACGCCGAGGACGAGCACCAGCAGTACCTGTCGAAGAACCCGGCCGGCTACTGCGGGCTCGGCGGCACCGGCGTGAGCTGCCCGATCGGGCTGGCGGGCGCGTAGCGCCGCCGCGACGCTACTGCCGCGTGATGCGGCAGACGTAGACCAGTTCGCACGCGCCGGCGCCGGTGTCCTCGCGCGTGGTCGAGCTGCGCCAGCGCCAGCCGTCGGCGGCTTCGGCCTGCACCAGCCAGCCGTCGATGCGCACGGTGTCGTCCTTGCGCACGGCGCGCAGCGCGCGCGCGACCTCGTCGTTGGCGGGGATCATGTGCATGTTGGCGCTGCTGCGGACGATTTCCGCGGGCGGCAGCGGCGGTGTGCCGTGCCAGCGATAGCGATACCAGCGCCCCGACTGGGTGATGTCCAGCCGCGACAGCACCGCGTCGTCGCGCATGCGCTGCCAGCCCAGGGCGAGGTCGGTCGGCGAGAAGTCGGCCTCGCGGCCGAGGCTGTAGTCCTCGCGCGACAGCACCCGCGCCTCGATGCGGAAGCCGGCCAGCGGCACCAGCGTGCCGGCCTGCAGGCGGAACGGCGCGAGGCCGGGCGGAAGGCCGTCCTGCACCGGGCCGTGCGCGGGATCGGCGCCGGCCGGCAGCGGGCACGCGCCGTCGACGCCCGCGATGGGCGCGGGCGCGGCGGGCACGCGTGGCGAGAGCGGCGAGTACCACCAGCCGATCGCGCCGAGCAGCAGTCCGGCCAGCGCGAGCGCGCGCAGCGACATCGCGCGGGCGTCAGCCGGCGTGGACCGCGGTCACGCGCAGCCGCAGGCCGCGGCCTTCGGGCGTGGCCCAGTCGATGCGCTGGCCGACGGCGAGGCCGAGCAGGGCGCTGCCCACCGGCGCGAGGATCGACACCTTGCCGGCGTCGACGTCGGCGTCCTGCGGGTACACCAGGGTCAGCGCATGCCGTTCGCCGCTGAGTTCGTCGACGCATTCCACGCGCGAATGCATGCCGGCCACGCCGGCGGGCATGGCGTCGTCGTCGCGAACCTCGGCGCGCGCCAGTTCGGCCAGCAGGGCATCGGCGGCGGCGTGATGGCGCCATTGCGGGGTTTCGAGCAGCGCCTCTAGGCGCGTGGCGTCGCGTTGCGACACCACGATCGAGGGGGGCAGGCCACTGGCGGGACGGGTGTTCATTCGGGACTCCAGGGGTCGTCGAGGGCGCGGGATCGCACTGCGAGGCGATGCCGCGTAAAGAAAAACGGGCGGCGCGTCCGGCGCGTCGCCCGCTTGTTGTGTCCGGATACCGTATCGCCCCCGGCGGGGCGGTTCAAGCCATCGCGCGTCGCGTCACAGCAGGCTGGGTGGTGGCGTTTCGGCCGGCGTCGCGGCCATCGCCACCGGGCCGGCGAGCAACTCGGCGGGCAGGGCGCGGAAGATGGCCGCCAGCGCGGCCAGGAACTCCGACATCGCCGAACTGCGCCGCCAGAACATCGCGATCTCGCGGCTCGGCCGTGCATCGCGGAACGGCAGCAGGCGGAGGTTCGCCGGGTGCGCCACCGGCGGCTGCACGGCCAGTGCCGGCAGCAGGGTGATGCCGACGTTCGCGGCGACCATCTGCCGCAACGTCTCCAAGCTGGTGGCGCGGAATTCGGTCTTTTCCTGCGCACCGGCCAGCTGGCAGACGTCCAGCGTCTGCCGGCGCAGGCAGTGGCCGTCCTCCAGCAGCAGCAGGTCCTCGCGGGCAAGGTCGTCGATGCGCAGCGCGTCGCGCGCGGCCAGCGGATGCCGCTCGGGCACCGCGAGCAGGAAGGGTTCCTCGAACAGGTATTCGTGGTGCAGCTGTTCGTCGAGCAGCGGCAGCGCCAGGATCGCGGCATCGAGCCGGCCGTCGCGCAGGCGCGCCAGCAGTTCGTCGCTCTTTTCCTCGACCAGCAGCAGCTGCAGGTCGGGGAAGCGCTCGCGGATCGCCGGGATCACGTGCGGCAGCAGGTAGGGGCCGAGCGTGGGGAAGATGCCCAGCCGCACCACGCCGGCCTCCGGTTTCTGGCTGCGCCGCGCGGCTTCCTTCATCTGCTCGACCTCGCCGACCACGCGCCGCGCGCGTTCGACGATCTCCACGCCGATCGGCGTCAGCATCACCTTGCGCGGCGCGCGCTCGAACAGCGCCACGCCCAGCTCCTCCTCCAGCTTGCGGATCTGGGTGGACAGCGTGGGCTGGCTGACGAAGCTCGCCGCCGCCGCGCGCCCGAAGTGACGATGGTCCGCGACCGCGATCAGGTACTTCAGGTCGCGGATGTTCATCGCGCTACGCGGCCTGCGCTTCCGGCAGTGCCGCGGGCGCGGACGTCCGGATCAGGTGGTCGAACGCGGCCAGCGCCGCCTTCGAGCCTTCGCCCATCGCGATCACGATCTGCTTGTACGGCACCGTGGTGCAGTCGCCGGCGGCGAACACGCCGGGCACGCTGGTCTGGCCGCGGTCGTCGACCAGGATCTCGCCACGCGGCGACAGCGCCACGGTGCCCTTGAGCCATTCGGTGTTGGGGAGCAGGCCGATCTGCACGAACACGCCCTCCAGGTCGAGCCGGTGCGCATCGCCGCCGTTGCGGTCCTTGTAGGTCAGGCCGTTGACCCGGCTGCCGTCGCCCAGCACTTCGGTGGTCTGCGCGCTGGTGATGATGCGCACGTTCTTCAGGCTGCGCAGCTTGCGCTGCAGCACGTCGTC
>JAIUOJ010000203.1 GCA_020161335.1 Pseudomonadota bacterium
TCACGGCCGTCGCATGCTCGTCCGTGCCGAAGTTCACCGTGGTGATCGGCGGCAGCTTCGGCGCCGGCAACTACGCCATGTGCGGCCGCGCCTACGGCGCGCGCTTCCTGTGGATGTGGCCCAACGCGCGCATCAGCGTGATGGGCGGCGAACAGGCCGCCAGCGTGCTGGCGACGGTGCGCCGCGACGGCATCGAGGCCAAGGGCGGCGCCTGGAGCGCGGACGAGGAAGACGCCTTCAAGGCGCCCATCCGCGACCAGTACGAATCGCAGGGCAGCCCTTGGTACGCCACCGCCCGGCTGTGGGACGACGGCATCATCGACCCGGCCGACACCCGCCGCGTGCTCGGCCTCGGCATCTCCGCCTCGCTCAACGCACCCATCGAACCGGCCCGGTTCGGCGTGTTCCGGATGTAGCCACGCGACCACGGCTTCGTCCATCACTCGCAAAGCCGCGCGCAAGTACTTGGCGGATCGCGGATTCGGTGAGCCGCGTCACAGCGGGACTGCCACATCCGCGTGCTAGTCTCGGACTCCGCCTGGCCCCCGCCGGGCCCCGTCCCGACGCCCCCGATCCGCGAGGAAGCCCTGATGTCGATCTTCACCAACTCCCCGAACACCGCCAAGAAGGACACCCCCTCCTTCGCCGGCGACACCCCGGCCACGCCGGTGCGCGAAACCCCCGCCGTCGCCGACTTCTCGCCGAGCCAGGTCGCGCCGCCGCGCCCGGTGGCCGCATCGTCGCCGCAGCCGGACGCCAAGGAGTCGCTGATCGCCGCCGACCTGACCATCGAGGGCAAGATCCAGGGCAGCGGCCATGTCCGCATCGCCGGCAAGTTCAAGGGCGACGTCGACGTGCAGGGCAACCTGCGCATCGAGAACGGCGCCAAGCTCAACGGCGGGGTCAAGGCCAAGCAGGTGGTGGTGGCGGGCGAACTGGAAGGCAACATCGATTCGGCGTCGAAGGTCGAGCTGCTCGACTCGGCGGTGCTGGTCGGCGACGTCAAGACCGGCACCCTGATCGTCAATGCCGGCTCGAAGATCCGCGGCCACGTGGAATGCGGCTGGGACGACAAGTCCACCAAGTCCGGCAAGGCTTCGGAGTCCGACGCGGCGTCATGAGCGCCCCCCGGCCCGGTGCGGCAGGCGCCACGCGCGCCTGCCCGCACTGCAAGACCACGATCCTCGAAAGCGCGGTGATCTGCCCCGCGTGCAAGCACTACCTGCGCTACGACTCGCCGAACGCCGCCGCGGGGCCGGTGACGACGGCGCTGCAGGTCGAAGGCAGCATCCGCCATCCGGCCGAGGGCGGCGCCTGGGAATATTCGGTGGTGCTGACCATCCGCGACGACGAAGGCAACGAGATCGCGCGCCAGGTGGTCGGCGTCGGCGCGATGCACGCCGGCGAGGAGCGCACCTTCAACCTCGCGGTGGAAGTGATGCCGACCAACGACATGCGTCGCGCAGGCAAGCGCGGGAGCCGGCACTGAGCGCACGCCCGCGCGGGCATGGCATCACGGCAACGCCAGTCAAGTCGAACTTGCCATCCCGATCACGGCGCGGGATACGAAGCCCACTTGCGCGCAACCCTGAAAAGGGAGACGCGGATCCCTCACTGCATTCGAGACGACAAGCATCGGGAGCGAGGCGACGGCATTGCGTGCCCGACCGTCGCTGAGCGACAGCGACACCCTACTCCCGGCGCGGGTCCGGATCGCAGCCGTCGCAGCCGCCGCATGCCGCGCCGGAGGCCGATGGCGCCGGCGCGATCCGGCGTCCCAGCCCGCGCAACCAGGCTGGTCGTGACGCGCGCAGCAGCGGCAACGCGACCGCGATCCGCAAGCGCCGGACGCTCACCGGAAACAGCTTGCGCGCCACCGCCCAGGCACTGGCCAGCACCGCCAGCGCGATGAGGGCGTACTGCAGAGCGAGCGAAGCGTCCATCGGCCGGCTCAACCCGCGCCCAGCGCCCGCGCGACCTGGTAGGTGACCAGCGAGGCCAGGTACGCCAGCGCGAACAGGTAGAAGGCCGCGATCGACATCTGCTTCCACGAGTTGGTCTCGCGCTTGATCGTGGCCAACGTGGAGATGCACATCGGCGCGTAGATGTACCAGACCAGCAGCGACAGTGCCGTGGCCAGCGACCAGCCGTCGCTGATCAGCGGCGACAGCGCCTGCGCCGCCGCGTCGTCGTCGACGGCGGACAGGGCATACACCGTGGCCAGCGACGCCACCGCCACCTCGCGCGCGGCCAAGCCCGGGATCAACGCGATGCAGATCTGCCAGTTGAAGCCCAGCGGCGCGAAGAACACCGCCATCGCGTGGCCGATGCGGCCGGCGAGGCTGTAGTCGATCGCCAGTCCGGTGGCGCCTGCCGGCGGCGCCGGGAAGTTCAGCAGGAACCACAACAGGATCGTCAGCGCCAGGATGATCCCGCCCACGCGGCGCAGGAAGATCATCGCCCGTTCCCACAGCCCGATCAGCAGGTCGCGCGGGTGCGGCACGCGGTACGACGGCAGTTCCAGCAGCAGCGGCGACTCGCGCTTGTCGCGCCGCCACTTCTTCATCGTCCACGCCACCAGCAGCGCGCTGAGGATGGCGGCGACGTACAGCCCGAACAGCACCAGCCCCTGCAGGTTGAAGGGGCCCACCTGCCTGGCCGGCACGAACGCGCCTATCAGCAGCGCGTAGACCGGCAGCCGTGCCGAACAGGTCATCAGCGGCGCGACCAGGATCGTCGCCAGCCGGTCGCGCGGGTCCTGGATGCTGCGCGTGGCCATGATCCCCGGGATGGCGCAGGCGAAGCTGGACAGCAGCGGGATGAACGACCGGCCCGACAGTCCCGCCGACGACATCATGCGATCAAGCAGGAAGGCCGCGCGTGGCAGGTAGCCGCTTTCCTCGAGTGCGAGGATGAAGGCGAACAGGATCAGGATCTGCGGCAGGAACACCACCACGCCGCCGAGCCCGGCGATGATCCCGTCGACCAGCAGGCTCGACAGCGGCCCGTCCGGCAGCACGGCCGCGACCGTGGCGCCGAGCCAGCCGGTGCCGGCGTCGATGGCGTCCATCATCGGCGTGGCCCAGGCATAGACGGCCTGGAAGATCAGGAACATCACCACCGCCAGCGTCAACAGCCCGAACACCGGGTGCAGCAGCCAGCGGTCGAGGCTGTCGTCGATGCGCGCGGTGCGTGCGGGCATCGTGACCGCCAGCGACAGCAGCCGCCGGGTCTCGGCGTGCAGGGCCTGGCTCGCCATCTCCGCGCGGGGATCGGGGGCGCCGCTGCCTGGCGGGGCGGCGGGAACACGCGGATGCGCGGCCATCGCGTCGATGCGCTCGACCAGTGCACGCGCGCCGTGGCGCTGCACGGCCACGGTCTCGACCACCGGCACGCCCAGTTCGCGCTCCAGCGCCGGCAGGTCGATGGCGATGCCGCGCCGGCGCGCCGCATCCATCATGTTGACCGCGACGATCATCGGCTTGCCCAACCCGCGTATTTCCAGCGCGAAGCGCAGGTGCAGGCGCAGGTTGGTGGCATCGACCACGCAGACCAGCACGTCCGGCGCCGGCTCGCCGGGGTAGAAGCCGCGGCACACGTCGCGGGTCACGGCTTCGTCCAGGCTGGCGGCCTGCAGGCTGTAGGCGCCGGGCAGGTCGAGCACGGCATAGCTGCGTCCCGACGCCGCCGAATGCAACCGGCCTTCCTTGCGCTCGACGGTAACGCCGGCGTAGTTGGCCACCTTTTGCCGGCTGCCGGTGAGCAGGTTGAACAGCGCGGTCTTGCCGCAGTTGGGATTGCCGACCAGCGCGAGGCGCAACTGCATCGCATCGGCGCTCACGCGCGGGCCTCGCCGTCGCGCAGGCGCACGCGCGCGGCTTCCGCCCTGCGCAACGCGAACCGGGTGAAGCCGACCTGCACCAGCAGCGGATCGCGGCCCAGCGGCGCCTCGGCGACCACGGTGACGGACTCGCCCGGCACGAAGCCGAGTTCGCGCAGGCGGCGGGCGATGGCGTCGTTCGGCGCAGCGTCCTCGACGGCATCGACGATGCCGCTGTCATGGCGGCGGAGGTCGCTGAGAACCACGGTGGACTCAAATGATAGCGATTATCAATTGTACCACCGGTCCCGCGACGGAACGCCACACCCGACCGGTATCATGCCCCGCTACCGGCAAGGGCAAGGAGGGGGCCATGGCGAGCGCGCTGTCCAGTACCGCCAGTGGCGGCGTCCTGCGCCTGCGCATGGACCGGCCCGGCCTGCACAACGCCTTCGACG
>JAIUOJ010000204.1 GCA_020161335.1 Pseudomonadota bacterium
GCCGCGCATGGTGCTGGCGTACTTCACCTCGATGTCCGGGTCGGCCTTGCCGCGTTCGCCGACCAGCTCGGTGAGCGCCTTGTAATGGCGCACGATCGTGGGATAGGCCCACTGCTCGGTGTCCTCGAACTCGCCCGCCAGCGCATAGCGGCTGGTGCGGCCCGGATAGCCGGCGACCATCACGAAATCGCCGGCGCCGAGCGGCTTGTCGGCGATCTTCAGCCAGCGCTTCGGCTGGTACGGCACGTTGTCTGCCGAGAACGCGGCAGGCTTGCCGTCCTTGCCGACATACGCGCGGTAGAACGCGAAATCGCCGGTATGCCGCGGCCACATCCAGTTGTCGATCTCGCCGCCGTAGTTGCCCACGCTGCCCGGCGGCGCGTACACCAGGCGCACGTCGCGGATCTCGAGGTTGCGGAACAGGCGGTAGGTGTTGCCGCCGAGGAAGCTGTACAGGCGGCAGCGATAGCCGGGGTCGGCCTCGCATTCGGCGACCAGCCGCTTCTCGATGGCGTCGAGCGCCAACGTACGCGCGAGGGGATCGGCGGCGGCATCGATCGCGGTGCGTACCTGCGCGGTGACGTCGGTGATCGCATCCAGCGCGTAGATGCGTGCGTTCGGGCCGGCGGTGATCTCGTCGCCCGGCGTGGCGGCGTTGAAGCCCTCGTCCATGAGGTTCTTCTCCGGCGTCGAATTGAGCTGGATGGCGCCGTACGCGCAATGATGGTTGGTCACCACCAGGCCCTGCGGCGATACGAAGCTCGCCGTGCAGCCGCCCAGCGAGACCACGGCGCCGAGCGGATCACCGGTAAGGTCGGCAAGCTGCTCCGGAGCCAGCTTCAGGCCCGCCTGCTTCAGCGGCTTCGAGATCTCGGGCAGTTGTTGCGGTACCCACATGCCTTCGGCGGCATGGGCGGCGCCGGAGGCGACGGAGAGGGCGGCCGCGATGGCCAGGGCGGTGAGCCGATGCTGGGGCATGCGTAAGGGTCCAGGTGGCGAGCCCCGGAGTGTAGCCACCCCGTCGCGTGCCGGGCCATGACCAAGGTCATGGTCGGCGCGACGGCCTCCGCCTGCGCCGGGTCATACGGGGGCCGGGCGTATAATCCGCGCCCCGGTTCAGGCAGCGATGGACACCCCGATGGGTCGAATGATGAAGGCGCTGGTGAAGCGCGAAGCCACCAAGGGCATCTGGATGGAACAGGTGCCGGTGCCGGTGCCCGGCCCCAACGAAGTGCTGATCAAGCTGGAGAAGACCGCGATCTGCGGCACCGACCTGCACATCTACCTGTGGGACGAGTGGAGCCAGCGCACGATCAAGCCGGGATTGGTGATCGGCCACGAATTCGTCGGCCGCATCGCCGAGATCGGCCCGGGCGTCACCGGCTACGAGATCGGACAGCGCGTGTCGGCCGAAGGCCACATCGTCTGCGGCCATTGCCGCAACTGCCGCGCCGGCAAGCAGCACCTGTGCCCGAACACCATCGGCATCGGTGTGACCCGCGACGGCGCCTTCGCCGAATACATCGTAATGCCGGCGACCAACCTGTGGCCGATCCCGGACCAGATTCCGTCCGAACTCGCCGCGTTCTTCGACCCCTACGGCAACGCCGCGCACTGCGCGCTGGAATTCGACGTGGTCGGCGAGGACGTGCTGATCACCGGCGCCGGCCCGATCGGGGTGATGGCCGCCGGCATCTGCAAGCACATCGGCGCGCGCAACGTGGTGGTCACCGACGTCAACGACTACCGCCTCAAGTTGGCCGCCGACATGGGCGCCACGCGCGTGGTGAACGTCAGCAACACCTCGCTCAAGGACGTGATGGCCGACCTGCACATGGACGGCTTCGACGTGGGCCTGGAGATGAGCGGCAACCCGCGCGCGTTCAACGACATGCTCGATGCGATGTACCACGGCGGTAAGGTCGCCCTGCTCGGCATCCTGCCCAAGGGCGCCGGGATCGACTGGGACCGCATCATCTTCAAGGGCCTCACCGTGCAGGGGATCTACGGCCGCCGCATGTACGAGACCTGGTACAAGATGACGCAACTGGTGCTGTCGGGCTTCCCGCTGGGCAAGGTGCTCAGCCACCAGCTGTCCGTCGACGATTTCCAGAAGGGCTTCGACCTGATGGAATCGGGCAAGTCGGGCAAGGTGGTGCTGAGCTGGAACTGACCTGCCGCAGGCAATGTCATCCCGAGCGCAGCGAGGGATCCCCCGGCAGGCGCCGGCGCGCAACCTGGTCATCGCAACAGGACGGAACATGACGCTCACCCAACGCTACGCCACCACGCTCGACGAAATCCGCGATGCGGGCCTGTTCAAGTCCGAACGCATCATCACCAGCCCGCAGTCGGCCGAGATCACGCTCGCCGACGGACGCACGGTGCTGAACTTCTGCGCCAACAACTACCTCGGCCTCGCCGACCATCCGGACATCATCGCTGCCGCCAAGGATGCGCTGGACACGCACGGGTTCGGCATGGCCAGCGTGCGCTTCATCTGCGGCACGCAAGACCTGCACAAGCAGCTTGAGCAGACGATCGCCGATTTCTTCGGCACCGAGGACACCATCCTCTACGCCGCCTGCTTCGATGCCAACGGCGGCCTGTTCGAACCGCTGCTGGACGAGAACGACGCGATCATCTCCGACGCGCTCAACCACGCCTCGATCATCGACGGCGTGCGGCTGTGCAAGGCCAAGCGCTTCCGTTACGCCAACTGCGACATGGCCGACCTGGAAGCCCAACTGCAGGCCGCCGATGCCGCCGGTTGCAAGACCAAGCTGATCACCACCGACGGCGTGTTCTCGATGGACGGCTTCATCGCCCCGCTCGACGAGATCACGGCGCTGGCGAAGAAGTACGGCGCGCTGGTGCACATCGACGAGTGCCACGCGACCGGCTTCCTGGGTGCGACCGGGCGCGGTTCGGCCGAAGAGAAGGGCGTGCTGGACAGGATCGACATCATCACCGGCACGCTGGGCAAGGCGATGGGTGGTGCGTTGGGCGGCTTCACCACCGCGAAGCGCGAAGTGATCGAACTGTTGCGCCAGCGCTCGCGTCCGTACCTGTTCTCCAACTCGCTGCCACCGCACGTCGTCGCGGCCGGCATCAAGGCCTTCGAGATGCTGGACGCCGCCGGCGACCTGCGCCAACGGTTGCAGGACAACACCCGGCACTTCCGCGAGCGGATGGCCGCCGCCGGCTTCGACATCAAGCCCGGCACGCACCCGATCAGCCCGGTGATGCTGTACGACGCGCCGCTGGCGCAACGCTTCGCCGAGCGCCTGCTCGAGGAAGGCATCTACGCGATCGGTTTCTTCTTCCCGGTCGTTCCCACGGGACAGGCGCGGATCCGCACGCAGATGAGCGCAGCGCACACGCGCGAGCACGTCGATCGCGCGATAGACGCCTTCACCCGTATCGGGCGCGAACTCGGGGTGGTGGCCGGCTGACGCCAGCCCCGGTGACGGCCTACTGGCCGGTCGCCGCCTCGGCAGGCACCGCTGCGGGGGCCGCCGCTTCGGCACGACGGCCGGCGCTGTAGCCGTTCGCCTTGAGCCATGCGTCGAAATCGTCCGCGGTCATGCGCTTGCCGTTCTGGGTCATGTTGAACCGGTACGGCGTGTTGTCGAACTCGGTCTTCTTGACGTAGCCGGCGGCACCGGCGGCGGTTGCAGCGGAGGCCGGCACGGCCACCGCCACATTCTGGCAGCCTTCGATCCGCAGGCGCAGCAACACGTTGTCGACCGTCTGCGATTCGTCGAACTCGGAGGCCAGCACGCCGCGCTGCGAGCCCAGCTGGGGGTTCACCGTGGCGAACCCCTGCACCACCGGCACGAGCACGGTCGGACGCACGGCCAGCGGCTGCGGCATCACGCTGCCCTGGCACTGCGTGGAGGCATGCGCGGACGACCACGTCGCCGCCACCAGTACCATCATTGCCCATCCGCGCATCGCGTTCCCTCCGTTCGAATCGATCGAAGTGTAGCAGCGCGTCGACGCGTGGCAAGCACGCGCAGTCTGCCTGCAGCTCGGCATCCGTGAACGGTGTCGGCCCGTCACGCGCCGTGGCGTCGGCCGCTCGACGGCAATCCGCGCTGTCCGCCTGCCGGCCCTCACGCGTCGACTCTTTTCCGTTCGCGCAAAAAAGAAGCCCGGCACGAGGCCGGGCTTCCGTTGAGCAGCGAGCGCCAGGATCAGTTCTGGACGTTCAGCTCGGTACGACGGTTCACTTCGCTCTTGCACGCCGGGAACGTGTTCGGCGTCGGCTCC
>JAIUOJ010000205.1 GCA_020161335.1 Pseudomonadota bacterium
CCGCCTACCTCCGCGCCGATCGCGACGACGTGTCCGGGCGGCTGTTCGACGCCCATGTCCAGCTCGACTACTTCCCCTGGCCGCACGTCGGCCTGTCGCTGCGCTATCGCTACAACGTGGTCGACCTCGACCTCGAACGGGCCTCGTTCAACGGCGCCCTGCACCTGCGGCGGCGTGGACCGCAGCTGCTGGCGACGCTGCGCTTCTGACAGGCCACGCGGACGCGCCCCTACTCGCAGCGCACGGCCTGGATCACGTTGCCGGCGTCGATGAACACCCGCAGCCGGTCGCTGCGATGGTCCTGCCGGACCATGGTCTGCGGCCCCACCGGATTGACCAGGCCGGCGCCGCTCTCGCGCGACAGGCGGCGCATCGCGTCCTCGTCGGCCGGCTGCCCGATCGCCCAGCCCAGCGCGCTGGCATCGCAGCGCCCGCTGCCGGCCACCTGCGGGCCCGGCGAAGAGGCGCAGGCCTGCAGCAGGAGCAGGACGGCCAGCGCCGGCAGGCGTGGGTTCGCAACAGGAGGGCGGGCGATCTCGGGCATGGGGGTCTCCGACGTGGTCACCGGCCATTCTCCGACGCCGACCCGACGCGCGCCAGCCGGTGGCCGCTCCGGAAACGCGACGCCGCGCACGCCCGTGTAGGAAAAATCCTACGTCCGGGCGCAGCCTTCGCCGACTGCGCGGCCCCGGGGTCGAGGCGGACACTGTCTCCGCCCCGGCAGCTCGGCCCATGCAAATGGCAACGGATGCCGCTCAGCAACGGAACGCGGCCGTGACCTTGAGCAAGTCGATCGCTGGGCCGGGGCGCCCCCTTTCAGGAAACCCGACATGACCAAGCCGACGTCCATCCTCAAACTGGTGCACAGCGGTGGCGGCTGGCAGCTCCTCGACGACGACGAGCCGGTGTTCTGGTTCCCGGAGCGCGGCAAGGGCATCGAGATCGCGCAGATGATGGCCGACGCGCGCAACCTCAACCACGGCACCCGCACCGCGGTCGAGGCCCAGAACGAGGACGGGGAACTGGAAACCATCGCGGCGTTCGCCTGAGGGCGCGACGCCACGTGCGACCGGACGGATCCGGCGCGCTTCTCTCCAAGGTATCGATCGCAACGTCATTGACCGGCTCGCGCCGGTCTTTTTTTGCCTGCGCGGCCGCAATCGGGCCTGCTGGCCGTCCCGGCGGGCGCTCGCCGGGGCGTCCCCACCGTGCGCTCACGGGGCGTCGACGCGGAAATTGGCACAATTCATGCTTATGGTCACTCTGGAATTGTGACCGACTCGTGTCTTTTCAGGGACGAATATGCCTTCGCACCCCCGTCGCCGCTTCTCGCGGCTGGCTTCCCTTGCAGTGCCCCTCGCCGCGGCGTCGCTTTGCGGACCCACGCAGGCAGCAAGTGACGCGTCGTGTCAGTCAACGCACGGCAGCGATGCCGCCGTCGCCGGCATCGAGCAAATGCTGGCCGCCAGGCGCGCGGTGGATGCGCTGGCGTGCGCCGAACGCCTCGCACCGGTCTTCCCGGGAGATGCACGTTTCCATCGGCTGCACGTGGCCGCGCTGTCCGACCTTGGCGCCAGTGCGCAGGTCTGGGACCTGTACCGCGCGCGCCCCGACCTGTTCAGCACCGAACAGGGCGAACGCTTCCTCGCCGACCACCTCGCCCGCCTGGTCGGCTGGAGCAGCCAGTTACCCGAGCGCGCCGACAGGCCACTGGCGGACGCCGAGCGCGCCAACGCCGCGATCGACGAGTACCTGCGCAGCAGTGGCCGGCGCGTCGCCGACCTGCCCCTGCGCATCCGCCTCGACCGCATGCTGGTGCTCAACCGCCTGCAGCGCCATGCCGAGGTCGTCGCCGAGTACGCCGCGTTGCAGGCGACGGGCGCGACCATTCCCGGTTACGTGCACGGCGTCGCCGGCGATTCGCTGCTGGCCGAACGCCAGCCGGAGGCCGCGGCCAAGGCACTCGATGCCGCGCTCGCGGTGTCGCCGATGGACGCCGGCCTGCAGGTGCAGCGCGCCTACGCCGCGCTGGAAATGGAAGACCACGCCGATGCGCGCGCACGACTGGCCGCGTATCGGGACCTGCAGGCGCCCTGGCTGCGCGAGCCGGGCGCGGCCACGCCCGCGCAGAACTGGCGGCGCTACGAAACCGACCTGAACGCACCGCTGCTGCTCGCCTTCGGCGAGGACCTGCCCGAGGCGCAGGCGCTGCTCGAGGAGCGCATCGCGATCGGCCCCGCCAACGCCGGCCTGCAGGCGGCGGTGGGCACGGTGTACCTGCTGCGCGGCTGGCCGGAACGCGCGCTGGAGCGCTTCCGCATCGCTTCGACCCTCGACGCACGCGCGGTCAACGCGCGGATCGGGCAAGTGGGGGCGCTGACCGCGCTCCAGCGCGACGACGAGGCGCGCGCGGTGCGCGACGCGCTCGTCGCGGACCAGGGGCGCCTGCCGAGCGTGCAGCGCATGGACCGCGACTGGCGCATCCATCGTGGCGTGCAGGCGCGCGCCTGGGTGTCGGGGGGGCGCTCGCGCGGCGGCGGTGGCACCTCGCCGCTGGGGAGCCGCGACCGCGAGGCCGGGATCGAGATCGCCTCGCCGCTGATCGACGACCGCTGGCGGCTCGTCGCCGTGCACGACCAGCGCTGGGCGGATTTCCGCGGTGAGCGGATCGAAGACCGGCGCAACGGCGTGGGCCTGCGCTATGCCCATGACCGGCTCGATGCCCGCCTGCTGTTCTCACGCCCACGCGACGGCGTGGGTGGCACCGGCGCCGCGGCCGCGCTCGGCTGGCGCTTCGACGACGCCTGGTCGCTGCGCGCGACCGCCGCGCGCAACGATGCCGAGGGCTCGCTGCAGGCCCGCGCCGCCGGCATCACCGCCGACAGCGTCGGCATCGGCGTGGACTACGTGCCGGACGAGCGCACCGCGTGGCGCGCTTCGGCGACGCAATGGCGCTACGACGACGGCAACCGCCGCGAGGCGCTCTCGCTCGGCGTCGACCAGCGCCTGTTCACGCGCCCGCACTTCCTGCTCAACGGCGTGGCCGGCGCCTATGCCAGCCGCGGCAGCCGCGACGACGCCCCCTACTTCAATCCCGCGCGCGATGCCTCGTTCGAGTTCGCACTGCGCGCCGACCACCTGCTCTGGCGCCGCTACGAACGCCAGTACCGGCACCGGCTGACGCTCGGCGGCGGCTCGTACCACCAGCAGGGCCATGGCAGCGCCTGGGTGCCGCGCGCGAGCTACGAGCATGCCTGGCGCTTCGCGCCCGGGCGCGAACTGGTCTACGGCGTCGAATGGTCGCGCCCGGTCTACGACGGCCAGCGCGAAACGCGGACCGGCTTCAACGCCGGCTTCCGCTGGGGAGAATGAACATGCCGTCCCGCATCCTACCGCGCCTGCTGGCGTCCCTGGCGCTGGTCTTCGCGTTCGTCGCGCAACCCGCGCGCGCCGACGACCAGCTGCTGGTGCTGAGCTACCACGACATCCGCGACGAGGTCGCCGACAGCGGCGATCCGGACGCCTACGCCACCAGCACCCGCAACTTCGTCGCGCACCTCGACTGGCTCAAGGGACAGGGCTACCACCCGGTCTCTCTGTCGCAGGTGGTCGGCGCGTCGCGCGGCGAGGCCGCCCTGCCCGACAAGTCGGTGCTGCTGACCTTCGACGACGGCCTGCGCAGCGTCTACACCCGCGCGTTCCCGCTGCTGCGTGCCTACGGCTATCCGGCGCTGGTCGCCGTGGTCACCGACTGGGTCGAACTGGCGCCCGGTCGCGAGGTCGACTACGGCTACCGCAAGTTCGGCACCGACGACTTCGTCACCTGGCAGCAACTGCGCGAGATGCGCGAATCGGGGCTGGTCGAGATCGCCTCGCACAGCCACGACCTGCACCATGGCGTGCTTTCCAACCCGCAGGGCAACAGCGCGCCGGCGGCGACCACGCGCCGCTATGACGCCGCGCGCCAGCGCTACGAGGACGAAGCCCAATGGCGCGCGCGCATCCGCGCCGACCTCGCGCGCAGCGTCGACCTGATCCGGGCCAACACCGGCGTCGCGCCGCGCGCCGTGGTCTGGCCGTACGCCGCGTACAACAAGGTCGGCAATGCCATCGCCGGCGAACTGGGCATGCCGGTCTCGTTCGACCTCGACGGCCGCTACACCCGCGTCGGGCCGAGGATGACGGACGGCCTGCACGGCATCGCGCGCCTGCTGCTGGGCAACAACCCCGACTTCAACGACCTTGCCTACGAGTTGCGCCGCCCCGA
>JAIUOJ010000206.1 GCA_020161335.1 Pseudomonadota bacterium
GAGCTGGGTTCAGAACGTCGTGAGACAGTTCGGTCCCTATCTGCCATGGGCGTTGGAGATTTGAGAGGGGCTGCTCCTAGTACGAGAGGACCGGAGTGGACGAACCCCTGGTGTTCCGGTTGTCACGCCAGTGGCACTGCCGGGTAGCTATGTTCGGAAGCGATAACCGCTGAAAGCATCTAAGCGGGAAGCGCGCCTCAAGATGAGATCTCCCGGGACACAAGTCCCCTGAAGGAACCATCAAGACTAGGTGGTTGATAGGCTGGGTGTGTAAGCGCAGTAATGCGTTGAGCTAACCAGTACTAATGATCCGTGCGGCTTGACCATATAACCTCAAGTGGCCTTGGACTCTGCGATGCGTCGCGGACGTTCGGACCAAACACTGACTCGCTACTTCCCCCCTTTGAGAGCGTGAGCGCTGCCTGGACTCCAGGCTGGCGACCCTCCACGGTCTCCCTGGTGACAATAGCTAAGTGGCACCACCCGATCCCATTCCGAACTCGGAAGTGAAACGCTTACGCGCCGATGGTAGTGTGCATCCGCATGCGAGAGTAGGTCATCGCCAGGGTCTTTACCCAAAACCCCCCGCCAGCCAAGCTGGTGGGGGGTTTTTCTTTGCCCGTCCACGATCCGCCTGCGCCTGCACTCATCACGAATGGCCCGGCCGCGCGCTCCCACTTCCGGCACTCGGGTCCCGTTGGCCGGCTGTGCTAGCGTGCCCGCACTTTGGAAACCAGGAGTTGCGGCATGTCGAAACTGATCCACGTCCCCGCGCTGGCCGTCCTTGCGATCGGCATCGGCCTGGGCGCGGCCCACGCGAACGAGGAGGCGAAGGTGTCCGATCCCAACCAGTGGCTGGAAGCCGTCGAGGATCCGAAAGCGCTGGACTGGGTGCGGCAACAGAACGCGAAGACGGAAGCCGAACTGGCGGCGACGCCGGAGTTCCGCAAGCTCGAAACCGAACTGCTGGCGATCTACGATTCCGACGCGCGCATCCCCGGCGTCTACAAGCAGGGCGAGTGGTACTACAACTTCTGGCGCGACAAGCAGAATCCGCGCGGGCTCTGGCGGCGCACGACGCTGGAGGAATACCGCAAGCCGCAGCCGAAGTGGGAAACGGTGCTCGACCTCGACGCGCTGAACAAGGCCGAGGGCCTCGCCGACGACAAGCAGTGGGTCTGGCACGGTGCCAACTGCCTGCGGCCCGACTACACCCGCTGCCTGGTCGCGCTGTCGCGCGGCGGCGCGGATGCCGACGTCACCCGTGAGTTCGACGTGTCGACCAAGTCGTTCGTCGAAGGCGGCTTCTATCGCCCGGAAGCGAAGGGCGGGCTGGCCTGGATCGACCGCGACACGGTCTATGCCTACACCGATTTCGGCGCAGGGTCCCTCACCGAGTCGGGCTATCCGCGGATCGCGAAGCAGTGGAAGCGGGGCACGCCCTTCGAGTCGGCCGAGGTCGTCTACGAAGGCAAGCCCAGCGACATGTACATCTCCGCCGGACACGATGACACGCCCGGTTACGAGCGTGACTTCGTGGTCCGCACGATCGCGTTCTACAACGACGAACTGTACCTGCGCGCGACCGACGGCTCGCTGCGTAGGGTCGACGTTCCCAACTCGGCGCAGAAGTCGGTGCAGCGCGAGTGGCTGGGCATCGAACTGCGCGAACCCTGGACCGTCGGAGGCAGGACCTACCGGGCCGGCTCGCTGCTGGCTGCCAACTTCGATGCGTTCATGGCCGGCAAGCGCGAGTTCGACGTGCTGTTCGAACCGAGCGACACCACCTCGCTGGCAGGCGCCTCGTTCACGAAGAACCATCTCGTGCTGAACGTGCTGGACGACGTCAAGAACAAGCTGACGGTGCTGACCCACGGCGACGGCCGCTGGTCGAGTCGCCCGCTCGAGGGTCTGCCCGCGTTCGGCACGATCTCCGCGCAGGCGGTCGACAGCGACGAATCCGACGCGCTGTGGCTGACCGTCACCGACTACCTCACGCCGTCCACGCTGATGCTTGGCAGCGCCGCCGAAGGCGCGGCCGCGCCGGAGACGCTGAAGACCCAGCCGGCGTTCTTCGACGCCAGCAAGGACGTCGTCGAACAGCACTTCGCCACGTCGAAGGACGGCACCCGCGTGCCGTACTTCCTGGTGCGGCCGAAGGACATCGTGCTCGACGGCAACAACCCCACCTTGCTGTACGGCTACGGCGGATTCGAGATCTCGCTCACGCCTGGCTATTCCGGCGGCATCGGCAAGGGCTGGCTCGAGAAGGGGGGCGTGTATGCGGTCGCCAACATCCGTGGCGGCGGCGAGTACGGTCCGCGCTGGCACCAGGCGGCGCTCAAGGCCAACCGCCACAAGGCCTACGAGGACTTCGCCGCGGTCGCGCAGGACCTGATCGCGCGCAAGATCACCTCGCCGCCGCACCTGGGCATCCGCGGCGGCAGCAACGGCGGCCTGCTCACCGGCAACATGCTGGTGCAGTACCCGGAGCTGTTCGGCGCGGTGGTGATCCAGGTGCCGCTGCTCGACATGCAGCGCTACAACAAGCTGCTGGCGGGTGCCTCGTGGATGGCCGAGTACGGCAATCCGGACGTGCCGGAGGAATGGGAGTACATCCGGACCTTCTCGCCCTACCACCTGTTCGATCCGGCCAGGAAGTACCCGCCGACCATCCTGCTCACCTCCACCCGCGACGATCGCGTGCATCCGGGCCATGCCCGCAAGATGATGGCGAAGATGCTGGAATCGGGGCAGGACGTGCGCTACTACGAAAACATCGAGGGCGGCCACGGTGGCGCCTCGGACAACAAGCAGGCCGCGCACATGGACGCCCTGTACCTGAGCTTCCTCTGGCAGCAGCTGGCCAGGTGACGCGCCCCGCCGCCCCCCGCGACGGAGGGCGGCCCTTGCACGACCGCCGACACGACGCCATATGAAACCCGCCTCCTTCCTGATCGCGACCACACTGCTGATGACCACGCTTTCCGCCTGCTCGCCGGGCCCCGATTCCGGCGCCGCGGCCACCACGACGGTGCCCGCACCCGCGTCGAAGCGGTCGGCGCCGCTTGCGCTGGCCAATGCCGCCACGCCGCCCGATGCCGCGATGCGCGACCATGCGGTCAAGGCGCCGCATGGCGCCGAGCGCAACGACGCGTATTACTGGCTGCGCGACGACACGCGCGAGAACCCGCAGATGCTGGCGTACCTCAAGGCCGAGAACGCCTATGCCGATGCCGTGCTCAAGCCGCTCAAGCCGGTCGAGGACAGGCTGTACGACGAGATCGTCGCGCGCATCAAGCAGGACGACAGCTCGGTGCCGTACCGCGAGCGGGGCTTCTGGTACTACTCGCGCTTCGAGTCTGGCAAGGACTATCCGATCCACGCACGGCGCGCGGATGGCGCGGGCATCGATGCGCTCTCGATCCAGAAGGCCAACGACCACGGCGATTTCAGCGGCGAGCAGGTGCTGCTCGACGTCAACGCACTGGCCGCGGGCAAGGACTACTTCCAGGTCGGCGACTACGCGGTCAGCCAGGACAACCGGCTGCTGGCCTATGCGGAAGACCTCAACGGACGCCGCCAGTACACGGTGCGCTTCATCGACCTTGAAACCGGGCAGGTGCTGCCCGACGTGATCGACGGCGTGTCGCCCAACCTGGTCTGGGCCGACGACAACAGGACGCTGTTCTACGTCGAGAACGATCCGGACACGCTGTTGACCAAGTATGTCAAGGCGCACGTGCTGGGCACCCCCGCGGCCCGCGACCGGCAGGTGTACGAGGAGACCGACGACAGCTTCTACATGGGCATCGACCGCACCCGGGACGACAAGTACATCGTCATCGCGGTGAGCAGTACCGTGTCCGACGAACTGCGCTATGCGCCGGCCGCGGATCCGTCGAAGTTCACCGTGCTCGCCCCGCGCGCGCGCGACGTGGAGTACGACGCCGACCACCTCGGCGACCGCTGGGTGATCCGCACCAATGCCCCTGGCGCCGACGGCACGCCCGCCACCAATTTCAAGCTGGTCGAGGCGCCGACCGGCGCCACCTCGCGCAAGCAGTGGACCGACCTGGTGCCGCACGACGACAAGGTGTTCATCGAGGGCTTCGAGCTGTTCGACGGCTTCCTCGCGATCGCCGAGCGCTCCGATGCGCTGGAGCGCATCCGCCTGCGCAAGGCCGATGGCAGCGAC
>JAIUOJ010000207.1 GCA_020161335.1 Pseudomonadota bacterium
CAACCGCCAGCGGCGCCCCGATCGGCGCTTCGTCGCCCAGCCGGTACGGCAGGCTGTCGACGCGGCCCGCGCGTGGCGCCACGAGGTCCAGCCGCGCCAGCGTGGCCTGCTGCACGGCCGCCTGCGCCTCGGCCGCGCGCAATGCGGCTGCGCCCTGTTCGATCCGTTCGCCCCGCGTGCCGCGTTCGAGTTCGAGCAAGGCCTCGCGCAGCGCGCGCACCTGCGCGTCCGCACTGCCGGCGGCGGCGCGCGCGCGATCGACGTCGGCGGCCGCGACCAGGCGCTGCTGGCCCAGCGGCTGCAGGCGCGCGAGATAGGCTCGGGCATCGCGCGCCTGCGCCTCGGTCGCGGCCAGCGTCGCCCGCGCCTGCGCGATGGCTTCCTCGCGCGGGCCGGCTTCGAGTTCCAACAGCGCGCCGCGGCTTTGCGCCACCTGCGCCTGCAGCGCTTCGAATTGCGCGCGCGTGCGGGTGTCGTCGAGCTGCAGCAGGCGATCGCCTGCGGCGACCCGTTGTCCTTCGCGCACCTCGATGCCGACGATGCGCTCGGCGGCAGGCGCGGGCAGCGCGATGCGGTCGTATTCCAGCGTGCCCAGGGCTTGCGGCGGCGGCGCGCCGCAGGCCGCCAGCACGGCGCACAGCAGCAGCGCCGAAGCCCGTCCGGCAAGACGGATCGCGATTGATCGACGGGTCATCGGTCCAGCTCCAGTCCACGCCCCAGCAGCGCCAGCACGTGCCGCTGCAGGGCGGCGTAGTCGAGGTCGCCGGCATCGAACAGGCGCCGCCAGATCGGTGCACCGGCGGCCGGGAACAGGGTCAGCCCGACCAGCGACACCATCAGCAGGCGCGGGTCGAGGTCGGGGTTGAGCGCACCGCGCACCTGCGCGTCCGCAAAGCGCCCCGCCAGCATCACCGGCACCCGCGGGCCGATGCTGTCGAACAGCGTCTCGCGCAGCGCGCCGCCATCGGACAGCACCTCGCGCACCCACAGCGACGGCAGCCACGGATGCGCCGCCACCACCTCGCCGATGCCGGCGACGAAGGCCAGCACCAGGTCGCCAACCTCGCCGCCAGTCGCCTGCAGCCGGGCCTGCAGCGGGTCGAGCGCCGGCAGTACGCGCGCCTCGGTCACCGCGCGCTGCAGCTGCACCTTGTCGCCGAAGTAGTAATGCAGCATCGCCGGGGTCACCCCGGCTTCGTTGGCGATGTCGCGCAGCGACGTGGCGGCGATGCCCTGGCGCACGTAGCACGCGAGCGCCGCGTCGAGCAGGCGCGCGCGCAGGTCCGGGGCGTCCGCGGGCGGGCGTCCGCGGGTGCGGCGGCGCGTGGCGTCTTTCGCGCCTGGCTTCGCGCCGGTTTTCGGGAGGGCCGCCCGGACTGGCTTGGGCGTGCGGGCAGGCGTCTTCGGACTCATGCCGGATAAATTAATTCATTGATTAATTAATCTCAACGGCATGCCGACGGACGGCGTTTGCCTCGCCGCTCGGGGCGACGCGCGCTACCCTGCGCCGCCTATGACCACACTCCCCCAGCGCGACTTCACCCTCGAACCGGCCGACACCGAGCGCCTGGCCAACCTGGCCGGCCCCTTCGACGGCCACCTGCGCCAGATCGAACTGCGCCTTGGCGTGGAGATCGCCAATCGCGGCAACGTGTTCCGCGTCACCGGCCGCGACGACAAGCGCGTCGCGGAGGCCGAACGGCTGCTGCGCCGGCTGTACGACGAGACCGCGACCGACACCTTCGACAGCCACGCGATCAACCTGCGCCTGAGCGACGCGAACGTGGGCCAGGAGGCCGTCGCCTACGTGCCGCAGGACGTGTCGGTGCGGGTCAAGCGCGGCAACATCCGCGGCCGCGGCGCCAACCAGCAGAAGTACCTGCACGCGATCACCACCCACGACATCAACTTCGGCATCGGCCCGGCCGGCACCGGCAAGACCTTCCTCGCGGTGGCAATGGCGGTGGATGCGTTGAACGAGTCGCGCGTGCAGCGCCTGATCCTGGTGCGCCCGGCGGTGGAGGCCGGCGAGAAGCTCGGCTTCCTGCCCGGCGATCTCACCCAGAAGGTCGATCCCTACCTGCGCCCGCTGTACGACGCGCTGTACGAGATGCTGGGCGTGGAGAAGGTGGTCAAGCTGCTGGAGAAGAACGTCATCGAGATCGCGCCACTGGCCTACATGCGCGGACGCACGCTCAACGACGCCTTCGTGATCCTCGACGAGGCGCAGAACACCACCATCGAGCAGATGAAGATGTTCCTGACGCGCCTGGGCTTCGGCAGTACCGCCGTGGTCACCGGCGACATGACCCAGATCGACCTGCCCAAGCACGTGAAGTCCGGGCTCAAGGACGCGATCGAAGTGCTGCGCGACGTCGATGGCGTGAGCTTCACCTTCTTCGAGGCGAAGGACGTGGTGCGCCACCCGCTGGTCGCGCGCATCGTCAACGCCTACGAACGGCGTGACGCGCAGGACGCGCCCGCCGGAGCGGCGTAGGATGGCCGGCAGGTGGGCATGACGCCCCGGACGGAGTGACGGAACATGTTCGGAAAGCGGTTTGCCCGCCTAGCAGTTCCACTCCTTGCCCTTGCGACAAGCGTCACGGCCCTTGCGGCGAGCGTCACGGCGGGAGCGCAAGAGACGCCCTCCGCCAGCGCGAGGGCGTATGTCGAAACCAGCTACGTCATCGCGCCGAAAGCCGCCGGCGACTTCACGCTGGAACAGTCGACCTACGACCCCGAACAGAAGTACGCCGGCGCGGGCTTCCGCTACACGGTCCCTGGCCACCAGGAAACCCGCATCGACGTCTATGTCTATCCCGCCGGGAAGCTGGATCGGGCAACGGCCCTGTCCTCGGGCATGGAAGGTTTCCGTGCAGACCTGCAGCGAGCCCTGGATGCAGGCATCTACACCGACTTGCAACTCGACGACGACCAGGCGTTCATGCTGGCCGAAGCGGACGACGCGCCCCCGCCTGCCAAACGGCGCACCAGGCGTCAAGACGATGACATCGCCGGTGTGCTGGCCGCCGTACTTCAGGCCAACCGCCCCGTGGGCCGCAAGCTGCCCATGCGCATGAACCTGCAGCCGCAGGACTGGCCCATGCATTCGGTCGGCTACCTGTTCTACAAGAATTTGTACTACATCAAGGTCCGTGCCTCCGCGGCGCAATCGCGGATCAGCGCCGAGTCCTTCGACACGCTCACCGACCAGGCCGCGCGCACGCTGGTCCCGGCGATCGACGTGGCGAACATCGGCGACTGTGCGAATTCGGTGATCCACGTCGCGCAGGATGCGTCGGCGAACGAGATCGCCAAGGCGCTCGTCACGCAATCGGCCGAACACCAGCTGGACAACTGCCACCTGGACGCCGACGACGCCGGCATCGCCGGGAAGTCCGCCGACGCCGAGGTGGTCGTCATTGGCTTCGATCCCGGGGAGTGGACTTCGAAATGACCCAGGGCCCCATCCGCCTCGACGTTGCGGTCGGCTACGCCGTGCCGCGCAAGGGCTTGCCGGCGGCGGTGAGCTTCCGAAAGTGGACCGCGGCGGCGCTGGCCGGCCGCATCCGCGAGGCCGACCTCGCCATCCGCATCGTCGGCAGCCAGGAAGGCCGGGCGCTCAACCGCCACTACCGCGGCAAGGACTACGCCACCAACGTGCTCAGCTTCCCGGCCGAGTTGCCCGAAGGCCTGCCGAAGGGCGTGCGGTTCCCGCTGCTGGGCGACCTGGTGATCTGCGCGCCGGTGGTCGCCCGCGAGGCGCGCGAGCAGAAGAAGGCGCTGGCCGCGCACTACGCCCATCTCACCGTGCACGGCGTGCTGCACCTGCTGGGCTGGGACCACGAGGACGCACGCGAGGCCGAATGCATGGAGCAACTGGAACGCGAGATCCTCGCCGGCCTGGGCATCGACGACCCCTACCTGGGCTGACCTCCGCCTGCGCCGCGGGCAAGCAACGGCCTCGGCGACGCGCTAGACTTCCCCGGCCGCCCCACGCGGCGCCTTTTTGAATCAGATACTTACCGCAATGTCCGAGGACGACAGTAGTCCCAGCGCCCCCGAAACCCCGGAAAAACGGCGCACCTGGCTGGAACGCCTCAGTTCGGCGATCTCCGGCGAACCCAGCACCCGCGACGACCTGGTCGAGCTGCTGCGCGACACCCATGCCGACGGCCTGATCGCGGCCGACACGC
>JAIUOJ010000208.1 GCA_020161335.1 Pseudomonadota bacterium
CGCGCGAGCCGCGGGCCGGGCGAACCGCCGCTGGTCATGCGCGACATGTGGGTCTCGCTGTTCTGGTGCAGCGCAAGCGCGCTCTCCTGCGGGATCGGCATCTACCTCGCCGCGCCGCTGGCCGACGACGACGGCAGCCGCCTGCTGCTGAGCGCGTACACGCCGGGCCTGATCGCCACCGGCGTCCTGGTGGGCATCACCACGCCGTTGCTGGCGTTCGCCTGGTTGCTGGTGCTCACCGTCTCCGCGCACCTGATGGTGATGCAGATCGAGTTCCTCTCGCAGGGCATGACCATCGCCCTGCTGGTGTGCTACGCGTTCATGCTGTCGGTGGCGCTGCTGTTCGCATCGCGCCTGTTCGTCAAGCGCATCGAGGCCGAACTGGCGGCCGACCAGCAGCGCGAGATCGTGGGCCTGCTGCTGCGCGACTTCGAGACCAACGCCAACGACTGGTTGTGGGAGGCGGACCGCGACGGCAGGCTGACCCGCGTCGGCGCGCGCCTGGAGCAGGTGCTGGGCGCCGCACCGGACGCGCTGTGCAAGCGCGAACTGGCCAGCCTGTTCGCGCGCGAGCGGATGCTGGTGGCCGAGAGCGACCAGGAAGTCGGGCCCGATGCGCTGCAGCGCAGCCTGCGCGCGTCGGCGGCCTTCAGCGGCGTCGTCGTCGAGGCCCAGGTCGCCGGTGTCGCCCGCAGCTGGACGCTCAGCGCCAAGCCGCTGCACGCGGCATCGGGCGAATGGATCGGCTGGCGCGGCGTCGGCAGCGAAGTCACCGATGCGCGCGCACGCGAGGCCGACGCCATCGCGCGCGAGCGCCAGCTCGACCATCTCGCCAGCCACGACGCGCTGACCGGCCTGCCCAACCGCCGTGCGTTCCTGCAGTGGGTGGAGGAGGAGGGTGCGGCGTCGGCGAGCCTGGCGCTGGCGCTGATCGACCTGGACAACTTCAAGGCGGTGAACGACACGCTCGGCCACGCCGCCGGCGACAAGGTGCTGTGCGCCGTCGCCCGCCGCCTGCAGCGGCTGTGCCGGGGCCAGGAGCGGGTGGCGCGACTGGGGGGCGACGAGTTCGCGATGCTGGTCCAGGGCGCGGACGGCGATGTGGGCGAAGGTGCGCTGCGGCAGCGGTTGCAGGCGCTGCTGGCCTCGCTGCGCATCCCCGAGTGGGTCGACGGCTTCCGGGTCGACGTGCGCGCCAGCATCGGCGTGGCGCTGCCGGCCGGCGGGCGCAGCGACGGCGGCGAGCTGCTGCGGCACGCGGACACCGCGCTCTACGACGCCAAGAACGGCGGCCGCGACACCTACCGCGTCTACCGGGTGGAAATGAGCGATCGCCTGCGCCAGCGCCTGGCGATGGTCAGCGACCTCGCCGGCGCCGCGCTCGGCGGCCAGCTGGCGCTGAAGTACATGGCGCTGCGCCGCGTCGACGATCTCGCGGTGCATGCCTACGAGGCGCTGCTGCGCTGGAACCATCCGGTGCACGGCGAGATGTCGCCGGCGCTGTTCCTGCCGGTGGCCGAGGAGTCGGGCCTGATCGACGGCATCGGCCTGTGGGTGCTCGAACGCGCCTGCCGCGACGCGCTGGCGTGGGATGCGTCGGTGAGCGTGTGCGTGAACGTGTCCGCGGTGCAGCTGGCCGACCCGATGCTGGCCGCGCGCATCGTCGGCATCCTCGAGCGCGTCGGCTTGCCGGCCTCGCGCCTCGAACTGGAGGTCACCGAAACCTCGTTCGTGAAGGACACCGCGACCGCGCGCGTCGCGCTCTCGGGATTGCGCGAGCACGGCATCGGCATCGCGATGGACGATTTCGGCTTGGGCTATTCGTCGATGGCGCAGCTGCGACTGCTGCCGTTCGACCGCATCAAGCTGGACATGTCCTTCGCCCAGGCCCTGCTCACCGAACGCGACGCCGACCTGACCCGCTCGATCATCGAATCGGTGGTGCGCATCGCGCGGGCGCGCGACGTGCCGGTCACCGCCGAGGGCGTGGAGGACGAGCGCCAGCTGCAGGCGCTGCGCGAACTGGGTTGTGCCTCGGTGCAGGGCTACCTGTTCCGCCGCCCGGCGCCGGCGGACACGCTGCCGGGCGTGGTCGGCGCCTGAGCGGCGCCGTGGATGGCCGCGCTCAACGGGCGAGGTCCACCCACACCAGGTGGTGGTCGCTGGCCTCGGCGATCGTCGCGCCGGGGGCGCCGGGCGCGGGCCAGAACACGCCGCTGCCGAGCGGGCGGAAGCCGATCGAGGGCAGCACGTAGTCCAGCCGCAGGTTGCCGACCTTCGGCCCGAAGCGGCCGGTGTCGTGCGCGTGCGCGCCGCGATGCTTCAGGTTCTCGCCGCCGTCGGCGCGCGCCGACGCCTCGGCGCCGTCGCTGCGCGGCGTGGCCATGCGCAGCACCCGCGGGTGCTCGAGCAGTTCGACGATCGCCGCGTGCTCGCCGGCGCCATCGGTCGGATCGTTGTTGAGGTCGCCGAGGATCACGAAGCGGGCATCGGCGGCGAGGCCGCCGCAGGCGCCCGCGTCGTCGCACAGCCAGGGCGCGTCCCCGGAGAGGTACTCGCGCCAGAGCCTGATCTCGTCGTGGTTGCGCAGGCCGTTGCGGTTCTCGGGGCCGTCGAAGGTCGGCGGGGTGGGATGCGAGGCCAGCACGTGCACCACGCCCAGCGGCGTGTCCACCGGCACGTCCCAGTGCGACTTCGACGACAGCCGCAGCTGCACCCAGGTCGCGTCCGGGTGCCATGGGCGACCGCTGGCCGGGTCGATGGGCCGGCGCGCGCCGGGCATCGCGCTCCACTTGAGCCGCTGGAACGTGCGCGCCGCCGCGGCGTCGATCGGATACTTCGACAGCAGCAGCATGCCGTACTGGCCCGGGTGCAGGCCGTAGCCCCAGGCATCGTTGCCGCGTTCGCGCCCGCTGCCGCCGATGCTGCCGTTGTTGTCGAGGTCGAGCCCGCTGGGCACGCCGGTGTTGACCGGCGCGAGGTAGCGGTAGGGGTAATGCAGCGCGTCGCCGCCGTCGGGCTGGGGCTGTTCGAGGTAGCGCTGTTGGAACAGGTCCGCGGCGCGGCCGGCGGGGTCGTAGTCGAATTCGTTGAGCAGCACGATGTCCGGGCGCACGCGCTGCAGCACCGCCGCGACCTGCCGCGCCTGCGCGTTGCCCAGTTCCAGCCGCCGGACCAGGCCGCCGGCGTCCTCGTCGTACAGCGACACGTTGTAGGTGGCGATGCGCAGCGGCGCGGGATCGGGCATGGCGGGGGGCGGCTCCGGGGTGCCGTGGAGGGGGACGCGGGTGCAAGCGATGGCCAGCGCCAGCACGGCGAACAGCAGGCAGGCGGATCGCAGCAGTCGGGTCATGGGGCCTCGAGCGTGTCGAAGGAACACCAGCGGCGGCCATCGAAGCCTTCCAGCGGGCGGAAATTGCGCTTGTAGTCCATCTTGTCGTGCCCGGCGATCCAGTATCCAAGGTAGAGGTGGCGGCGATGTTCGCGCGCGGCCCATGCCAGCTGGCGCAGGATCGCGAGCGTACCGAGGCCGCGTGACGCTTCGTCGGGATCGTAGAAGGTGTACACGGCCGACATCGCGTGGGCGTCCTGGTCGGTCACCGCGACCGCCAGCAGCCGCCCGTGCGCGCGCAGCTCCAGGAAGCGGGTGTCGGCCCAGCTGCCGACCAGGAACTGCTCGAACTCGTGCGCGCCGTGGTCGTCCATGCCGCCGAGCGGATGCCGCGATTTCAGATACCGTTGGTACAGCGCCAGGCGCTCGTCGTTGCGCCCGGCCGGCAGCACGCGCGCCTCGACGTCGTCGTTGCGCGCCAGGCAGCGGCGCTGGCTGCGGTTGGCGCGGAAGCCGTCCACCGGGATGCGCACCGCCACGCAGGCGCGGCAGCCGCGGCAATGCGGGCGGTAGACGATGTCGCCGGAGCGGCGGAAACCCCACTGCAGCGCCTGCGGGTAGAACTTCGCCAGCCGGTCGTCGTGCGGATCGAACACGAGGTCGCGCGCGACCCGGTCGGGCCAGTAGCCGCAGGCGTGGTCGCCGGTGTGGAACAGCCGCAGGTTGTCGTTGTTCTCGCCCATGCCGTCGTCGAGCGCCCGCCAGCGGCCAGCATACTGCGCCCGGTCGCGCCGGTTGCGAACCACCGACCCTTCCGCGGGCTGAACCGGGCGGGCGCGGCGTCAACCCGGCCG
>JAIUOJ010000209.1 GCA_020161335.1 Pseudomonadota bacterium
GTAGTGGCGCAACTGGGCCAGCAGCATGCGGCCGTACTCCGCCTGTTGCGCCGGCGCCAGCACCGTGCCCGCGGACGAGCCGATGTCGGGCAACCGGTTCTCCTGCGCACGCGCGCAGACGCTCGCGACCAGGATCAGCAGCAGGGTCGTCAGCGGAGCAAGATGGCGTCTGGCGCTGGGCAGGGGCATGGTCCGGCCGGGGTGGGGGCCCGGCCAGCATGCCGGGACAGGCGGCCGCGGGCGTGAATCCGATGTTAATCGACCGCAGCGTTCCGCACGTGGAAGTGGAAAAGCCACGCGCCGGCCGCCACCATTCGACCTGCAACGATCGCATGGGTTCCCGGAGGGAGCGTGGACACACCGCAGGACGGCGCGCAGGCGCCACCGATCACCGTCTACACCAGCGCCATCTGCGGCTACTGCGTCGCGGCCAAGAATTTCCTGCGCAGCCGCGGGCTGGCGTGGGACGAGGTGCGCATCGACCTCGACCCGGTCGAACGCGAACGCATGGTCGCGCGCACCCGTCGCACCAGCGTGCCGCAGATCTTCATCGGCGACGTCCACGTGGGCGGCTACGACGACCTGATGGCGCTGCATCGCGCCGGCAAGCTCGATCCGCTGCTGACCGGCGGCGCGGCGTGAGCGCGGGCGGCGACGACGCGGACCGAGTCCGCGAGTTCACCGAATTCCGCCAGCGCATGAACGAACGCATCCTGGCCGAGCCCAACCAGGTGGTGCGCCGTTTCTTCGCGCTCGACACCCAGGCCTACCAGGCCGGCGCGCTGGACGTGAAGACGAAGGAGCTGCTGGGGCTGGTTGCCTCGCTGGTGCTGCGTTGCGACGACTGCATCAGCTACCACGTGGCCCAGTGCCGCGAAGCCGGCGTGGGCCGCGAGGAATTCTTCGAGGCCTTCTCTGTGGGCCTGGTGGTGGGCGGCAGCATCGTCATCCCGCACCTGCGGCGCGCCGTGGATTTCCTCGATCGCCTGGAGCAGGGCGGGGCGGACGCGCCGTCGTCGCACGACCACTGACCGCGCCGGTCCGGGCGCCGCCGCGCCGTGCGCGACTTTCGTCGGGTTGGGGCGGGCATGCCGTTTCGGGCATAATTTCGGGCCAGACCTTTCCCGACGCCGCGCGTTCGCGCGGCGTCTTTTCGCACGGACATCCCCCCACATGACGCACACCATCACGGTCATCCGCGGCGACGGCATCGGCCCGGAGATCATGGACGCCACCCTGCACGTGCTCGACGCGATGAAGCTCGGGCTCCGTTACGAGGAGGCCGACGCCGGCCTCGTCGCGCTGGAAAAGCACGGCGAACTGCTGCCGCAGGCGACGATGGACTCGATCCGCAGGACCCGCATCGCGCTGAAGAGCCCGTTGACCACGCCGGTGGGCGAAGGTTTCTCCTCGATCAACGTCGAGCTGCGCAAGCGCTTCGACCTGTATGCGAACGTGCGCCCGGCCAAGTCGTTCCCAAACACCCGGTCGCGCTTCCCCAGCGGCGTCGACCTGGTCACCGTGCGCGAGAACACCGAAGGCGCCTACATCGGCGAGGGCCAGGCGATCACCGAGGACGGCGAGACCGCCACCCTGGTGCAGAAGATCACGCGCAAGGGCTCCGAGCGGATCGTGCGCTATGCCTTCGACCTGGCCCGCAACACCGGCCGCAAGAAGGTCACCGTGGTGCACAAGGCCAACATCCTCAAGTCGACCTCGGGCCTGTTCCTGAAGGTGGCGCGCGAGGTGGCGGCGCAGTATCCCGAGATCGAATGCAACGAGATGATCGTCGACAACACCTGCATGCAGCTGGTGATGCGGCCGGAGCAGTTCGACGTGATCGTCACCACCAACCTGTTCGGCGACATCATCTCCGACCTGTGCGCGGGCCTCGTCGGCGGGCTCGGCCTGGCGCCGGGCGCCAACATCGGCAAGGACGCGGCGATCTTCGAGGCGGTGCACGGCACGGCGCCCGACATCGCGGGCCAGGGCAAGGCCAATCCCTGCGCGCTGCTGCTGGGCGCCGGCCAGATGCTCGACCACATCGGCAAGCCCGAGGACGCCACGCGCCTGCGCAAAGCGATCGTCGCGACGCTGGAAGCGAAGGACAACCTGACGCCCGACCTCGGCGGCAGCGGCACCACGATGTCGTTCGCGAGGGCGATCGCCAGCCGGATCTGAGCGGGCCGATCCCCGGCAGGGCCGGAACGGGACGCCTCGTCGTCCCGTGTTCCGTGGCGTGCCGGCGCGGCAGGACCAGGTGAGCGTCATGACAGGTTGCTTGCGTTTCCCGTCTCCCGCCGGGAGAAGGTGCCCGAAGGGCGGATGAGGGTCCGCCGAGGCTTTGCCGCCCCGCCGGATCGATGTCGACGCTGCCCCGGCGGCAAAGGAAGCGACCCGTCCGAGCGTCCTGTTTTCGACGATCCGGAATTCCGCCCGCGGGCATGACGCCTTCGCGCGCACGCCCCACAATCGCCGCTTTCCGCCGACCGGTCGCCGCCATGAGTCCCCGCCCCAGCGCGCTTGCGCTGACCCCGCTGCTGCTGTTCCTGGCGATCTTCTTCGGCGCGGGCCTGTACTTCACCGGGCAGGGCGACGACATGGGCTTCTACCGCCTGCACGCACCGGTCGCGATCCTGCCGGCGGTGCTGCTGGGCGTGTGGTTGGCACGCCGGCGCGGCGTGGCCGCGCAGCAGACGCTGCTCGAAGGCGTGGGCCACCCCGACATCGTGCTGATGTGCCTGATCTTCCTGTTGGCCGGCGCGTTCGCGTCGGTCACCACGCAGATCGGGGCGGTCGATGCGGTCGTCTCGCTCGGCATCGGCTTCCTGCCGCCCGCGCTGATCCTGCCCGGCGTGTTCCTGCTGGCGGGGTTCCTGTCGCTGTCGGTGGGTTCGTCGATGGGCACGATCGCCGCGGTCGCACCGATTGCCATCGGCGTGGCCGATGCGTCGGGCCTGGACCGCGCGCTGGTGGTCGGCGCGGTGATCGGTGGCGCCACCTTCGGCGACAACCTGTCGCTGATCTCCGATACCGCGATCGCCGCCGCGCGCACCCAGGGCTGCAGCGTGCGCGAGAAATTCCGCGAGAACGTCAGGATTGCCGCGCCGGCGGCGCTGCTCACGCTGGTCGCGCTGGCGTTCATGGGCGAGGCACAGCCGGTGACCGCGGAGCAGCACGCCTCGGCGTGGCTGATCGTCCCCTACCTCGTGGTGCTGGTGCTGGCGGTGCTGGGGCTGGACGTGCTGCTGGTGCTCGGCATCGGCCTGGTGGTCGCGGCCGTCACCGGGGCGGTGTTCGCCAGCGACGGCTACGACGTGGTCGCTTTCTCGACCGACATCTATGCCGGGTTCGAGAGCGTCTTCGAGATCACCCTGCTGGCCCTGCTGATCGGCGGCCTCGGCGCACTCATCAAAGCGGCCGGCGGACTTGCCTGGCTGGCGCAGGCGATCTCGCGGCTGGCGCGCGGCAACGACGGTCGCCGCACCGGTGAGTGGAGCATCGCCGCGCTGGCGTCGGTGACCGACGTGTTCACCGCCAACAATACCGTCGCCATCCTGGTCAGCGGCGGCGTCGCGCGCGACATCGCCGAGCGCCACGGCGTGCCGCCGGCGCGCGCGGCCAGCCTGCTCGACATCTTCGTGTGTTCGGTGCAGAGCCTGCTGCCCTACGGGGCGCAGATCCTGCTCGCGGCCTCGCTGGCGGCGCTGTCGCCGCTGGCCCTGGTGGGCACGGCGCACTACTGCTGGGCGCTGATCGGCATCACCGTGCTGTTCATGCTGTTCCCGGCGCGGGCGCGCGTGCTTGCCCGCAACGTCCCGGAAGGACTCTGACACGCGGGAAGGGCGCCCGAAGGCGCCCTTCCGGAGGCCGGCATGGCAATTGGCGTCAGTCGCGCGACTGCAGCTTCGCCAGAAGGCGCAGGAACTCGATGTACAGCCACACCAGCGTGACCATTAGGCCGAAGGCGCCGTACCACTCCATGTACTTCGGCGCGCCCTGTTCGACGCCGCTCTCGATGAAGTCGAAGTCCAGCACCAGGTTCAGCGCCGCGATCACGATCACGAACAGGCTGAAGCCGATGCCGACGATGCCGCTTTCGTGGATCAGCGGGATCTGGATGTTGAAGAAGCCCAGCACGATCGTCGCCAGGTAGACCAGCGCGATGCCGCCG
>JAIUOJ010000210.1 GCA_020161335.1 Pseudomonadota bacterium
TAGCTCAGCCACTGGAGGCCCTTGGTGAGGTCGGGCCAGTAGAGCTGGGCGGCGATGATGACGCCGACCAGCATGCCGACGATGCCCCAGACCACGGTCATGACCGCGAACTGGCGCACCACCTTGTCGTTGTACGTGCCGCTTGCCGCCTGCTGCATGGGCGTCCCCGGGTTCCTGAACGGATGCCATGGTAGGCATCGGGTCCCGGGTCGTACTTGATTTGGATCAACCTGCGGCCGGCCGGAGGCGACGGATGGCCCCGGGACCGGGCTTGATCCGGGTCAAGGCGCGCGCCGGGGGCGGCCTCCAGACTGCGCCCATGCCCACGCCCACCGCCCCCGCGATCCCGCGGACCTGGACCTTCGATCCGGACCTCCTGCGCCGCTACGACCGGCCCGGGCCGCGCTATACCTCGTACCCGACCGCCCCGAACTTCGCCGAAGGCTTCGGGGAGCCGGAGTTCCGCGAGCTTGCCCGGCGCGGCAACGACGCTCCCAGCCCGCGCCAGCTCTCCCTGTACGTCCACGTCCCGTATTGCCAGAGCCCGTGCTTCTACTGCGGCTGCAACCGGGTCATCACCCGCGACCTGTCGAAGGGCCGCGTGTACCTGGATCGCCTGCAGCGCGAGATCGCATTGGTCTCGCCGCTGTTCGACCACGACCGGGAGGTGATCCAGCTGCACCTGGGCGGCGGGACGCCCAACTTCCTTTCGCCGGGCCTGCTTGGCGAACTGGTGGACGGCCTCGGCCGGCAGTTCAACTTCAGCCAGGCGCCGGACCGCGATTTCTCGATCGAGCTCGACCCGCGCTTCGTCACCCCCGACGACATCGCCATGCTGTCGGCCATCGGGTTCAACCGCACCAGCCTCGGCGTGCAGGACTTCGACCCTGTGGTGCAGGAGGCGATCAACCGTGAGCAGGGGATCGACGAGACGCTGGCGATCATCGATGCCTGCCGGCGCTATGGCATGCGTTCGGTCAACGTCGACCTGATCTACGGCCTGCCGAAACAGACCCTCAAGGGCTTCGAGAAGACGCTGGCCACGGTGGTCACCGCGCGTCCCGACCGGTTGGCGATCTACGGCTATGCGCACATGCCGCGCCTGTTCAAGGCGCAGCGCCAGATCCAGGACGAGGACCTGCCCGGCGCGGAGGACAAGCTGGCCCTGCTGGGGCTGGCAGTGGAGCGCCTGTCCGCGGCCGGCTACGAGTACATCGGCATGGACCACTTCGCGCTGCCGCAGGACGAGTTGGCGCGCGCCCAGCGCGACGGCAGCCTGCATCGCAACTTCATGGGCTACACCACGCACGCGCAGACCGACCTGGTCGGCTTCGGCGTCAGCGCGATCAGCCACGTCGGCGACAGCTACAGCCAGTCGCACCGCGACCTGCCGAGCTGGGAGGCCTCGATCGACGTTGGCCGGCTGCCGATCTGGCGCGGCCTGGCGCTGGAACGCGACGACGTGCTGCGCGCCGACGTGATCCAGGCGCTGATGTGCCAGGGCGAGATCGACGTGCGCAGGATCGAGCGCGCGCACGGCATCTCCTTCGGCGAATACTTCCAGGACGCGCTGGCGGCGCTGCGCCCGCTGCAGGACGACGGCCTGGTGCAGTGCCCGCCCGGCACCATCCGCGCGACCCCGCGCGGCCGCGCGCTGCTGCGCGTCATCGCGATGTGCTTCGACCGCTATCTGGGCGACGGCACCGCGTCCGCCGTGCCGCGCTACTCCAGGGCCATCTGAGCGGCTTCGCCGTTGGCGGCCGGACGATTGCGCGGCGTGCGCGGTTGCCTCGGCTTGCGCGTGGACTTGCGCGGCGACGGCGCGCGCACGGCATCCTCGGCGGCGGCTCCGCCATGCTGTCCCAGCGGCTCCAGCCACGCCAGCGTGTCGAGGTAGCCGAGGAACGCGTCGAGATAGGCCGGGCAGGCGTCGCCCATCAGGCTCAGCGCGCGATGCACCAACCGTGTTGAATTGAGCGGGCCGGCGTCCTCGGCGGTCTGGCCGAGCGATTCACGCACCTGGCTGCGGACACGCGCCTCGGCCCACGCGCGCCGGGCCTGGACCAGCGCCGCCATCGGGGGAGGCTCGGCGCAAGGCCTCGCCGGGGCAGGGGCGTTGTCGCGCGCGTCGGCGACGTCGACGGCGTCCGCGCGCGCCTGCTCGCGCGCCGGGCCGTCGCGGGTGAGCCGCCGCACGAGGGCGCCGAGCGAGGCCTGCGCCTCCGTGCCAGGGCGTGCCGCGACGTCGCGTGCGTGGCCGGCCGATGCCACGAGGCTCGCGTAGGCGTCGGCCAGCGCGACGAGCCTTGCGTCGAGCCGACGCCGGGTTTCGCCTTCGCGCGTGGCCGCGCGCCGGTGCAGCGCGTCAATGGCATGGAAACGCAGTGGCGCGATGTGGTCGGCGCCCTGCACGCGCCATGCGTCCAGTCGTGACGCGATGTCGTCGACCCCGGCGCTAGCGGGCATCCGCGGCCTCCGTGGCCATTGTCGCGGGCGCGCGTCGCGGCACCGGCGCCATCTCCACGCGCCGGTTGCGGGCGCGGCCGTCCTCGCTGTCGTTGCGGTCGACCGGCTGCTGCGCGCCGAACGCCGCGGCGAACACCGAGTCCGCCGGCACGCCCTCGTCGACCAGCGCGCGGGTGACGGTCAGCGCGCGCTGCGCCGACAGTTCCCAGTTGTCGGCGAAGCGGCGGTTGCCGTCGTGCACCGCGCGATCGTCGGTGAAGCCGCTGACCATCAGGAGTTCATCGCGCGCGTGCAGATAGCCGGCGAGCGGGCCGGCGAGGCTGCGCAGCACGTCGCGTCCCTCGGGCTGCAACTGGTCGGAGTTGAGCGCGAACAGCACGCTGCCGCGGATGCCGATGCGGCCGTCGACCAGGGTGATGCGCCCCGCGGCCAGCGGCCCGGCCAGTGCCTGTTCCAGCGTCTGCCGGCGGCGTTCCTCGGCCTTGCGCTGGGCGATCTCCTGGTCGAGCTTCGTCTCCAGCTGCAGCTGCACGCCGATCACGCCGACCAGGATCAGCACGAACGCGCCCAGCAGCACCGACATCAGGTCGCCGAAGGTCGCCCAGATCGGCGCGGACGCATCCAGGTCCTGCTCGATGTCGACGCTCATGCCGCCTCGGCCGCGGGCGCGGGGCGCGACGCCTGCAGTTGCTGCAGGTCGCCGATGATCTGCTGCTGGGTCAGCAGGCTCAGGTCGATCACCTCCCGCGCCTGCGCCACGTAGTAGGCCAGCTGTTCGTCGCTGCGCGCGAGCGAACGGTCGAGTGCGCCCTCGATGCGCTGCAGGCGCTCCATCAGGCGCTCGTTGGCGTCGCCGAAGACCTGCACCGCGGCGCCGAAGGCGTCGCCCATGCTGGCGACCTCGGTGGCGCCGACCTCGACCTGGGTCGCGGCTTCGGCGAGCTTGCCGGCTTCGGCTTCGACCTGGTCGGTGAAGCGCGTGCCGACGCGTTCGAGCAGGTCGGCCGAGGTGGTCACGAGCGCGTCGATGGCCGCGCGCTGTTCGGTCGAAGCGTGGTTGACCGCGTCGAGCAGGGTGCCGAGCGTGCCGAGCAGCTGCGCGCGCTCCTCCAGCATCGCGCTGTCGCGGACCATGCTGTCGGACAGCTTCTGGCGCAGCTCGGCGACCACGTCGGCGGCGGCGCGCGGCGCTTCGGACGCGGCCTGCACCAGGCGCGAGATCTCGGCGATGGTGTCGCCGGCCTGCGCCTTCGACTGCGCCGTGATCTCGCGCGCCGTGGACGCCAGGGTCTCGCACACCTGCTGCTGGCGTTCGGCCAACTGCGCCCCGGCCTGGGTCCAGTGCCCGCGCAGCGATTCGCCGGTCGAGGCCAGCTGCGCGGTCCACGCCGCCAGCCGCTGTTCGTCCTGCGCCGCCAGGCGCGCCTGCAGCTCGGCGTGAGCGTGGTCGACATGGCCGAGCAGCGCGGCGGCATGCTGCTCGAACGTGCCGGCGGCCGCGGCGAGTGCGTCGCCATTGCGCGTGGCCATCGCTTCGTTGGCGGCATCCTGCCGCGCCAGCGCCTGTCGCCATGCGCTTTCGAGGCCGCCTGCGGTGGCGTCGAGGCGGCCGGCGAGGCCGTCGAGCAACTGCGCCGAGCGCTGTTCGAA
>JAIUOJ010000211.1 GCA_020161335.1 Pseudomonadota bacterium
GCACCAATGCCGCGCAAACCAAGCGCGCGGAAGAAGCCGCGGTGCTCGGATGGCTGCGCGCGCAGGGCGACGCCGGCGCCGATGCGATCGCCGCGCACGACACGCTGGTGGCGATCAATGACGCCGAGCGCAGCACCCGCGAACGCGACCTGGCGGTGCGCATGTTCAACGGCACCGGCGCGGTGTCGGCCGCGATCACGCTGTACCGCCTGTCGATCGAACGCCAGAAGCCCGATGCCGAACGCGAGCAGGGCTTCCAGGAACGCGACCTGCCGACCATCGAAGGCGGCCTGCGGCAGATGGACCGCCGCTACGTGGCGGCGATGGATCGCGAGCTGCAGCGCTACTGGCTGGAGCAATACGTGCGCCTGCCGGCGGCGCAGCGGGTGCCGGCGCTGGACCGCTGGCTCGGCGGCAGCGACGCCAAGGCCATCGATCGCGCGCTGGACCGCTTGGCGGCGACCCGGATCGGCGACGGCGAGCAGCGCCTGGCCTGGCTGAAGGCCGACCGCAAGGCGCTGGAGGCGAGCCGCGACCCGGCGCTGCGCTACGCGGTCGCGATCATGCCGACGCTGCTGGAGCGCGAGAAGGAGGGCAAGGTGCGCGCCGGCGAACAGCTGCAGGCGCGCGCGCTGTACCTGCAGGCGGTGGCCGACCATCGCGCCAGCAAGGGCCAGTTCGTGTATCCAGACGCGAATTCGTCGTTGCGCCTCACCTTCGGCAACGTCAAGCCCTATACCAAGCTTGATGGCACCCCGCAGCAGCCGTTCACGCGGCTCGAGGAAGTCGCGGCCAAGGCTACGGGCGAAGAGCCCTTCAACGCGCCGCAGGCCTTGCTCGATGCGGTCGCGGCCAAGCGCTACGGCGGCCTGGCCGACCGGCGCCTGAAGACCGTGCCGGTCAACTTCCTGTCCGACCTCGACATCACCGGCGGCAACTCCGGTTCGCCGGTGCTGGATGCCAATGGCCGGCTGGTCGGCCTGGCCTTCGACGGCAACTGGGAGTCGGTGAGCTCCAACTGGGTGTTCGACCCGGTGATGACGCGGATGATCTCGGTCGACCAGCGCTACATGCGCTGGATCATGCAGGAGGTCTACCCGGCGCCGCAGGTGCTGCAGGAACTCGGCGTGCCCGCCCGCAGGTAATGCCCGCGGGCGCCGTGGCGGGGCCGGGCGGTCGCAACGGACGCGTCGCCATCGCTTAGACTTGGAGCCGCGCCCGCGGGGATCACGGGCGCCTCCATCGATCCGGACCCCCTGCGCATGAGAATCCTGCTTGCCCGCCACGGCGAGACGCCGTGGAACGCCGAAGGCCGCTACCAGGGCCAGGAAGACATCCCGCTCTCGCCGGTCGGCGAGAAGCAGGCGCGCCTGCTCGGCGAGCGCCTGCGCGACGTGCGCATCGACAAGGCGGTGAGTTCGCCGCTGACGCGCGCCTACCACACCGCGCAGTCGGCGCTGGGCGAATACCGCGCGCCGATGCTGACCACCGAGATGGGCTTCATGGAGATTGCCCACGGCACCTGGGAAGGCCTGCTGGCCAGCGAGATCGCCGAGCGCGATCCCGAGCGGCTGCAGGCATGGCGCGAGCGCCCGGACACGGTGCAGATGCCGGGCGGCGAGTCGCTCAAGCAGGTGTTCCGCCGCGCCTGGGAGGCGCTGGAGTGGTCGGCCGAGGGGCTGGGCGGCAACGACACCCTGCTGGTGGTGGCGCACGATGCGGTCAACCGCGTGATCCTGTGCCACGTGCTGGGCATCCCGCTGTCGCGGCTGTGGACCTTCCGCCAGGCGCCGACCACGCTGAACCTGCTGGAAGGCGAAGACCTCCAGCACCTGGAAGTGGTGCGGCTCAACGACTGCTCGCACCACACCAGTTTCTTCGGCGAAGCGGTGCATCGGGCGCTGTAGCCGTGCTGCGGCTGGTGCGTCGGCGCCTTGTCGCGATGCGCGGACCTCCAACCCGGGTCATCCTTGCAGCACGTCCTGTCATCCCGAACGCAGTGAGGGATCTCGCGACGGGCGCGACGAAACCAGCGGCAGATCCCTCACTGCGTTCGGGATGACAAGACCGGGCATCCCGGTCATCGCGTCGCCGCGTCCACGATGACGGTTCGGTATCAACGAGATTCCAAGACCCATGCCCTCGACCCTCCAGGACTGGCTCGCCTACATCGAGCGCCAGCACCCGAAGTCCATCGAAATGGGCCTCGATCGCGTGCGCGAGGTGGCCGTGCGCATGGGACTGGCGAAGCCGGCCCGGCGCGTGGCCACCATCGCCGGCACCAATGGCAAGGGCTCGACGGTCGCCTTCATGGAGGCGATCGCGCGCGAGGCCGGCCTGCGCGTCGGCGCCTACACCTCGCCGCACCTGCTGGCCTACAACGAGCGCGTGCGCATCGACGGGCGGCAGGCCTCCGACGAGGCGCTGGTGGCCGCGTTCGTCGAAGTCGAGCGTGTCCGCGGCGGGGTGCCGCTGACCTACTTCGAGTTCGGCACGCTTGCGGCGCTGTGGCTGTTCGCGCGCAGCGGGCTTGACCTGGCGATCCTCGAAGTGGGGCTCGGCGGGCGACTGGACGCCACCAACCTCGTCGACCCCGACGTGGCCGTGGTCACCACCGTCGACCTCGACCACCAGGCCTGGCTCGGGGACGACCGCGAGGCGATCGGCTTCGAGAAGGCCGGCATCGCCCGCGCCTGGACCCCGCTGGTGCTGGGCGACGACGATCCCCCGGCCAGCGTGCTGCGCCATGCCTATGCCATCGGCGCCCCGGCGATCCGCGCCGGCAGCGATTTCTTCTTCGAGACGCTGCCCGGCGCCGACGCGGACGGCGCGCCGGTGGCCTGGCGGTGGCGCGAACTCGGCCATGCCCTCGACCTGCCGCTGCCCGCGCTCGCGGCACCGGTGCAGCTGCGCAACGCCGCGGTCGCGATCGCCGCACTGCGCGCGCTCGACGTCGAGATCCCGCCGGAAGCGGTCGCGCGCGGCGTGGCCGGCGCCGACCTGCCCGGGCGACTGCAGCGCTTCGAACGCGATGGCGTGGAGATCCGCATCGACGTGGGCCACAACCCGCAGGCCGCACGCGAACTGGCGGCGTGGCTGGACGCACGTCCGATCACCGGACGCACCCATGCGGTCTACGCCGCGCTCGCCGACAAGGATGCCGGCGCGGTGGTGGCGGGGCTCGACGGCCGGATCGACGGCTGGTGGCTGGCCGGCACCACCGGCGCCGGTCCCCGCGGGCAGTCGGTGGAGGCGCTGGCGGCGCGGTTGCCGGGCACGACCGCCGCGCAAGGACGCCGTTGCGTCGATGCCCCGGCCGCGTTGCGGGCGGCGCTCGCCGAAACGCGCCCCGGCGACCGCGTCCTCGTCTTCGGTTCGTTCCATGCCGCCGAGACGGTGTTGCGGGCGCTGCAGGGACGGGGTTCAGAAGCGGGCCGCGACGCGGGGGTATAATTCGCGCGCCCGCCGCTCTTCCCCGATACCGATGGATGCCGGACTGAAACAGCGCCTGATCGGTGCCGCCGTGCTGGTCGCGCTGGCCGTGATCTTCCTGCCCATGCTGGTGAAGGGCCCTGCGCCCGATAGCGGCGTCTCCAACCTGCCCATGCGCGTGCCCGACGCGCCGCAGGATGACTACCGCACCGTGGACCTCCCGCTGGTGGTGCCGCCCGATGCGCCCGAAGGCGGCGTGCTGGGCCTGCCCGAACCGCCGGCGCCGCAGGACGGCGATGCCTTGCCGACGGTGGACACCGCGAACGCACCGCCGCCCGCGCAGCCCGCCGCGCAACCGGCGGCCGCGCCCGCGCGCACCGAACCGATGCTGCCGGCGACCACCGCCGGTGGCGATTACGTCGTCCATTTCGGCGCCTTTGCCAACGAACGCGATGCCCAGCTCATCGTGCGCCAGCTGGCGGGTGCCGGCCTGACGGCCTACAGCGAAGCGTTCGCCCTCAACGGCAAGCCGGCGCAGCGCGTGCGCCTGGGGCCCTATGCCTCACGCGCCGAGGCCGAAGCCGTGCGCGTGCGCGCCGCGCAGGTGCGCAGCGACGTGACGCCGCGCGTGGTCGCGCTCGACGCACCGGCGGCCACGCCCGCC
>JAIUOJ010000212.1 GCA_020161335.1 Pseudomonadota bacterium
GCTCGGCCATGCTGCTGACGCTGGCGCTGGCGCTGGTGATCATCTTCCTGGTGCTGTCGGCGCAGTTCGAGAGCTTCCGCGACGCGCTGATCATGCTGCTGACGGTGCCGATGGCGATCTGTGGCGCGCTGCTGGCGCTCAACGTGCTGGCGATCGTCAGCGGCATCCTGCAGTTCCAGGGCATCGAAGCCTTCCCCGGGATGAGCATCAACATCTACACCCAGGTCGGGCTCGTGACGCTGGTCGGCGTGATCTCCAAGCACGGCATCCTGATCGTGGAGTTCGCCAACAAGCTTCAGATCGAGCAGGGCCTGTCCAAGCGCGAGGCGATCGAGGAAGCCACCGGCATCCGCCTGCGCCCGGTGCTGATGACCACCGCCGCGCTGGTGTTCGCGATGATCCCGCTGCTGATCGCCAAGGGCCCGGGCGCGGCGTCGCGCTTCTCGATGGGCATGGTGATCGCGTCAGGCATGACCATCGGCACGATGTTCACCCTGTTCGTGCTGCCGGCGTTCTACCTGTTCCTCGCGCGCGACCACGCGCACGACCGCGACCACGAGAAGGCCGGCACCCAGGGCGCTGCCCCCGCGCACGCGGGCGAACACCCGCCGGCGCCGCAGCACGGCTGAACCGGGACGTTCCTTCCCCCGCACGCGGGGGAAGGCGCCGAAAGCGGATGGGCGCGTGCTTCGCGCGAACACGGCATGGCCGAACGAGGAACTCCCTTCCCCCGCTTGCGGGGGAAGGTGCCGAAGGCGGATGGGGGCGTGCTTCGCGCGAACATGGCACGGCCGAACGAGGAACTCCCTCTCCCCGCTTGCGGGGGACAGTGCCGAAGGCGGATGGGGGTGCGCCCCGGGCACACGGGCCGGACGCCTGCGCGCGGTCTGTCCGCTCCGGCCTAGGCCGCCGAAAGCAGCAGGCGCGTGTCGATCCGCGCGGCAGCGACGGCGGCATCGCCACCCGGCGCATGCGGCAGCACGCCCAGGCACGGTGCCGGCAGCGCATCGCGCAACAGCTCGAGGTAATCGTCCACGCGATCGAACTCCGGATCCACGCGATTGCCGATCCAGCCGACGAGGCGGCAGCCGTCGCCCGCGATCGCTCGCGCGGTCAGCCGCGCATGGCTGAGGCAGCCCAGGCGCAGGCCGACCACCAGCACCACGTCCGCGTCGATCGCGCGCACCAGCGCGCACTGGTCGAGGCCGTCCGCCAGCGGCGCCGCCCAGCCGCCAACCCCTTCCACCACCCGCGCGTCGGCAATCGCCGCCAACCGCGCATGGGCGGCGAGGATCGGCGCCAGCGAGACCACCACGCCGGCCTCGCGCGCGGCCAGCTGCGGCGCGGTTGCCGCGGGCAGCGCGAACGGATTGGCGTCGGCGTAGGCGGGCACGGGATCGCTGGCGGCGACCAGGGCCAGCGCATCGTCGTTGCGCCAACCCCCGGCCTCGCGTTCGCAGCCGCTGGCCACCGGCTTCATGCCGATCGCGTGCAGACCGCGCGCACGCAGCGCGTGCAGCAGCGCCACCGATGCGAAGGTCTTGCCGATGCCGGTGTCGGTGCCGGTCACGAACCAGGACCGGCTCATGCCGCGCGCGCCTGCAGTTGGCGCGAGTATGCGTTGATCAGGGGCGTGGTGATGTTCAGGGTGACGTACACGAAGCCCGGGAAGCCGAGCCACCAGCCCACGCCGGGCACCGCCGGGATCAGCAACGCAGACACGATGGACCCCACCGCCACGACCACCACCAGGCCCCACGAGACGAGCTTCATCCGCGTGTCGATGCGCTCGCCCACGTCGAGCCCGATCGCGTCGCGCCGGCGCCAGGCATGCAGGTACAGGCACCACATGACCAGCGCCATCGACCCGAACGCGCACCCGAAGACGATGAACAGCACCGGGATCTGGTGCAGGCCGCTGATCTCGAAGTTCGCCGGCAGCCAGCCGGACGTCAATGCCGAGCACAGCGCCGAGAACACCATCTTCATCGGATACACGAACACCAACACCAGGAATACCAGCAACAGGCTGAGCCGCCGCGTCGGCGCGTCGTCCAGCCCGTAGCTGCGGCTCCAGGCCACGTGCCCGGTCCAGAACTTCAGCATCAGCAGGAAGCTCAGCGCATACGCCGGCAGGCTCCGCAGGGCGAGGACGAGTTCGTCGACGCTGGTCGGCACGCGGTCGCCGGCGATCACCAGCAGGGTCAGCGCGAACGCGAACGCGGCGTCGACGAAGGCCTCGATGCGGGTGGACTTGTCGCCGCGCTCCAGCGCCCCGATCATGCCGCGCCCCCGCTGCCGGTGCCGGCGTCGAGCCGCGACAGCCGCTCGCGCTCGCGACGGGTGTGGTACCACGGCATCCAGAGGCCCAGCGTGGCGTAGCACCACATCGGCACGCCGCCGAGCAGGCGCCAGCCGCCGGGCAGCACGGGATCGACGACGTACAGCACCAGCGCGAACACGAGCGCCAGCAGCGACACGCCGACCAGGATCGCGTTCATGCCGGCCTCGGTGGCCGCGAGATGGCGCTCGTTGTCGTCCAGGCGGAGTGCCTCGGCGTGGCGCAACGCGCGCAGGTTCAACCGCCACAGCACCCACGCCAGCAGGCCGAAGCCGAGGCTGTAGACGATGAACGCGGTCTGCAGGTCGCGCATGATGTCGCCGCCGGCGAAGCCCAGTTCGTTGGGCAGCCAGCCGCCGGTCAGCAGCGACAGGAAGCTCGACGCGACCATCCTCAGCGGATACACGTAGACCATCACCACCAGCACGAACACCAGGCTGAGCAGGGTCGAGCGCGCGTCCTCCAGCCCGAAGCGGCGGCTCCAGCGGTTGTGCGCGGCCCAGAACATCATCAGCACCGCGAAGCAGGCAACGAACGTCGGCACCTTCTTCAGCGCCTCGCGCAGCTCCGCGGCGGTCGACGGCAGGTCGTTGGTGAAGATCACCAGCAGGGTCAGCGAGAACGCGACCGCGGCGTCGACGAAGGTTTCCAGCCGCGTCACCTGCTCGCCGCGCAGGCGGAAACCGGCGGCGTCGCGCCGCAGGCCGGCCGGATCGGGTTTGTCGAACGTGGGCACGCTGCCTCCCGGGCGCGGCGGGCCGCGCTGCTACACTGTCGCCATGTTCACCGCGACCAGTCTAAGCGGCGGCAAGCGCGAACAGTATGCCCAGCTGGCCGAGCAGGCGCGGGCACTGCTGGCTGGCGAACGCGACCGCATCGCCAATGCCGCCAACCTGTCCGCGCTGGTCTCGCACGCGCTGCCGGGCCTGAACTGGGTCGGCTTCTATTTCTTCGACGGCACCGAGCTGGTGGTCGGGCCGTTCCAGGGCCTGCCCGCCTGCGTGCGCATCCCGCTCGACAAGGGCGTGTGCGGTGCCGCCGCGCGCAGCCGCGAAACGCAACGCATCGACGACGTGCATGCGTTCCCCGGCCACATCGCCTGCGACGCCGCGTCGCGTTCGGAGCTGGTGGTGCCGCTGGTGCACGCGGGCGAGCTGCTCGGGGTGTTCGACCTCGACAGTCCGGAACCAGCGCGTTTCGACGTTGAAGACCAACAAGGCCTGGAAGCCATCGCACGCATCTACCTCGAGGCCTTGCCATGAATGCACCGCTGAAGCTGCGCAACATCGGTCCCAAGAGCGCGGCATGGCTGCGCCAGGTGGGCCTGCGCACGCAGGAAGACCTGGTCGCCGCCGGCCCCGTCGACGCGTTCATGCGCGTCAAGCGCGCCGGCTTCAAGCCCAGCCTCAACATGCTGTACGCGCTGGAAGGCGCGCTGCAGGACTGCCACTGGCAGGAGATCCCCGAGGCGCGCCGCGCCGAGCTGGTGGCCGCCGCGGAAGCGGCGATCGCCCTGCTGCCGCCGCCGCGTGGACGCCCCGCGGCCGCGCCGGTGACCACCACCCACCATGGCGAGGAAGACGCCGCACCGGCGTCGTTCGGCTTCCTCGACGAGCCCGACCATGGCGACGGTGGCGGCCACGGCGACGACTGATCGCCCGCGCTGGCGCCCGCTCCGCGCGGCGCGGCGACGGCCGGGCCGGCG
>JAIUOJ010000213.1 GCA_020161335.1 Pseudomonadota bacterium
CCCGAGCGAGACCAGGTAGTTGCCGGGCGCGATCAGGTGCCGGATCTCGTGGTGGTTGCGCATCAGCGCGGACAGGCTCTGGAAGGAGAGCAGGGCCGCGCCCGCGGCGACCGCCAGCACCAGGGCCAGGCTGCCGGTGCGGACCAGGATCGCGCGCAGCGGGCGCCGGCGGACCAGGTCGACCCGGCAGGCCAGGATCGTCGGGATCGCCCCGGCCACCAGGACCCGCGCCACCAGGCCGAACGACAGCAGTTCGCTGGATTCGCGCAGGTCGGTCTGCAGGACGTTGCGGACCATGTCGGGGTCGAAGTAGACGCCGTAGCGATCCATGTAATAGGCCGCCGCGGCCGTCGTCGGCAGCAGCAGCGCCAGCACGGCCTTGGTCGACCAGCGGTTGAACAGGAGCAGCGCCAGCAGGGTGTTGAGCGCGGCCACGAACACGAACAGGCAGGCCGCGGTCGCCAGGCCATCCGCGCCGTGCAGGGCATCGGTCGCATGCACGGCCCTGAAGAACGCGGCGTTGGAGGCCGCCGTCAGGAACACGCCGGTCAGTACGGCGAGCGCCTCCTGGCTCATCCTCGGGCGGAAACCGCTCCATGCCCGCGACAACTGCTGCAGCAGGAGCGAGGAACGCCGCTTGGCGTCGGCCAGCACCAGGTTCATGGCGAGGCTCCGGATCCGTCCGGCGTCCTGCCGCGGGCCTGCGCGGAATGCAGCATCGCCACGTAGAGCCCGAGCGCGATCAGCCAGCAGATGGCTGCGGTATACAGGTCATGCGAGAGGAAGTGGGCGCCGCGCAGCTGTTGCGAGATGCCGAACACCAGGCCCAGCGCCAGGCCGGTCGACAGGCCGAGCCAGCGCCAGCGCGGCGCGGCCGCCAGGAAGAAGAAGTACAGCGCGACCCAGGCATAGCCGGCGCTGGCGTGGCCGGCGGGAAAGCACCGGCCGCGTTCCATTCCGGGTGGCCTGGCTTCCAGCAGGCCGAAGAATTCGCGCTGGCCGCCGTAGCGCACCAGGTCCCAGGGGCAGTCCATGTTCGACCAGGACTTGAGCAGGGAAACCGCCACGCAGGAGGCCAGGACCGCCAGCAGCAGGTAGGCCACGGGGCGGCGCAGCGGCCATCGCGGCCGGAACAGGCTCGCCTGCACCCACGCGCACAGCAGCACGGTCCAGGCCGCAGCGCTGAGGCGGCGGCCGTACACATGGATCGCCGTGTCCGCGACCCACGCCTCGCGCAGCGCCCAGGCATGCCCTTCCCAGGCGTAGATCCGGTCGGCCAGCCAGCGGTCGCCGCCCAGCGGTCCGGCCCATGCGGCGAGCAGGCCCAGGCAGGCCAGCGGAACGAGCAGATGCATCCACAGCGCGGTCGATCCCATGCGCGTTGTCGATTCCCCGGCCAGCCTGGGCCCGGCGGCGTCGGGGATTGCAGTCGAAACGTGCATCGGGAGATCGTCGGCGCCGCGCATTGAGGCGCGAGGATGATCCGGACGGAAATGTCGGAGTGCGGTCGGAGTGGCATGAGCAAGCGGTTAAGGCGGCGCGGGAAGATGAACGCTCGTTCATGCCGTCCGCTGGGTATGCTGTATCCGCGTCGCCGGGATACGGGAGGCGATGGCACTCTTCCGGCAACGGCAATCCTCGAAGGCGGCATCCGGCATGCGCATACTGGTCGTCGAAGACAACAAGAACCTGGTGGCGAACCTGTTCGAGTACTTCGAAGCGCGCGGCCACGTGCTCGACGCGGCGCCCGACGGATTGACCGGGCTGCACCTGGCGGTGACCCAGAACTTCGACGTCGTCGTGCTCGACTGGATGCTGCCGCGCATGGACGGCCCGGGATTCCTGAAGACCTTCCGCGAGGCCGATGGCGAAGTGCCGGTGCTGATGCTCACCGCGCGCGACGAGCTGCACGACAAGGTCTCGGGCTTCCGCGCCGGCGCCGACGATTACCTGACCAAGCCGTTCGACCTCCCGGAACTGGAAGTCCGGCTGGAGGCGCTGGTGGCGCGCAGCGGCGGCCGGCGTCGCGGCAAGGCGCTCCAGGTCGCCGACCTCAGGCTCGACCTGGAAACGCTGGAAGCGACGCGCCAGGGGCATCCCCTGCACCTGTATCCGGCCTGCCGCAAGCTGCTCGAAGTGCTGATGCAGGCCAGCCCGGCCGCGGTCGCCCGGGCGCGGCTGGAATATGCGCTGTGGGGGGACAGCCCGCCGGACGGCGACATGCTCAGGTCGCACATCTACGAACTGCGGCGCAGCGTGGACGGCCCCTTCGAGGAGAAGCTGATCCAGACCATCCCCAAGATCGGCTACCGCATCGCCGTGCCGGCCCCGGCGCGAGGCGACGACGATGAAGGTTAGGACCAGCCTGCGCCGGCGCATCCTGCTGGGCCTGCTGGGCTACGCGGCGGCCCTCACCCTGGCCGTGTTCGTCCACGGGATCATCGTCAACGAGAACGCCGAGGCGCTGGTCTGGAAGACCCTGTTCGATTCGGAGCTGGACCACATCGTCGACCGGATGGCCTCGGACCCGGGCTACCAGTGGGTGGACTCCCCCAGCATCGCCCTGTTCGACGGCAGGCACGGGCCGCTGCCGCCCGAATTGCGGGGACTGGCCCCGGGCGTGCACGACGAGATCGTCGTCGATGGCGGAATGCGCGTGGTCCTGGTCCGGCAACTCGCGGACGGGCCGGTCGCGCTGGCACTGGACATCACCGACCTGGAGCGGCAGGAGCAGGGCCTGTGGGTCACGGTGATGGTGTCGGCCATCGTCATGGTCGCGCTGGTCAGCCTGCTGGTCCTGTGGGGCGCGGACCGGCTGGTGCGGCCGCTGACCCTGCTCGCCGCGCGCATCGAATCGCTGGAGCCGGACAAGCCCGGCCAATGCGTCGACGTCCCGGAGTCGGCCTCCACCGAACTGGTGGTCATCGCCGAATCGCTCAACGACTACCTGCGCCGGAACGACAGCTTCGTGCAGCGCGAACGGGCCTTCATCGACACCGCCAGCCACGAACTGCGGACGCCCATCGCGATCATCGCCGGCGCCAGCGGGATCGCCCTGGAGCAGCCGGGGATCCCCGCTTCGGTGCGCGGGCAACTGGCGCGCATCCGGCATACCTCCGCCGACGTGGAGCGCCTGATCGCCATGCTCCTGGTGCTGGCCAAGGATCCCCGGCGCCTGGCCAAGGTGGCCGACCGGATTGCGCTGGACCGGCTGGTCGGCGAAATCGTGGAGCAGCACGTCCACCTGACCCGGGGCAAGGACCTGGAGATCGAAGTGGCGCCGTCGCCCGGCGTGGAGGTCGTCGCGCCGGTCCCGGTCGTGCGCACCGCCATCGGCAACCTGTTGCGCAATGCCATCGAGAACAGCGACCGGGGGACGATAACGGTCCGGCTGGAACCTCCCGCGACCGTGGTCATCTCCGATCCGGGCCACGGCATGAGCCCGGAGGAGGTGAGTGCCATCTATGCCAGGCTCGCCAGGGGCGGCGGCGACAGGATCGGAGGCGGAATCGGCCTGGAGCTGATCGCCCGCCTGTGCGAGCACCTGGGCTGGACCCTGGACGTCCAGTCCGATCCCAGCCGCGGCACGGTGGCGCGGCTGGCGCTGTCCTCGCTGCCTTCCGGCCAGGAAGCGGGCGCATGAGGGCCGGCGGCGGAGCCGGGCATGGCCGACGGGTTCCGCCGCGGCGCGATGGCCGTGCGCACCGAATCGGCCATGCCGGGAGACCGTCTTGAGCATCAACCTGCCAGCGTGGTTCGTCTGGGCCGCACTGTCGGCCTGCTTCGCCGCACTCACGGCGATCTTCGCCAAGGCCGGCGTGCGCGACATCGATTCCGACCTGGCCATGGCGGTCAGGACGATCGTCGTGGCGCTGCTGGTCGTGCCGTTCGTGCTCGTCGCCGGCAAATGGTCCAATCCGTTCGTCCTGCCG
>JAIUOJ010000214.1 GCA_020161335.1 Pseudomonadota bacterium
CCGTCGTGCCGCGCCCTTGTGCTTTGGAGATCCCATGTCGATGCCTTTCCGCGCGACGCTGCGTGCGTCGTGCCTGTCCGTGGCCGTGTCGGCCGCGCTGTCCATTCCACTGCCGTGCCTGGCTGGCCCCTCCGCGCTCGTCGAGGCCGATCCCCAGGCCACGACCCTCGACGCCGTCGAAGTCCGAGGGACGCGCGACGATCTCGAGGCCGAGCGCGCGCTGACGCCCGGCGGCGTCACGGTGGTCGACGGCGATGCCTTCTACGCGCGCGCCGTCAACAACATGTCCGATTCCCTCCGCTATGTGCCGGGGGTGTGGACGGAGAGCGGCACCGGCGGCGATGCCGTCTATTTCTCCAGCCGCGGTTCCAACCTCGATGCCACCAACTACGACGGCAACGGCGTCAAGCTGTTCCAGGACGGCCTGCCGGTCACCACCGCCGACGGCAACAACCATAATCGCGCGATCGACCCGATGTCGGCGCGACACGTTGTGGTCGCGCGCGGTGCCAATGCGCTGACCTATGGCGCCAGCAACCTTGGCGGTGCGATCGACTTCACCTCAGCCACCGCGCGCAACAGCCCCGGCAGCCAACTGTTCCTCACCGCCGGTAGCCATGGCCTGTGGAACGGACGGCTGACCTTCGGCGGTGTCTCCGGCGCCTACGACGGCCAGGTCACGCTGGATGCGAAGGGCCGCGACGGCTATCGGGAGCACAGCCGGCAGGACCGCGTCGGCGTGTCCGCCAACGCGGGCTGGCAGGTCTCGGATGATCTCGACCTGCGCGTGTTCGCCACTCACATCGACAGCGACGAGGAACTCGCCGGCCCGTTGACCCGCGCCGAGTTCGATGCCGACCCCTACCAGGCACAGGCGTCTGCGATCACCGGCAATTTCCAGCTCAACGTGCGCACCAGCCGGCTCGCGGCGAAGGGCGACTGGCGGATCGACGACCGCCAGCGGCTCCAGTTCGGCGTGTCCTGGGATGACCAGCACCTCTACCACCCGATCGTCGACAAGATCATGGTCGACTTCGACGGCCCTGGTCCGCTGCCGCCGGTGGAAGTCTTCAGCCTGCTCAAGAACACCGACCAGCGCACCGTGGCCGGCATGGCGCGCTACAGCGTGCGCCTCGGCGCCCACGACGTGTTGGCCGGCATCAACCTCGCCGACACTCGCGAGACCGGCGGCCTGTACCGAAACGATGGCGGTCGCAGGAACGGGCTGTCGACGATCGTCGACAACCGCTCCGAGAGCGTCGAGTTGTTCCTCGTCGACCGTTGGAAATTCGCGCCCGACTGGACGCTGGTCTACGGCGCGCAGGGCGTGTTCACCAACCGCGACGTGCGCAACACGACGGTGGCGACGGGCGCCTTGCGCAACCCGAAGGCGGATTACGCGTCGTTCAACCCGCGCCTCGGTGTGATCCGCACGCTGGGCGGCGGCAGCGAGGCCTACGCCAGCCTCGGCCGGCTGTACGAGGCGCCGACCACGTTCGAGCTGGAAGACGACGTGCGCGGCGACGGCGCCACGCTCGACGCGATGCACGGCACCGTGGTCGAGGCGGGCCTGCGCGGTTCGACGCAGGCATCGGCGGAGGCCACGCGCTGGCACTGGGACGTGTCGGCGTACTACGCGCGCATCCGCGATGCGATCCTGTCCGTCGACGACCCGGATGCGCCGGGCACCAGCCTGTCGTCCAACATCGACCGCAGCGTGCATGCCGGCATCGAGACGCTGTTCGGCGCCAGCGTGCCGCTGGCCGGCGGCGCGCATCGCATCGAGCCGCTGGTCAGCGCCACGTACAACGCGTTCTCGTTCGATGGTGATCCGCTCTACGGCGACAACACCCTGCCGGCCGCGCCGAAGTACATCGTGCGCGGCGAGGTGATGTATCGACACGACAGTGGCTTCCATGCCGGGCCGACGTTCGATCTGGTCGGCGCGCGCTATGCCGACTTCAGCAACACCTACAGGGTCGGGTCGCACCAGTTGCTCGGCCTGCGCGTGGGCATCGACAAGGCGCGCTGGTCGGCCTTCGGCGAAGTGCGCAACGTGCTGGGAGAGGAGTACGTCGGCCTGCTCACCGTGCGCGACCGCGCCAACGCCGGCGATGCGCTGCTGCAGGCGGGCGAGCCGCGCTCCGTGTATGTCGGCCTGCGGTTGAGGTTCTGACCGTGGCCGGCCAAGCCAAGGCCGTGCCGGGGGCGCAGGGTGACCTGCGCCGCCGCGCATGGCGCTGGCACTTCCTCGCGGCGGTGCTGGTGATCCCGTTCGTGCTGTGGCAATCGGCGACCGGCGTGCTCTACCTGTGGTCTGAGCATTGGGTCGACCATCGCCATGCGCAGCTGCGTTTCGTGGAGCCGCGCGGCGAACGCGTGTCGCTGGATGCGCAAGTGCAGGCGGCGCGGGAGTTCCATGCCGGCAAGCCCGTCGGTGCGGTGCGGGTGTCGTCCGATCCGCTGCGCAGCACGCAGGTACTGTTCACCGACGCTCGCGGCCTGCCGCTGGCCACCTTCGTCGATCCCTATCGCGGCGTGCTGCTGGGCAACCTCGAAGGCAGCGCGTGGCCGGTCGGGTGGAGCCGCAGCCTGCACGGGGGCTGGCCGCTGGGTGATGCCGGCAGCTGGCTGCTGGAGATCGGCGCGTGCTGGACGATCGTGATGGTGCTCAGTGGCCTCTACCTGTGGTGGCCGCGCGACGGCCGTGGCTTGCGCGCACTGGTACCGCGGCTGCGTAGCGGCGGCTGGACCTTCTGGCGCGACCTGCATGCCTGCGTCGCGGTTTGGTTCGCGCTGCTGATCGTGCTGTTCCTGTGCACCGCCATGCCCTGGACGAGTTTCTGGGGCGGCCACGTGCTGCGCCCGGCGATGCAGGCGCTCGACCAGCAGGCGCCGCGCGCGGCAGGATTCGCGCCGGTGTTCACCGGCGAAGGCGCGCACCACGGCGCAGCGCACGGCAACCCGCATGCGAACCTGCAGGCCATGCTCGACGTCGCGCGCGGCGACGGTCTCGACGGCGACCTGCTGTTCCTGATGGTCGATGGCCCGCCGGGCTCGGCGGTCTCGGTACGCGAAGTGAAGGCGCGTTCGTCGCAGGAGCGCTACCTGTTGATGGAACGCGCCGCGAGCAAGGTGCTGGAGCGCGCGGACTGGGCCGGCTTCCCGCTGATGGCGAAGGCGGTGGCGACCGGCGTCGACATCCACGAGGCCAGCTATTTCGGCCGCGTCGGCCCGTGGGTCAACACGACGTTTGCGCTGGCATTGGCGTGGCTGTGCCTGACCGGCGTGCTGTCGTGGTGGAAGCGCAAGCCCGCCACGTCGCTCGGCGTGCCGCCGCGTGCACGTACGGCATGGCCGTGGTGGCTGCGCATCGGTGCAGCGCTGATGTTTCTGCTGCTGCCGCTGCTGGCGTTGTCGGCAGCGCTGCTGTGGATCCTGGAGGCGACTTGGGCGCGCGTGGGGCAGTGGAAGCGGGGGGAATGGACATGAGCCCTGCGACACTGTTCTTCACAGGCGTGGCGGCCTGGATCCTGGGTTGGGGCGTCACGCTGGGGATGGCCTGGCTCGCACAGGCACGCAATGACAGGCATGCATTCACGCTGCTGGACGACGATACGATCAATCACGACTTGGAGAACAAGAAATGAAGCGGATGACGGTGTGTCTCATGGTGATGCTGATGGTGGCGCTGGCCGGGTGCGGGGAGGTCGAGCACCATGAGCGTGTCGGCGAACTGGAGTTGACCCTGCCCTGGTCGCGCGAGATTCCGCCCAACGCGCCGGTGGCGGGCGGCTTCCTGTCGATCCGCAACGGCGGCGGG
>JAIUOJ010000215.1 GCA_020161335.1 Pseudomonadota bacterium
GTGCCGGCCCGCGGATCCACCAGCCCCAGCGATACCACCGGGTGGCGCAGGTCCTCGTGCTCCCAGCCCGGCATGCAGTGCGGCTTGAAGCAACCGGCCTGCGGGTAGCTGCCGTCCTGCGCGATGCCGAGCACGTACAGGTACGGCTCGTCCGGCGCCGCCGAAACCTCCGCGCCCGCCGCCGGCGCAACGGCGGCGATCCACCCCAACAGCAGCAGCACGAGCGATCGCATGGCCCCGTCCTCCCTGACCCGTCGTGGGCCGATGGCGTGACGAGGGTACGCAAGAAGCGCGCGGCGGACAATTTTCGGCGCGGCGCGGCCGCGGTCAGTCGCGGGGCGTGGCGTCCTGCGAGCGCTGCGGCGTGGCGATGAGGTCGTCGACCGGGTAGCCCATCGCGCGCGCCTGCGCCACCAGCCGTTCGTGCACGGCGGGATCGAGCTGCGGCGTGCGCGAGAGGATCCACAGGTAGTCCGCATCGGGAGAACCGACCATGGCCCAGCGGTAATCCGCTTCGTCGAGCGCGATCACCCAGTAGTCGCCCCACACCATCGGCAGCCACGACAGCCACGCCGGTGCGAAGCGCACTTCCAGGGTCGACGTGCGCCCGTCGACCGTGCGCGCGACGCCGCGGGCTTCCTCGAAACGACCGTCCTTGCCACGGCAGCGGTTCACCACGCCGACGGTGCCGTCGGGCTGCGCGGCGTAGGTGGCGGTGGTGTCGGCCACGCACCGGCGCTGGAAGAACATCGGCAGGTGCGCCTGTTCGTACCAGGTGCCGGCGTAACGCGCGAGGTCGACGCTGGACACGGGTACGTTGGGCAACGATGCGCCGGCGGCGGCACCCGCGGCGGCGCACAGGCTGGCCGCGGCCAGCAGGCGGGCAAGGCGTTTGCGCATCCGGACACTCCGCGGTTGGGGGCGCGCGGATCGTGCCAGCGCCAGCGTCGGCGCCGCGTCAACGCACCTGCCGCGGGACGAGCGCAAAGTCCGGCGCCGGTGGCGGGCGAATGCGGGGCCCAGGTTATCGGGGCCGTGGCTCCGCGTCGGCCCAGCCCAGGTCGGGCTCGCGGTGGTAGCGCACGCCCATCGCGTCCAGGTGCGGGCGCAGCGCCGCCATGCGCTGGCGGAAGCCGTCGTAGCCGCGCTGCGGCGTGCGCGTCCAGGCCACCTCCGCCGAGGCCGCCAGCCGCGGCCACAGGCGGTTGTCGGCGGCGTCATCGCTATGCACCAGCTCGGTCCACAGCGCCGCCTCGATGCCGACGGCGGTCTTGAACGGCGTTGGATCGAAGCTGTAGAGCCGCGCCAGCGGCACGCCTTCCTTGCGGCACCAGTCGTAGGTCTGCGGCTGGCCGGCGTAATTGCCATGGTCGATGTAGAAGTACGAACACGGCGACAGCACCAGCGGATGCCCCTTCTCGACCGCCGCGGCGATGTCGTAGCCGTCGTTCCAGAACTGCAGCAGCACATCCGGCTTCATCTCGCCGACCGACCCTTCTTCCCAGAAGATCGCGGTGCGCCCCATGTCGTCCACCATCGCCGCCGTACGCGAGATGAAGTCGGCGTACAGCGGGTGCTTGATCTCGTCGCCACCGACGTGGATCTCCTGTGACGGGAAGATCGCCAGCACCTCCGCAAGCACGTTGCGCACGAACGGGTACACCACCTCCGGCTTGTCCAGGCACAGCACGCTGAAGCCCACTTCCAGCCCGGCGTACGGCGCCAGGTTGGTCACGTCGTCGCAGGCCAGTTCGTTGTACGACGCCAATGCCGCCTGCGTATGTCCGGGCAGGTCGACCTCCGGCACGATGGTGATGCCGCGCGCCTGCGCATACGCGACCAGGTGCTTCAACTGGTCCTGCGTGTACCACCCGCTGCGCCCGCCCTCGACCGCGCTGGCGCCGCCGATTTCCACCAGCTTCGGATAGCGCTTGATCTCGATGCGCCAGCCCTGGTCGTCGGTCAGGTGCAGGTGCAGCCGGTTCAATTTGAAGAAGGCCATGCGGTCGAGCGTCTTCTCCAGGTACTCGACCGGAAGGAAACTGCGCGCCACGTCCAGCGACAGGCCGCGCCAGCGGTAGGCCGGCGTGTCGACGATCGCGACGCGCGGCAGCCGGAACTGCGCCTGCGGCCGCGCCGGCAGCAGTTGGCGGAGGCTCTGCACCGCGTGCAGGAGGCCGATGTCGGTGCGCGCGCTCAGCAGCACGCCATCCGTGACCACCAGCCGGTAGCCTTCGTCGCCGAGCGTCGCGTCGTCCCCGAGCTGCAGGCGGATGCGCATGGCGGCCGCGTCGCGCGTCGCAATGCCGAGCCCGGCAAGCGTGTCTTCCAGCGCGCGCCGCGCATGGGGCGCGCTGGCGTCGGCATCGAGCGCAACAGCGCCCGCGAACCGCAGCTCGCCCGGTTCGACCTGCATCGACTGCGGCAACGGCACCAGGTGCGCCGCCGGTGCATTGCCCGCGGGCACGTCGGCGGACCGGGTCGAGTGGCAACCCGCGGCGGCGGCCAGCACCGCGCAGGCTGCGAATGCGCGCAGCTTGGAGAAACGAGTCATGCCGACAGGGTAAGGCAACGCCGATCCCGGCGTCACTCCGGCGGATGCCTGGCACCAGCCATCGGGCACGCGCGTCGGCGGAAATTGTCGCCGCGCCGGTTTCCGGCGATGATCCGCCGATGCACCCATGGCGCCTGCTGGCCCTCCTTGCGTGTCCCCTGCTCGCCGCGGCCGCGCCCCCGGCGCGCGAGGTCTCGATCCTGTTCGTCGGCGACGTGATGGTCGCCGAACGCCCCGGCGAGCTGATCGCGGGCGGCGAGGATCCGTTCCGCGGCTTCGCCGGCCTGTTCGCCGCGCATGACCTGCGCATCGGCAATCTCGAATGCGTGGTCGCCACCGGCGGCAGCGCGCTCGCCAAGCCCTACACCTTCCGCGCCGATCCCGGCGTGCTGCCGCTGCTCAAGCAGCATTTCGACGGACTGTCGCTGGCCAACAACCATTCCGGTGATTTCGGCAAGGCCGCCTTCGCCGAGCAGCTGGACCGGATGCAGCGCGCCGGGCTGCCCTACTTCGGCGGCGGACGCAATGCCAGCGAGGCGCACGCCCCGCTCATCCTCGAACGCAACGGCCTGCGCATCGCCCTGCTGGGCTACGTGGAGTTCAAGCCGCGTTCGTTCGAAGCCGACGCCACGCGGCCCGGCGTGGCCTGGAGCGGCGAAGACGAACAGGTGATCGAGGACATCGTCGCCGCGCGCCGCGACCACCATGCCGACGTCGTGATCCCGTACCTGCACTGGGGCTGGGAAGAGGAAGCCGCTCCCAGCCCGCGGCTGCGCGCATTTGCGCGGCGCATGATCGATGCCGGCGCCGACATGGTGGTGGGCGGGCATCCGCACGTCACCCAGGGCGCCGACGTCTACAGGGGCAAGCCGATCATCTACAGCCTCGGCAACTTCCTGTTCAACGGCTTCGACACCGAAGCCACCACCACTGGCTGGGCGCTGTCCGCGCGCATCGGCCCGGAGGGCGTGCGCGCGTGGCGCACCCATGTCGCCCGGCTCGATGGCGATGGCGTGCCCTGGCCGGCGCCCGCTGCCGCCAGCCCCTGCGGCGATGCCGGCGACACCGCCGTCCGCCTGTGCGAGGGCGCGCCGTGATCGGTTCAACGGCAGGACGGCTGTCGGCGGGCGCGCTGGCGGCGAGCGTCCTCTTGGCGAGCAGCGCGGCGCACGCCGCCAGCGCACGCTGCCACGTGATCTACGGCGGCGAGGACTTCACCGTCGAAGCCACGCCCACGGCCGAGCCCTATCGCGT
>JAIUOJ010000216.1 GCA_020161335.1 Pseudomonadota bacterium
GGAGTTCCCCCGCATGACCACCGCCGCCAGCCGCGCCGCGATCCTGACCCTGCTGGCCGCCGTGATGGCGGCGACCCGCCTGCACCACTTCGCGGCGGTGCCGGACGCTTCCTGGGCGGTGTTCTTCGTCGGCGGCTTCTACCTGTCCCGCTGGACGCGCTGGGCGTTCCCGCTGCTGATGGCACTGGCGGTCGTGGTCGACTGGATCGTGATCCGCGGCTCTGGCATCGACTTCTGGACCCACTACTGCGTCTCGCCGGGCTATTGGGCACTGGTGCCGGCGCATTTCGCGATGTGGGCCGGCGGCTGGTGGCTGCAGCGCCACGCCGGCACCCTGGACCTGCGCGCGCTCGGCCTGCTGGCGGTGTCGGTGGCGGTCGCCACCATGGTATGCCACCTGTTCGCGCAGGGCGGCTTCTACTGGGCCAGCCCGGTCGTCGCCGAGCCGACCGTCGCCGGCTGGTGGAAGAACTACACCGACTGGCTGTGGCCCTACCTGCGCGTGACCGCGACCTACGTGGGCATCGCCGCCGTCGTCCACGTGGCCGTGCTGCGCCTGCTGCCGGCCTCGCGCGCGGCGGAGGCAGACGCCGCGCGGCGCTGAGCCGCCGGCCCCGGACGCAGGACGCATCCCGATGGGCAACCGACTGTCGAAGATCTACACGCGCACCGGCGACGACGGCACCACCGGCCTCGGCGACGGTACGCGCACGGCCAAGGATTCGGCGCGGGTCACCGCCTACGGCACCGTCGACGAGGCCAATTCCTGCCTCGGTCTGCTGCTGGCTGCCGAGCTGCCCGACGACGTCCGCGACCTGCTGACCGCGATCCAGCACCAGCTGTTCGACCTCGGCGGCGAGCTGTGCATCCCCGGCCACGCCGCGATCCACGATGCCGACGTCGACCGCCTCGAGGCCCGCCTCGACCACTACAACGACGACCTGCCGCCGCTGAAGGATTTCATCCTGCCCGGCGGCGGCGAGGCGGCCGCACGCTGCCACGTGGCGCGCACGGTGGTGCGCCGCGCGGAACGCGACGCGGTGACGCTCTCGCGCCATGAAGCGGTGCGCCCGCAGGCGATCCGCTACCTCAACCGGCTGTCGGATCTGCTGTTCGTGCTGGCGCGCGTGCTCGCCCGCGCCAGCGGCCACGGCGAGGTGCTCTGGCGTCACGAACGCCGCGGGGGCTGAACGTGGCCCGCTTCCTCGGCTACACCCATCCGGCCTGCCTCGACCACGACACCGGCCCGGGCCACGCGGAATGCCCGGAACGGCTGGAAGCGGTGCTCGAAGCGGTCCACCACGCGTTCCCGCGGTTGGAATGGATCGAGGCGCCGCGCGCCACGCGCGGACAACTGCTGCGCGTGCACGAACCGATGCTGCTCGGGCGGGTCCTCGACAGCCATCCGCGGCAGCGCATCCCGCTCGACCCGGACACCGTGCTCTCGCCGGGCTCGGCGGAAGCGGCGCTGCGTGCCGCCGGTGCCGGGGTCGCCGCCACGGAGGCCGTGCTCAACGGCGAAACCGATGTCGCGTTCTGCGCCGTGCGCCCGCCCGGGCACCACGCCACCGCGGGCGCGGCGATGGGCTTCTGCCTGTTCGACAGCATCGCCGTGGCCGCCGCGCATGCGCTGGACAAGTTCGGCCTGGCGCGGGTGGCGATCATCGATTTCGACGTCCACCACGGCAACGGCACCCAGGCGATCTTCGAACGCGAGCCGCGGGTGATGTACCTCAGCTCGCACCAGGCGCCGCTGTACCCGGGCACGGGCGAGGCGGACGAGCGCGGTGTCGGCAACCTGGTCAACGTGCCGCTGCCCGCCGGCACCGCTGGCCCGGCGTTCCGCGAGGCCTGGCGCACCCGGCTGCTGCCGGCACTGGACGACTTCGCGCCGCAGCTGCTGCTGGTCTCGGCCGGCTTCGACGCCCATCGCCGCGACCCGCTCGCCGGCCTGGCGCTGGAGGCCGGGGACTTCGGCTGGCTGACCGCCGAACTGGCGGCGCTGGCCGCGCGCCATGCCGATGGCCGCATCGTGTCGATGCTCGAGGGCGGCTACGACCTGCAGGCGCTGGCGGCGTGCTCGGTGGCGCATGTCGCGGCCCTGCTCGGGGTGCCGGCACCCGCCCACGCCGAGGCCTGAACCGCCGGCCACGGCGCCGCATCGCCGCCCCGCCACCAGCATGAACCGCAGCCCCCGGGCCGCATTGCCGGGTCCGGACCGTTCCGGCAAGCTAGCGGCCTTTCCACGACTGCCGACGGGATCCTTTCGCGTGCGTCCAGCGTTCCGCCTGCTGCCCCTGCCGCTGTGCATCGCCCTGTCGCTGGCGGCCCATGCGGACGACGACATCCCGGTCGACTGGTCGCTGTGCCCGGTGGAGGACGCGGTCCCGCTGTTCCCGGACGCGCAGCCGGCGGTGGGCCGCATCGAAGACCGCGAGCACCTGCCGACCGACATCTCCGGCGCCGAGGTCAGCGGCATCAGCGGCGGCCTGCAGACCATCACCGGCGGCGTCACCCTGCGCCGCGGCGACCAGTTCCTGGGCACCGACGACCTCAAGTACGCGCAGGACAGCGGCACCTACACCGCCACCGGCAACGTGCGCTACCAGGACGCGGGGATCCGCATCGTCGCCGAGCGCCTGGAGGGCGACCAGGACACCGAATCCCACCGCATCGACAACGTCCGCTACCAGCTCACCGCGCGCCGCGGCAGCGGTGGCGCCGAACGCATCGAGATGACCGGCGCGCAGGGCCGCATGTTCGGGTCCACCTACTCCACCTGCCCGCCAAGCGAACGCTGGTGGGAGCTGCGCGCGCAGCGCATCGACGTGGACACCGAGAAGGGCGAGGGCATCGCGCGCAACGCCACCCTGCGCGTGGGCAAGATCCCGATCCTGCACGTGCCGTGGCTGGCGTTCCCGATCGACGACCGCCGCCGCACCGGCCTGCTGTACCCGAGCATCAGCATGTCCGGGCGCAACGGCTTCGACTGGCGCCAGCCGATCTACCTCAACCTCGCGCCGAACTACGACATGACGCTGACCCCGCGCTGGATGAGCCGGCGCGGCCTGCAGCTGGGCACCGAATTCCGCTACATGACGCCGTCCGGCCGCGGCGTGTTCGACCTGCAGGCGCTGCCGTCCGACGACCTGGCCCGGCGCGAACGCGCCGAGGAGATCGCCGATCCGCGCATCCCCGAGGAGAACTACCGCAAGGACGACCGCGGCATGTTCTCCTACGTGGGCAGCCAGGACATCAACCGCATCTGGCAGGCGCGCGCCAACCTCTACTGGGTCAGCGATCCGCGCTGGGTCGAGGATGCGAGCAGCAACATCGAGGGACTGTCGGTGTTCTCGCTGGTGAGCCAAGCGGGAATCTACGGCCGCGGCCGCTACTGGGACGCGGGCCTGAGCGGCGAGTACCGGCTCCTGACCGACTACACGCTGGACGAGATCAACCTGCCCTACAACCGCCTGCCGCGCGCGTTCGCGCGCTGGGAGCAGCCGTTCGGCCGCTGGTTCGTCGCCGGCGCCGACGCCGAGGCGGTGATGTTCTCGCACGTCGATTCCGCGCAGAGGCCCGGCGGCAGCCGCCTCGACCTCAAGCCCTACGTCAGCATGCCGCTGGAGGGCGCCAGCTGGTACGTCAAGCCGACGCTGGCCTGGCGCTACACCGGCTACCGGCTTGACGACGCGCTCGCCGAGCGGATTTCGCCGACCGCGCCCGACACCTCGCCGTCGCGCAGCCAGCCGATCACCAGCGTCGACGCCGGCCTGTTCTTCGACCGCCACATGCGCTTCC
>JAIUOJ010000217.1 GCA_020161335.1 Pseudomonadota bacterium
TCGGCGATGATCGCGCGACCATCGGCGGTGAGCGCGCCGGACACCGCGAAGTTGTTGCTCCCCGGAATCAGACCGGTCGCCGCAGGCGACCCGCCGACGTCTCTCTCCCGCCCGGCGGGAGAGAGGGGGACCGTTTGCGAAGCGAACGGTGGAGTGAGGGCAATGCGCCGCATGAACGCCGCAGGCGACCCGCCGACGTCTCTCTCCCGCCCGGCGGGAGAGCGGGCGGCCGTTTGCGAAGCGAACGGTGGAGTGAGGGCAATGCGCCGCATGAACGCCGCAGGCGACCCACCGACGTCTCTCTCCCGCCCGGCGGGAGAGCGGGCGGCCGTTTGCGAAGCGAATGGTGGAGTGAGGGCAACGTCGCCGGCGTGGTCATCCGCTTCCGGCATCGGCAGTGCACGCAGGTCCACCTCGGCCGCCGTCGGCAGCGTCGCATCTCCAAAGGAATCACCCGCCAGCGGCGCGTCCCAGCGGCTGCCCGGGTGGTTGAGCAGCTTGAACAGCGGCGGCGGCAGGTGCGGCCGAAGCTTCCACAGCGCCAGCTCGCGCGCGTTGGTCGAATCCTGCAGGTCGAAGTACATGGCATAGCCCGCCAGCGCGGTATCCGTTTCCAGCCAAGGCTTCGGCTGCTGGCGCAGCAGCAGATAGGGCCACGGTCGCACGCGCAGCGCGCCGAGCCCGGCGTTGACGCCTTCGGTGTACGCCTGCAACTGCGGCAGGCGCTCGCCGGCGATGGCGTCGAGGTTGGCGTCGACCCGCGCGCGCATGCGGTGCACGCGATGCTGCCTGTCCAGGTCGAGCGCGACCGGGCCGAACAGTTCCGACAGTTCGCCGGCCGAGGTGCGGCGCATCAGGTCCATCTCGAAGAAGCGTTCCTGCGCGTGCACGTAGCCCAATGCGCGCATCGCATCGCGTTCGCTGGCGGCATCGATGGTGACCACGCCCAGCGCATCGCGTTCGATCCGCACCGGCGCCGACAGCCCGGTGAGCGCCACCTCGCCCTCCAGCACCGGCAGGCTGCCGCGCAGCAGCCACCAGGCGGCGAGCGCGAAGACCAGCACCAGGCACACCAGCAACAGCGCCAGCCGCTTGAACCATCGCATCATCGTCGCGCACTCTTCCAAGGGCCGGGCGCCACTCTAGCCGATCATGGCCGCCGCCCCACGCGGCAGGCGGCAGGCCACGGCATGAGAATGGGAAATGCAGTCGTTCTCATCCGATCATCGATGGTGGCGGAGCCGGTATGCTGCCGGCATTCCCCGCACGGACCTGCCGCGATGAAAGGCCATCCCGAAGTCGTCGACTACCTCAAGTTCCTGCTGCGTGGCGAACTGGCCGCGCGCGACCAGTACTTCCTGCATTCGCGGCGCTACGAAGACCTTGGCCTGCATGCGCTGCATGCGCGCATCCACCACGAAATGGAAGAGGAGACGCAGCACGCCGACGCGCTGCTCAAGCGCATCCTGTTCCTCGAGGGCACGCCGGACATGCGGCCCGACGCCTTCGAGCCGGGCGAGACGGTGGTGGAGATGCTGCGCAAGGACCTCGATCTCGAGTACAAGGTGCGCGGCCACCTCGCCAAGGGCGTGGCGCTGTGCGAACAGCATGGCGACTACGTCAGCCGCGAAGTGCTGGTCACCCAGCTCGCCGACACCGAGGAAGACCACACGTGGTGGCTGGAGAAGCAGCTGCGCCTGATCGAGATGATCGGCCTGGAGAACTACCAGCAGAGCAAGATGGGCGAGGACGGCGGGGGCACCGCCGCCTGATGCCGCGCCGCCGCTGGCCGCGCAGGGCGCTCAGTCCCGGCGCAGCGCGTAGACCGCGGTGGACAGCGAGGTCACGCCGGCGGCCTGGAAGCCGGGTTCGTCGGCGAGGATGTCCCGTCGTTCCAGCAGTTCGGGCGCCCAATCGGCGCCGAAGCGCGAGCGGACCTCGGCCTCGTCCACGCTGAAGGGCGGCCCTTCCTTTTCCGGTTGCGGATACTCCAGCGTGATCAGCAGGCCGCGGCATCCCGGCGGCAGGCGCCGCCAGAGCGTGGCGAGGTAGGTGTCGCGCAACGGTGGCGGCAGCGCGACCAGCGCCGCGCGATCGTAGACGCCCACGCAGTCGGCCAGCAGCGCCGCCGGGACCGCGAAGGCATCGCCGGCCAGCAGTTCGTAGGGACCCGCGCGGTAGTGCGTCCCGGCGGCGCTGGTCGTGACGGTGGGGGCAAGGTCCTGCTCAGCGAAGAACTGTTCGATGGCCAGCGTCGACAGTTCGATGCCGAATACGCGATGGCCCTTCTCCGCCAGCCACGCCATGTCCAGTGACTTGCCGGACAGCGGCACGCAGATGCGGCTGCCGGCGGCGAGTCCGAGCGCAGGCCAATGCCGGACCAGCAAAGGGAGCGGCGCATCCCGATGGAAGCCGATCTGGCGGTCGAGCCAGCGCTGGTGCCAGAATTCCGGTTGCATGCGTGTGGTCCTGTTCGATTCGGTGGATACGATACGCCGATGCGTGGCGCTGTCATGCCGTTGTTGCCGTCATCCCGATGGGAACGAGGGATCTGCTCATGCCATTGATGTTGTCATCCCGAACGCAGTAAGGGATCTGCTCCCGGTACTGCAGGACACGGCAGATCCCTCACTGCGTTCGGGATGACAGGCATCAAGACGCGTCGCCAGTGACTCACAGGTCCACGGGCAAGCGATCCACCTTCTGCCGCGCCGAGACGATACGCGCTTGCGACGCGGCTGAACGCGTCGCCACGCGCGTCGCCGGTGACTCACGATTCCACGTGCAGTCCGTCGACCTTCTGCCACCCCCGCGGCAACAACCCGCCGCGACTCGCCCGTGCCCCCACGTACTCGCCCAGGTCCTTGAACGACAGGCTCATCGTGCGTGCGCCGGACTGCACCACCAGCGTGCCGCCCGGTGGCACCACGGCGACCGCCACCACGCGCTCGGTGCCGCGCTTCGCCTTCGGGATCTCGATGATCTTGTTGCCCTTGCCCTTGTCGAGTTCCGGCAGCTCCGACACCGGGAACGCCAGCAGGTGGCCGGCGCTGGTGACGGCGACGATGCGATCCGCCTCGACGCTGCCGATCGCCGCGGGTTGCAGCACCTTCGCGCCTTCCGACAGCGACAGCATCGCCTTGCCGGCCTTGTTGCGGCCGGTCAGGTTCTCGAAGCGGGTGGTGAAGCCGTAGCCGTGCGAGGACGCCAGCACGAAGCGGTCGTCGTTGCCGCCGCTGGCCATCGCCGCGAACGATGCGCCTGCCGCGGGCGAGAAGCGTCCGGTCAGCGGCTCGCCGTTGCCGCGCGCGGAGGGCAGCGAATGCGCCAGCGTCGAATAGCTGCGGCCGGTGGAATCGAGGAACGCGACCTGCTGCGTGCTGCGGCCGCGGGCCGCGGCCAGCAGCCCGTCGCCATCGCGGTAGGACAGGCTGGTGGCGTCGATGTCGTGGCCCTTGGCGGCGCGCACCCAGCCCTTCTGGCTGAGCACGATGGTCACCGGCTCGCTGGCGACCAGTTCGGTTTCGTCCAGTGCCTGCGCGGCATCGCGTGCGACCAGCGGCGACATCCGCGCGTCGCCGAACTTCTTCGCGTCCGCCAGCAATTCGTCCTTCACCAGCTTCTTCAGCCTGGCCTTGCTGTCCAGTATCGAGATGAGCCTGTCGCGCTCGGTGTC
>JAIUOJ010000218.1 GCA_020161335.1 Pseudomonadota bacterium
CGAGGAGATTGTCAGCATCGATCTTACCGTCGAGCGTGACATCGATGGCCTGCAGGCGAACCTGCGCCGCTTCATCCCGGACTCCGACATCCAGGTCGAGATCATCTCGGACAACATCGTGCTCAACGGCACGGTGCGGACCCCGCAGGACGCCGCCCAGGCGACGCGTCTTGCCGAGATCTTCCTGAGGGGCGGTGAAGCAACGACCCGCAACATCACGGCTCAGGGCAACAACGGCGATGCAGCGATCTTCGGCGAAGTGCGCCAGCGTTCGCAGGTCGTCAACATGCTCAAGATCGACGGCGAGGACCAGGTGACGCTGAAGATCACCGTGGCGGAAGTCAGCCGCCAGGTGCTCAAGCAGCTTGGTTTCAACGGTTCTGTCAAGGGATCGAACGGCGGCATCTCCTTCCGCAACCCGACCAATCTCGGTGGCGCGGCGGACTGGGTTTCCAACGGCGCAGCCTCCGGCACGATCGGCGGCCTTGCTCTTGCCAGCAGCATGAGCGCCATGGAACAGGCCGGCGTGATGAGAACCCTTGCCGAACCGAGCCTGACGGCGATCTCCGGCGAAGAGGCTCGCTTCTATGTCGGCGGTGATTTCCGTCTCCCGACGGAACAGACGATCGACGGTGGCGACGAAAGCAAACCCCCTACGGTCACCCGCAGCCTCACCGAGGTCGAATACGGCATCCGCTTGAACTTCCGCCCGGTCGTGCTCTCGCCCGGCCGTATCAGCCTGCGTGTCGAGACGGAGGTATCCGAACCGACCTTCGAGGGCTCGGCAACCTATGGCGGCGTCCACAGCATTCCCGGCATGACGGTGCTCGGCATCCGGCGCCGTGAGGCCACGACGAGCGTCGAACTGCCGTCTGGCGGCTCGATCGTCATTGCCGGCCTCGTCAAGGACGATATCCGCCAGGCGGTTTCCGGCCTGCCGGGTCTTTCGAAGATTCCGATTTTCGGCACGCTGTTCCGCTCCAAGGACTTCGTGCGCAACGAGACGGAAATGGTCATCATCGCCACGCCTTATCTCGTGCGGCCTGTCGCGCGCAGCGCGCTCCAGCGTCCTGATGTGCTTGGACGCGGCGGCGAGCGTGATGTCGAACGGTGCGGCGAGTTCGCCGACGCTCCGTGCCCGGATCGACAGCGCCCGCAGCATCGCGCGCCGGGTGGGGTCGGAGAGGGCGTGGAACACGCCATCGAGTGCCGGCTCATATTCAATCATGTGGTTGAATATGAGCCGGCGCCATGGAATGGTCAACCGATTGGTTGATCGTCAGTCGCTTGTGCAACGCAGCAACGCTGGTTCGCCGGCCGGAAGCACGGTCCGGTCGTCCATGCGGAAGAGAGCCATTCTCAAAATTTGAGACGAATCAGCATCTTGTGGATAAGGCTTGAACAAACATCTGAAGTACCGCGCAAGTCATTGACCTGCTTAATGAAATTTCCGCTGGAAACTTGTTGACAACCTTCTGGAGCACCCATAAGGTGGCGTCCTGTGGGAAAACCGGGAATTTAGTGGTTTTCCTGCGCTGAAGCCCGCCAAAGACGGGCATGGACGGACAGGGCAGTGTTCCAGGGCGAGACCGCCATCACGATCGACGACAAGGGCCGGCTGGCGATCCCCACCGGTTACCGGGACGTCGTCGCGCGCGAATGCGGCAACCGCCTGGTCATCACCTACAACCCCTTCGAGTCCGGGAGCCTCTACCTGTACCCGCAGGCGGTGTGGGAGCGGGTGCGCGACCAGGTCAACGCGCTGCCGCGCACGCGCAGCGTCAGCCGCCAGCTGCAGCTGAAGATCGTCGGCGCCGCCACGTTCGTCGAGCCCGATGGCAGTGGCCGCATCAGCGTGCCGGCCAGCCACCGCAATGCGGTCGGCATCGACAAGCGCGCCGTGCTGCTGGGCATGGGCGACAAGTTCGAGTTGTGGAGCGAGCAGGCGCATCACGCGCAGATCAGGCAGACGCTGGGCGATGCCGATCTGGGCGATGACCTGGTCGACCTGCAGTTGTGACGGGCGGTGGCGCGGAACAAAGCTCCGCGCACCTTCCGGTGATGTTCTCGCAGGTCATGGAAGGGCTGCGCGTGGTCGGGGACGGAACCTATCTGGACGGGACGTTCGGCCGCGGCGGGCATGCGCGCGGCGTCCTGCAACGCTTGGGCACGGGAGGTCGGCTGCTGCTGATGGACAAGGATCCCGAGGCGATCGCGGTGGCGGAGCGCGAATTCGGCGCGGATGCGCGTGTCTCGATCCGTCGCGGCAGCTTCGGCGACCTCGCGCACTGGGCTGCGGCGCAGCCGGGACTCGACGGCGTGCTGTTCGACCTCGGCGTGTCCTCGCCGCAGCTCGACGTCGCCGAGCGCGGCTTCAGCTTCGGCAAGGACGGTCCGCTGGACATGCGCATGGATCCCGATGCCGGCGAAAGCGCGGCCGAATGGCTGGCGCGCGCCGACGAGCGCGAGATCGCCGACGTGCTGTGGACCTACGGCGAGGAGCGCATGAGCCGTCGCATCGCGCGCGCGATCGTCGCGCGTCGCGCCGAGCAGCCGTTCACGCGTACCGCCGACCTGGCCGCGCTGATCGCGTCGGTCATGCCGCGCGGCAAGCCGGGCGCCTCGCATCGCGAGATCCATCCGGCCACCCGGTCGTTCCAGGCCATCCGCATCCACGTCAACCGCGAACTCGAGGACCTCGAGCGCGGCCTCGACGCGGTGCATGACGCGCTGCGCCCCGGCGGCCGGCTGGCGGTGATCAGCTTCCACTCGCTGGAGGACCGCATCGTCAAGCGCTTCATCGCCGCGCGCGCCAAGGCGCCGGCCGGCAACCGCCGCCTGCCCGAGGTGACCGACTTCGTGCCGACGCTGCGTGCCATCGGCGATGCGCAGAAGGCCGGGGCCGGTGAAACCGCCGCCAACCCGCGCGCGCGCAGCGCCGTGCTGCGCGTGGCCGAGAAGCTGGCGCGGGAGCCGTCGGCATGACCCTGCGCCTCGTCGCGGCGGTGTTGGTGGCGGCCTGCGTGGTGTCCGCGATCGGGGTGGTGCACGCGCGCCACGAACATCGCCAGCTGTACGTCGACATGACCCGGCTCGAGCGTGCCCGCGACGAACTGAACATCGAGTTCGGCCGGCTGCAGCTCGAGCAGGCGACCTGGGCCGAGAGCAACCGCGTCGACCAGGTGGCGCGCACGCGCCTGGGCATGAAGTTCCCGGCCGCCAACGAGATCGTGGTGGTGCGCCCATGAGGTTCGTGAAGACCTCCGGCGGCTCGGCCAAGAAACCGCGCTCGCGCGCGCAGTTCAGCCTGCGCAACCGGCTGATGATCGTCGGCGGCGCGCTGGCGGTGTGCGCCTCGATCCTGGTCGTGCGCGCGGTCGACCTGCAGCTGGTGGACAACGCCTTCTACCAGCAGAAGGCCGACGCGCGCTTCCTGCGCGAAGTGCCGATCGCGACCTCGCGCGGCATGATCACCGACCGCAACGGCGAACCGCTCGCGGTGTCCTCGCCGGTCGAGTCGCTGTGGGCCGACCCGCGCGAACTGGCCGACAACCCCGCGGCGATCGCGCGACTGGCCGCGGCCACCGGCCTGCCGAACGACTACCTCGCGCGCTACATCTCGCAGCGCAAGGACAAGGAGTTCATGTACATCCCGCGCCA
>JAIUOJ010000219.1 GCA_020161335.1 Pseudomonadota bacterium
CGCGGGCATCCTGCAGACCGAGCCCTACAAGCAGGAGGGCAACCTGCTGTACGGCCCGGGCATCGCCGACGACAAGGGCGGGATCGCGGTGATCCTGCACGCGCTGGCGCTGCTGAAGGCGCGCGGCTGGGACGACTACGCCCAGGTCACGGTGCTGTTCAACCCCGACGAGGAGATCGGCTCGCCCGGTTCCGGCGAGACCATCGCCACGCTCGGCGCGCAGCACGATGTGGTGCTGTCGTTCGAGCCGTCGCCGGCCAAGGCGGTGATCGAGCACGAAGGCGTGCTGCTGAGCGCGGCCGGCACCTCGATGGTGTCGATGGTGGTCGATGGCCTGTCCTCGCACGCGGGCGCCGCACCGGAGCAGGGGCGAAACGCGCTGGTCGAACTGGCGCACCGGATCGTGCAGACCCGCGATGCCGCCGACGGCGTGGCCGGCGCACAGCTCAACTGGACCACGGCCAACGCAGGCACCGCGCGCAACCAGATCCCGGCGCGCGGCGAGGCCATCGGCGACGCGCGCGTGATGCAGGCCGACGCCAACCAGAACCTGCTGGCCGCGTTGCAGGCGAAGGTGGCCGGGCCGCCGCTGGTGGAAGGCACCACCACGACCGTGACGCTCACGCCGCTGCGGCCGATCTACGTGGCCGGCGAACGCGGACGCGCGCTGGCCGACCTGGCGCGCGACATCTATGCCGAACTCGATGGCCGGCAACTGCTGATGCACCCGACCACGAACGGCGGCACCGATGCCGGCTTCGCGGGCCGGTCGGGACACCCGGCCGTGCTCGAGGGACTCGGCCTGGCGGGCTGGGGCTACCACGCGCGCAGCGAGTTCATCGAGATCGATTCGATCCCGCCGCGCCTGTACCTGGCCTCGCGCATGCTGATCGAACTGGGCAAGCGCGCGGACGCGACCGGGCGTTGATGTGTGCACGCGGGGCCGGTACCGGGGTTGGCGCCCCGGTGCCGTGGTCACGTGCCGCCATCGATGCGCGGGCTCAGGCTGCGCCGGACCGGGCCTCTGCGTAGCGCGCGTAGCTGTCGAGGATCGCCTGCCAGCCCTGCTGCTGGAATTCGGGCGGATGCGTGCCTTCGGCGTCGAACGCCACGCGTACGCGCACGCCGCCTTCGGCGGGGATGAACTGCACCGATGCCTCGCGGCCGTCGCCCATGCGGTATTCCACCAGCGACTGCGGCACGACCCGCGTATAGATGCCTTCGAAGTCGAAGCCCATGCTGCCGTCCTTCGCTTCCATGCGCGTGCTGAACGTGCCGCCCTCGCGCAGGTCGACGCGGCTGCTGGTGGAATGCCAGTCCTCGGACGCCTGGTTCCAGCGCATGATGTCCTCGGGGGTGTTGTAGGCCGCCCAGGCGCTGGCGGGATCGGTGCGGACCAGGGTTTCGACGGTGAGTTTCATGCTCGTGCTCCAGTGGGTTGGCGTTTGCGCCGATTGCGCATCCGGGGGGACGACGAACGGGCGCGCGCGGTTTCGACATCCTGCACCGGATCGATGGCGCCCGCGGCGATCGGCGGCGGCGCCTTCACGGTACGCAGGCCAGTGCGACGCGACAATGGCGTCCTCGACACCCTTCCAAGGGAGACATGCACATGAGTGGCCAGGGTTCCACCGGCAACGTGATTGCCGCCATCTGCAGCCTGCTCGTTCCCGGCCTGGGCCAGTTGCTTCAGGGACGCGTCCTGTCGGCGATCCTGTGGTTTGTGATGGCCTGCGTGGCCTTCGCCGTGACCTGGCTGGTCACCCTGTCCCTGCTGCCGTTCGGCTGGTTCCTGGTGAGCGTGTTCGCGTGCATCAATGCGGCGGTGCACCGCCGCCCCGGGGTTGCCTGATCCTGCCATGACCTGCGGGGCCCGACGATCCCGCGCGTGCGCCGGCATGGTGGCCGGCGCGCCGACCGGCGAGAATGCGTGATCCTGGATCGCGGACCGCGTGCATGACCGACATCGTCATCCTGACGCCCGATCCCGCGCTGGGCGACCACGAGGCACTGTGGTGCAAGGTGCTGGCGCGGCTGCAGTCGGCGCTGTCCGCCGAACGGATCGACGCCGTGCCGCTGCCGTGGACTGCCTGCGCCGACGATGCCGCGCTGCTGCAGGGTTATCCCTGCGTCTTGCCGCTGCTGGCCTGGGGCTACCACCATGACCCTGCGCGCTGGTTGCGCGCCTGCGAAGCCTGGCAACACGCCGGCGTGGCGATGGCGAACCCGGCGCCCGTGCTGGCGTGGAATTCGGACAAGCGCTATCTCCGGCAACTCGCCGCGCAGGGCGTCGCGATCCCGCCGACGACCTGGACCGACGCGCTGTCCCCCGCCGTGCTTCGCCAGGTGTTCGCCGACACCGCGGCAGACGCGCTGATCGTCAAGCCTGCGGTGTCCGGCGGCGCCTGGAAGACGCGCCGCGTGCAGCGCGATGATGCGCTCGACGCCGTGGCGGCGGAGGTCGCGCCGGGCGTGGACATGCTCGTGCAGCCCTACCTGCCCACCATCGCCAGCGAAGGCGAGACCTCGCTGCTGTTCTTCGGCGGCGTGCTGAGCCACGTCGTGAACAAGCGCCCAGTGCCGGGCGATTTCCGCGTGCAGGAGGAATTCGGCGGCCACTACACCCTGCTGCCGGAACCGCCGGCCGGTGCGCTGGCGCTGGCTCGCCGCACGCTGGCGGCGGTCGACGCCCCGCTGTTGTATGCGCGCGTCGACGTGGTGCCCGATGGCGCCGGTGGCTGGTGGCTGATGGAGGCCGAACTGATCGAACCGGACTTCTACCTGGGCATGGACCCGGACCGGGGCGCGGGCTTTGCGCGCGCGCTGCGCGGGCTGCTGTAACTCCGGTCGACAGTCACCAGGCGACATCGGCTTCGCGAGGGGAGCGCGACGCCATCGGCGTGCCGCGGAGCCCGGCTTGGGGTGCGTGCACCTCCGGCTTGCAAGCGCTCTTCGCCTGCCATTTCGCCTGGAATCGCTCGTCCCCCGCTCGCGGGGGGCCGAAGGTGGATGGGGGTGTACATCGAAAAAGAAGGACACCCTCATCCGCCCCTGCGGAGCCCCTGCTCCCGCATGCGGGAGCAGCGACGGTCGGGGGAACCTGATGTTCGGGAGAAAGGCTGCAAACGAGGAATGACGCGCCGGGAAAGGCCCGTGGAGGATGGGCACCCGCGGAGAAGGAACGCCGGATGTCATTGTGGCCGGGCCGTGGAGCATCCTGTCGATCCGCGCCACGCTCGTTCGTCGCGCTGTCGCAGTCGGTGATCCGGAAGACCGCCTGCCTGCCGCCTGTCGCCACCTGGAGAGCCGATGAGCCACGATCCGAACGTTGCCGACGCCGATACGCCACCGCCGCCGGGCTCCACATGGGCCGCGCTGCGTGATGCGATCCGGGGCACCAGCGCCGACTACACGCGCATCCCGCTGCGCCGCGCGGTGTTCCTGCTGTCGGTGCCGATGGTGCTGGAACTGGTGCTGGAATCCACGTTCGCGGTGGTCGACATCTTCTTCGTGGCCAAGCTGGGCGCGTCGGCGGTGGCGACGGTCGGGCTGACCGAGACCTACCTGTTCCTGCTCTACTCGATCGCGATGGGCCTGGCGATGGCGGTCACCGCCGTGGTCGCGCGGCGCGTGGGCGAGGGCAAGGCC
>JAIUOJ010000220.1 GCA_020161335.1 Pseudomonadota bacterium
ACCCCCGCCGGAACCGGTTGAACCTGCCAAACCGACCGGCCTGCTCGGCCGCCTGCGCCGCCGCTGAACTCCGGGGTCGACCTCCCTTCTCCCGTCCCACGGGAGAAGGTGGCGCAAAGCGCCGGATGACGGCGCTCCTGCGCACCCCCGGCGCGTGAACGCCCCCTCGGCGGCGCAGGATTTACAATGTGCCGATGATCGACTCCACGCGCTACCCGCGCCTCTCGCGCATCGGCAGCCCGGCCGACCTGCGCCGGTTCGACGAGGCCGAACTGCCCGCCATCGCCGATGAACTGCGCGGCTACCTGATCGAATCCGTCGGCAAGTCGGGCGGCCATTTCGGCGCCGGCCTGGGCGTGGTCGAACTGACCACCGCGCTGCACTGGATCTACGACACGCCCCACGACCGCATCGTCTGGGACGTGGGCCACCAGACCTACCCGCACAAGATCCTCACCGGCCGCCGCGACCGCATCCACACGGTGAAGCAGAAGGACGGCGTGGCGCCGTTCCCGAAGCGCGAGGAATCCGAGTACGACACCTTCGGTGTCGGCCATTCGTCGACCTCGATCTCGGCCGCGCTCGGCATGGCCGTGGCCAATGCCGCGCTCGGCAACGAGCGCAAGGTGGTGGCCGTGATCGGCGACGGCGCGATGACCGCGGGCATGGCCTACGAGGCGCTCAACCACGCCGGCGGCATGGACGACGAGCCGGACCTGCTGGTGATCCTCAACGACAACCGCATGTCGATCAGCGAGGCGGTCGGTGGCGTGACCCGCATGCTCGGCCGCATGACCGGCAGCAAGACCCTCAACGCGCTGCGCGAGGGCGGCAAGAAGATCCTCGGCGACAAGCGCAGCAGCGGCCCCGCGCGCTTCGTGCGCCGCTGGGAGGAACACTGGAAGGGCATGTTCGTGCCGTCCACGCTGTTCGAGGAGATGGGCTTCCACTACACCGGCCCGATCGACGGCCACGACATCAAGGCCCTGGTCGCGACGCTGAAGACGCTCAAGACCATGAAGGGCCCGCAGCTGCTGCACGTCATCACCACCAAGGGCAAGGGCTACGAGCTGGCCGAGGGCGACCAGATCGGCTACCACGCCGTGTCGCCGTTCGATCCCAGCAAGGGCGTGGTGGCGAAAGGCGGCGCGAAGAAGCCGACCTATACCGACGTGTTCGGCGACTGGCTGTGCGACATGGCCGCCGCCGATCCGAAGCTGCTCGCCATTACCCCGGCGATGCGCGAAGGCTCGGGCCTGGTGCGCTTCAGCAAGGAATACCCGCAGCGTTACTTCGACGTCGCCATCGCCGAGCAGCACGCGGTGACGCTGGCCGCGGGCATGGCCTGCGAGGGCGCCAAGCCGGTGGTCGCGATCTACTCCACGTTCCTGCAGCGCGGCTACGACCAGCTGGTGCACGATGTGGCGATCCAGAAGCTCGACGTGCTGTTCGCGATCGACCGCGGCGGCGTGGTCGGCCCCGACGGCGCCACCCACGCCGGCAACCTCGACCTGTCGTACCTGCGCTGCGTGCCGAACATGGTGGTGATGGCGCCGGCCGACGAACGCGAGTGCCGGCAGATGCTGAGCACCGGTTTCCAGTTCAACGGCCCGGCCGCGGTGCGCTATCCGCGCGGCACGGGCCCCGGCGTGGCCGCGGGCGACGCGCTCGACACGCTGCCGATCGGCAAGGCCGAGGTGCGTCGCAAGGGATCTCGCATCGCGCTGCTGGCGTTCGGCGCGCTGGTCCCGGCGGCGGAACAGGTCGGCGACGAATACGGCCTGACCGTGGTCAACATGCGCTTCGTCAAGCCGCTCGACCGCGCGCTGATCCTCGAACTGGCGAAGACGCACGACGGCTTCGTCACGCTGGAGGACAACGTGGTCGCCGGCGGCGCCGGTTCGGGCGTGGCCGAACTGCTGCAGGCCGAAGGCATCACCCTACCGGTGCTGCAGCTCGGCCTGCCAGACGCCTTCCAGCACCATGCCAGCCGCGAGGACCTGCTGGCCGAGGCCGGGCTGGACGTGGCTGGCATCCGCGCCGCCGTGCTCGCGCGCTGGCCCGCGCTGGGCGAACGCGCGCGCAACGCCGCCGCCGGCTGAGCCGGCACCGCGCGCCGGCGCCTCGCCGGCGTGTGCAGCCTCAGTCGCTGCCGACCGGCTCCGCCATGGGCGGTGCGGGCGGCACGGGCGCCTCGACCACGTAGCCTTTCGCCGCCAGTCGCGCGAGGTAGCCGTCGGGCGACAGCACCATGCCTAGCGGGAGCAGCGCCACGGTCGAGGTGTTCTTCTCCAGCGCGTCTTCCGCCGCCGCCACCCACAGGTCGTCGATGCGCTGGCGCACGTCGCCGAAGCCCAGCCGCTGCGCCAGCCCGGTCTCGGTGACCGCACGGATGCAGGCGGTGTACTGGCTGTCGACCGGCAGCGCGCGCAGCGTGTCGACATCGCCGGCGGCCCAGGCGTTGGCGCGCCGGCGCATCGTTTCCAGGTCGCGTTCGATATGGGCGAGGGTCTTGGCGAAGCATTCGGTGTCGGCGAGCGCGGTCTCGTTGAACTCGCGGATCGCGGCCTTGGGGTCGTCGATCTTCATGCCGAGATTGACCGCCGTCATCGGCACGTCGTGGCGCTTGGCCATGCGCGTCACCGCCTTGCGCACGATGTCGTCCTGCTCGAGGTCGGACTTGCGCATTGCCGCTTCGTAGAGCTCCTGCGCCGCAAAGATCGGGCGCCACTGCTCCACGCCGCGATCGTTGCCGAGGTAGCGCTGCTTGAGCGGCTGCCAGCGCGCATAGAGGTCGGCCGGCACCGACTGCGCCAGCGTCCTGCCATCGGGGTTCCTGCGTGCCTTGAGCAGCGAGGGAAGCAGCAGCATGCCGCGGAACATGCCGATGTCGGAGCCGAGCGTGAACGATGGCGCCATCAGCACCTGCTGCGCACGCGCGACCAGCGACTCCACGCCGGCCGATTCCCACTCCATGCGCCGGGGCAGCGGCGACAGCGTCGCCAGCACGTACAGCGTGTGCCCGTCCTTGCGCACTTTCCACAGGCCCGGGCCAGGGAGCGCGCCGGACACCACCACCGTCTCGTGGTCGACGATGGCGGGAGGGCCGTTGGCCGCCTGCGTCGTGGCGGGCGGGTCGCCAGCGGCCGCCTCCTGCGCGCTGGCGGCGAACGGTGCGAGCAGCAGGAGGCAGGGCAGGAGCCAGGATCGCGGCATGGCGGGCATTCCGTTGCGGGGAAGGGCGGCGCAGGCGTCAGTCATGGACTGCTTCTCGCCGCGCAAGTTCCGCGGCGAGCGCACTGCCGGGGTCGAGCAGTTCGAAGCCTTCCCACACGAACCCGGGCGCCACCGTGCACATCACGAGCACCGCCTCGTCGTCGGCATGCGCGGACTGCCACACTCCCGCGGGCACGAGGCACGACACGCCGCCGCCGAGCGGCGCAGGGCCCAGCCGCGTACGCGAGAACCTGCCCGCGCCGGCGTCGAACAGGCGCAGTTCCAACGCACCGCCGTGCTGCCAGTGCCAGGCCTCGTCGCCATCCACGCGATGCCAGGCGCTGGCTTCGCCGGGCGCGAGCAGGTAGCGGATCGCGGTCATCGCCGGACGCCGACGGCCGTGCACCTCGACCTCGCAC
>JAIUOJ010000221.1 GCA_020161335.1 Pseudomonadota bacterium
TCGAGCTTGGCGCGCTGGCCGTCGCGGATCAGGGGCACCAGGGTGCGCACCTCGCCGGCGATGCGCTCGATGCCGTCGACGCGCTCCAGGATCGCCGCCACCAGCTTGCCGCCCTCGCGCTCGCGCGCGGCCACGAACTCGCCGAGCACCGCGTCCAGCAGCGCCAGCGCCTCGGCCTGCAGCTCGACCGGATCGGCGCCCTGCGACTGCAGCACGCCCGGGAACTGCAGCAGTTCGACCAGGCCCACGCGCAGTTCGGGGAACCGGCGGCGCAGCGTGCCGGCCAACTCGCCCAGGCGCTCGACCAGGCCCTCGTCGACCTGCAGCGACCCCGAACCCTCCGTGGCGCGCAGGCGCAGTGCCAGGTCGACCTTGCCGCGCGACACGCGCGCGGAGATGCGTTCGCGCAGCGCCGGCTCCAGCGCACGCAGCTCGTCCGGCAGGCGCACGCCGAGTTCGAGGAAACGGTGGTTCACCGCGCGCAGCTCGCAGCCGAGCGTGCCCCAGCGGGTGCTGCGCTCGCCCGAGGCGTAGGCGGTCATGCTGCGGATCGACATCGCGTGTCCCGTGGTCGCCGGCGGGGCCGGGCAGGCGCCAATGGTAATCTGGCGCCTTCTTTTTTGCCGGATTCCCTGCATGAGCATCACCCGCCCCAGCGGCCGCGCGCCCGACCAGTTGCGCGAGGTCCGCATCGAACGCGGGTTCACGCGGCATGCGGAAGGTTCGGTGCTGGTCGCGTTCGGCGACACCCGCGTGCTGTGCACCGCCAGCGTCGACCACAAGGTGCCGGCGTTCCTGCGCGGCAGGGGCGAAGGCTGGGTGACCGCCGAGTACGGCATGCTGCCGCGCGCCACCCACACGCGCTCCGACCGCGAGGCCGCGCGCGGCAAGCAGGGCGGTCGCACGCTGGAGATCCAGCGCCTGATCGGGCGCGCACTGCGCGCCTGCGTGGATCGCGGCGCATTGGGCGAGCGCACCATCACGCTGGACTGCGACGTGCTGCAGGCCGACGGCGGCACCCGCACCGCGGCGATCACCGGCGCCTACGTGGCGCTGGTCGATGCCGTGCGCTGGCTGCAGGCGCGCGGCGACCTCAAGCGCGACCCGGTGTTCGGCGCGGTCGCGGCGGTGTCCGTGGGCGTGTACCGCGGCGTGCCGGTGCTCGACCTCGACTACGCCGAGGACAGCGACTGCGATACCGACATGAATATCGTGATGAACGATGGCGGCGGCTTCATCGAACTGCAGGGCACGGCCGAGGGCCATGCCTTCCGCCGCGACGAGCTCGACGCCCTGCTCGGCCTGGCCGAACGCGGCATCGCCTCGCTGCTGGACGCGCAGCGCGAAGCGCTGTCACGATGAACGCGACGCGACGCCTGGTGCTGGCGTCCAACAACGCCGGCAAGCTGGAAGAATTCCGCGGCCTGCTGGCGGCCTCCGGGTTCGACGTGCGGGCGCAAGCCGAATTCTGCATCGCGGACGCGGACGAAACCGGGCTGACCTTCATCGAGAACGCGCTGCTCAAGGCACGCCACGCCTGCCGCGCCACCGGCCTGCCGGCGCTGGCCGACGACTCGGGCCTGTGCGTCGACGCACTCGACGGCGCGCCCGGCCTGTACTCGGCGCGCTATGCGGGCGCGCATGGCAACGCCGAAGCCAACATCGACAAGCTGCTTGCCACGCTCGAAGGCGTGCCGGACGAACGCCGCAGCGCGCACTTCACCTGTGTGCTCGCCTTGCTGCGACATGCGGAGGACCCGCAGCCGATCGTGGTCGAAGGCACGTGGCGCGGCCTGATCACGCGCGAGCGCCGCGGCAGCGGAGGACACGGCTACGACCCGGTGTTCCTGGATCCCGCGCGTGGCCAGACCGCTGCCGAAATGCCGCTGGCCGAGAAGAACCGGGTCAGCCATCGCGGGCAGGCGATGGCGCTGCTGCGGGACCGGTTGGCGGGATAGTGAACGCGCGATCCGCGCCGCTCGTCCAGCCAGCACCCGAAAGCACAGTCGTGCCATCCTTCGCGTCATCTATGTCGGCTCCGGATACCCCGACCCAGCCATCCATGGCCGGGCGCTCAGCGGCACGCGAACTGCCGACAGGGCCGTTCGCAAGCGTGCCGCTTCGCCCACCGCCACTTTCGCTCTACGTGCACCTGCCGTGGTGCGTGCGCAAATGCCCGTACTGCGACTTCAATTCGCACGAGGCCCGCGGGGCGCTGCCGTTCGATGCGTACGTGGACGCGCTGCTGGCCGACCTCGATCACGACCTGCCGCTGGTCTGGGGACGCACGATCCACAGCGTGTTCTTCGGCGGCGGCACGCCAAGCCTGTTCCCGGCCGGTGCGATCGACCGCTTCCTGCAGCAGGCCAGCGCGCGCCTGCGCTTTGCGCCCGGGGCGGAAATCACGCTGGAAACCAACCCGGGCACCGCCGAGCACGGCCGTTTCGAGGATTACCGCGCCGCCGGCGTGAACCGGATCAGTTTCGGCATCCAGACCTTCGACGACGCCGTGCTGCAGCGACTGGGCCGCATCCACGACAGCGCACAGGCCGATGCCGCGGTGAAGCTGGCACAGGACGCCGGCTTCGACAACGTCAACCTCGACCTGATGTACGCCCTGCCCGGGCAGACGCTGGCGATGGCCGAACACGACCTCGAACGCGCCTTCGCGCTGCAGCCGGCGCACGTCTCGCACTACCAGCTCACGCTGGAACCCAACACCGTGTTCGCCGCGCGACCGCCGCAAGGACTGCCCGACGACGACGCGGCCTGGGACATGCAGGAACACTGCCAGGCGTTGCTGGCCGAAGCCGGATTCGCCCAGTACGAGGTCAGCGCCTACGCGCGGCCCGGCCGCCAATGCGCGCACAACCTCAACTACTGGCGCTTCGGCGATTACCTCGGGATCGGCGCGGGGGCGCACGGCAAGCTGACGCTGGGCAGCGAGCAGGCGATCCTGCGCCGCTGGAAGGTCAAGCACCCCACCGCATGGCTGGCGGCGGCCGGCCGCGCCGACGCGATCGGCGGCGACGAGCGTATTGCGCCGCAGCAACGGCCGTTCGAGTTCATGCTCAATGTGCTGCGCCTGGTCGAGGGTTTCTCCCTGTCCGGCTTCGAGGCGCGCTGCGGCGTGCCGGCGTCAGCGATCGCCGCCCCGCTGGCCGAAGCCGAGGCCCGGGGCTGGCTGTGCCGGGACGACGACCAGGTCCGCCCGTCCGCGCTCGGCAGGCGCTTCACCAACGACGTGATCGCGCTGTTCCTCGAGGACTGATGCACGGGCGCCGCGGTGGCCGATCCGCGTCAGGCATGTAACTATTGCAGCCGTTCATCTTTGCCGACGCCCTCCGGATGCCTCCTGCCCGACCGCCCGCTGCCGACGCCATGCCCAGGTCGCTCGCCGCCGCGGGCTTGCCGAGGCGGGTCCGCAAGCTGCTGGAGGCGTCGCTGGCGCTGGTCACCGACGACATCGAGCCCCACCTCGGCGGCATGCTCAACGAGTTCGAGCAGGAGCTGTTCCGGCTTGCCGACCAGGCTCGCAACCCCGGCGCCGAATCGGGCTACATGCAGACCCT
>JAIUOJ010000222.1 GCA_020161335.1 Pseudomonadota bacterium
TAGCTGCCTCTGCCTCATCAGCGCTGTAACCCATATTGCCCACCAACACACCCTTGTACTTTTCACGCGCTACGGGCATGACATCGGCCTTCTGCACGCCGAGGAAATCGGCGCGCATCACGTGCAGGTAGGCTAGCTTGAAGGCATTGAGCCTATCGGCCACGAAGCCGATGAGGGCCAGCGCGAGCAGGACTACGACCAGAAAACCCAGGTGCTGTCGGTGGAAGGCGTCTACCGCCACGACCAGCATTGGGAAGTGGCCGGCAAGCTCGCCCGGCGCGAGGGCGAGGTGCGCTACGGACGCGGCAGCGGGCCGTGGTTCGACTCGGCCACCGACTTCGCCGCGCTACAGCTGCGCTACGAGGTGGTCTACGCCTGGCACGCGCTGGCCGAATACCGCTGGCTGGACGTGCAGGCCGGCGGCACGCGGCAGGGCTGGCTGGTCGGACTGGACCGCGACATCGGCAAGAACTTCCGCATCGGCGCCGGCTACAACTTCACCGAGTTCAGCGACGACCTGACCGACTTCGACTACGACCACGAGGGCTGGTTCCTCAACATGGTCGGGATGTACTGAGGGTGCCGGTCCACGCAAGACCGTCGACGTTCAGCCGTCCACGGTCTCCTCGCCGCCATCCTTGGACAGCTCTTCGGCCCGGCGCTCATCCAGGTGGCGCTGCAGGCGGGCCACGTCTTCGGGCGACCAGTCGTCGATGCCGGTGACTTCCAGCCAGGCGTTGATGTAGTGCGATGGCGCGTAGACGTGGCCGAAACCCATTGGTGCGCTCATCGACAGCGAAGTATCCATTGCCATCTGCATCATCGTCACGACCGGATACCAGCGCATCGCCGGGGATACGTCCGGCGGGCGCGGGGCATCGAGCAGTTCCGGTTCGCGGAAGAAGCCGTGACGGTCGAAGAACGTCACCGCGTCGCTGCCGTACTGCAGGTAGACCACGCGCATCGGGCCCCACGGCGTGCCGGGCGGGGTGGAGCTGCCGTCCTGGTTCATGAAGCGGACGAACGAGCCGTCCTGGAACTGCGGCAGCCACACCGGCGAACCGGGATTGCGCGAGCGGGTCAGCCCGGCCCACTTGCTGGCGGCGAACGGAGGTCCGCTCCAGACCGCGCCATCGAATGGTTCGCCGAGCAGCTCGAACATCTCGAACGAGCGTTCCGAATTGAGCGCGCCCAGGCTCAGGCCGTGCAGGTACAGCTTCGGCCGCCGCTCGGGCGGCAGCGTGCGCCAGTAGCCGTAGACCTCGCGGAACAGTGCGCGCGCGGTGACCCCGCCTGTGTCCGGATCCAGGAACAGCGTCAGCGGACTGGACAGGTACGAGTACTGCACCGCGACGCTGGCCACATCGCCGCGGTAGAGATATTCGATGCCGTCGATGCCGGACGGGTCGACCCAACCGGTGCCGGTCGGAGTGATGATGATCAGCGCCTTGCGCTCGAAGCCGCCGACGCGCTTGAGTTCTTCCAGCGCCAGCTGGGCGCGCTCTTCGGGCGTGTCGCCGGTGGGCAGGCCCGCGTACACGCGCAGCGGCGCCTTGGCGCCGGGACCGGCGTAGGCGGCGAGTTCGTCGGCGGTGGGGCGGGCATCGACGTAGCGCCGGCCCATGCGCCCGAGCTGGTTCCAGGCCACTAGCGACTGCGCGCTGCCGGGGCTGTCCCATTCGGTCGGCGGCGGCATGTCGGGCGGGATCAGTGCATCGGCCTGGCGATAGGAGGCGTCCAGGGTGTCCAGCAACGAGGACAGGATCACGCCGTTGACCAGGCCCACCAGCAGCAGCACGCCGGCGATCGCACCGACCACGTGCGCGATCCGTCGCGGCACCTTGCGGGTGACCAGGCGCATCACCGCCTTGATGATCATCAGCGCGATGCGGCCCAGCACGACCAGCAGCAGCGCCACGACCGCCGCACCCGCGAGTACGCCCAGGATGCGCGATGGACCGGCGGGAGCCAGGTGCATCAGTTCGCGGACGATGTTTTCCCAATGCTGGCTGCGCCAAAGCGCGAGCGCGGCGATGACCGCGCAGGCGACGACCGCGATACGGCGGCGACGCGGCTGTCCCGCCGGCCCGGGGAGCGGCAGCTCCAGGTATCCCCACAGCCAGCGCAGCAGCACGCCCAGGCCGTAGCCGGCGGCCAGGCACATGCCCGACAGCACCGCCTGCGCGACCGTGATCCGTGGCGTGAGGCTGGGCGTGAGCGAGGCGGCGAAGAACAACGTCCCCAGCACGAGCCCGGTATTGCCAAGGCGCGCCAGCAGCGAACGCCGGAGCCGGGTGAACCAGCCATCGGATGTAGTACCGGAAGCGAGTGCAGCGTCGTCGTCCTGTCGCATCAAGTATCCCCTGCGAGTGGTCCCCTTGGGCCAATATACCGGACACGGATAGGCGTTTTAACCGCATGAGGCCAAGTATCGCACCGCGGAAGCGCCATCAAGCCGGCTGAGACACTCGATTTTCCCGCCCAGGTGTCAGGTTCACCACCAGGGTTTGGCGTTCAGGAGAGTGATTTGCGGCGCTCGGCGTGTACCGGGCGCAGAGCCAGTTCGCGGCAAGTCAAAATCGCCGCTTTGTTCATTCACCAACTGATGCGCTGATCGACCTCAAAGTCCGGTGCCGGTTGCGCCGCTAGGTCCCAGTCTGCTGGCTCGGTTTGCGCCCCGTCATCCATCTGCGCATCACTACAGTCATCCCACAGCGGTGGCCCGCGCGCCGGGGAGATGCGGGGTGGCTCTGAATCTGCCCCGATGTGGTCCAGGATGTGCCGGATGTCAGCGCTGTGCGTAATGAACGCGATGATGCGCATATGCCCGCCACACAGCGGACACAAGAGGGGGAACACCTCGTAGATGCGGGCGATCAGCACCGCCCACAGGTAGTGCGCTGCACGCTTGGGCAGCACCGGCTCGCTCTGGGATGGCAGCGCGCTGCTCATCGGTACCACACCAGGCGCGCACTCCCCCGTGCTGATCGACGCGCCCAGCACGGGAGCGGCTTGCGCCGGTGTCGCCAGCGCCGTCACCGCAGCCCTGAGCGGCGAGTTGGGTGCCAACACGCCAAAATAGCGGTGCCGGTGGGTGCGTGGCGGGGGAACCAGCGCGGCAATGCGGTCGATCAGCTCCAGCGGTGTGAGGTGCAGCTCATAAAGGCCGATATGAACCGGCCGGGGCGGGCGCAAGCCTGAGCAGCCATTCCCTGCACCGGAGTGTTTCGTGCCGCGCCTCGCCGCGACCGTGTCGCAGCTGCAGGATGCCGTGGCGCACGCAACGTCGCCGGCAGCGCATCTGCCCACGGCTCGCTATGCGCCTCACCGTCCCGAGCGCACGCTGCTGTATTCGCTGGTGCAGGCGCATTGGCCGGACTTTCTCGCGCGCCGTGAGGTAGAAGACCGCCCGCTGCCCGAGTATGTGCGCGAGGAGTTCGAGACCTACCTGCGCTGCGGCGTGCTCGAGCACGGCTTCCTGCGCGTGGTCTGCGAGCACTGTCGTGCCGAGAGGCTGGTGGCGTATTCCTGCAAGAAGCGCGGCTTCTGCCCCAGCTGCGGCGC
>JAIUOJ010000223.1 GCA_020161335.1 Pseudomonadota bacterium
TCGGGAATCGGGAATCGGGAATCGGGAATCGGGAATCGGGAATCGGGAATCGGGAATCGGGAATCGGGAATCGGGAATCGGGAATCGGGAATCGGGAAGGCTGGCGATGTGTCGTTCCGGACGGAGTGAGGAATCGGCCGTTGCCTCGCGTCACGAGCGGAGACGGCGCACATCCCCCACGTCGTCCGCGAGGACCGCCTCGACCTTCAGGGCGCGAGCCGCAGCGTGACCTTGCCCAGTTCGCTGCTGCCCTGGGCCTGGCCGGACTGTGCGCGCGTCGCCGGCCACGAGAACGGGATCTTCAGCAGCTCGCGCCCGCCCACTTCGCGCACCGCCTCGACCACCAGCGTGTAGTCGCCGGCGGGCAGGTTGCGCAGCGCGGGATGGCGCGTGTCGAGGTGCAGCGCATGCTGGCCGGCGGGTCGGGTCGGCCCGGTCACGCCGTCCACCGGCACCTTCAGCGTGCGCCCGGACTTGCGCCACCACTGGCGCAGGTCGGGCAGCCACTTGGTGCCGTGGCCTTCGGCGGTGTCCTTGCTCATGTACCAGACCGCGAGGTTGGCGGCGTGCTTCTGCTGCGCATCCTCGAGGAACACCGCGACATAGGGGCGATGGTATTCGGCAACCCGTAGCTGCGGGATCTCGACGTCGATGTCGAGGTCCGCGGCGAGCGCGGGCGTGGCGTGGGCGGTGAGCAGTCCGCCGAGGGCAATGGTCAGGCGTGCGCGCATGGAAGTCTCCCGTCGGTGGATCGTGTCGATCGATGGCGTGTCAGTGGATGAAGAGCAGGGCCAGCAGCACCGGCACCAGCAGGCCCAGGCCCACCCAGGGCCAGGTGCCCGGTCGCTGCCGGGCGTGCATCTGCAGCAGGAACAGGCCAGTGACGGTGAACACCACGCAGGCGATGGCGAACACGTCGATGAACCAGCCCCAGGCCGGGCCGGCATTGCGGCCCTTGTGCAGGTCGTTGAGGTAGGAGATCCAGCCACGGTCGGTCCGTTCGTACTCCACGTCGCCGGTGGCGCGGTCGATGCTGACCCACGCATCCGCACCGGGGCCCGGCATCGACAGGTAGACCTCGCCTTCCGACCATTCGGCCTCGCGCGTGCCGGCGCGTGCGTCGAGCGTCGTTGCCAGCCAGCCCGCGACCGGCGCGGGCAATGGCGCGTTGCCGTCCGCGTGGCCGTCCAGCGCCTCGCGCAGCGGGGCCGGGAGCGTCGCGGTGCGGTTGTCGACGCGCGGCGTGCCCTCGATCTTCGAGGCGTGGTTGAGGGTGATGCCGGTGACCGCGAACAACAGCATCCCCACCAGGCAGACGGCCGAGCTGATCCAGTGCCACTGGTGCAGCGTGCGCAGCCAGAAGCCGCGGCGCTGCGGTTGCGCGGCAGGATCGCTCATGGCGGGGATCGCGTCGGTCGGGGCGGGCAGGCTGGGATCATGTCGGCATGGACGGAGGCGGTGGTGGATCGCGTCAGAACCGGAACGTCGCGCTCAGCACCGCCGAGCGCGCATCGCCCGGCGTCGCCCAGCCGTTGTTGCGGATGCGCAGGTAGTACGCCTCGTCGAACAGGTTGCCGATGTTCAACTGCAGGCCGAACTGGGCGTTGACCTGGTAGGCGACCATCGCGCGGTGCACCCAGTAGGCGTCGCTGGTGAACAGCGTGGCCGGCGTGGTGCTGCCCGCCGCCGGCAGGCTGTTGTTGTTGAGATGGAACGCGCCCTGGTAGGTGGCGCCGTAACCGAGTGTCCAGTCGCCCAGCTGGTAGGTGGTCCACAGGCTGGCCGAATGCTCGGGCGTGGCCAGCAGCGGGTTGCCGCGCAGCGGGTCGGGAAACGCGGCGCTGTTGGCGCAGGCCGTGCCGGGGTTGGCGAGGCAGTAGTCGGACACGCCCTGCAGCACTTCGCTGTCGAGATAGGTGTAGTTGGCGAACACCGACCATGCACGGGTCAGGTGGCCGGCCACGCCGAGCGCCACGCCCTGCACGCGCGCGCGGCCTTCCAGCGACTGCTCGCCGGACGGATTGAGCGGATCGGGATCGTTGACGCGGTAGTTGCGGCGCTCGTTGCGGAAGGCGGCGGCGGTCAGCGCGAGGTGGCCGTCGAGCAGGTCCCACTTGGTGCCCAGTTCGATGTTCACCGCGGTTTCGGGATCGACCGTGCAGTTGGCGGTGCCCGGGGTGGTGGTCGGCGTGCTCGCGGTGCAGCTGCCGTTGACCGAGGCCTTCGACGGCGTCTTCGCATTCGCGTAGGACAGGTAGACCGAGCCGTTGGCGGTCGGCTTGAACACCAGGCCGGCGCGGTAGGAGAACAGGTCGTCCTCGTTGCGCGCGACCTGGTTGCGGCCGAGGATCGCGCCGATGTTGCTGTTGTCAGGGCTGGGGTTGGCGACGGTCGGCGCGGTGTAGGTCTTGACCTGCCAGGTCACCGACGAGCCTTCGTTGTGCTCGAAGCGCGCGCCGAGGTTGAGCCGCCAGCGCTCGCCGAACTTCAGCGTGTCGAACACGTACGCGGCCTGGTTGCTCAGCGTGCCTTCGGTGCGGCCCGTGAGGACATGGTGGTAAGGGCCGGTCCAGCGCGAATCGGGCCGGTACAGGTCCATCGTCGGCAAGGCCACCGGGCTGCCGTCCGGGTTGCGGAAGACGCTGCCGGTGTCGAGGTCGAAGGTCTCGCGCGAGAACGACACGCCCGCGACCAGGGCGTGCTCGATCGCGCCGGTGCGGAACCCGGCGGTCAGGTCGGTCTGGCTGATCGCGATGGCGTTGCTGGTGTCGCGCACATAGCCGCGCGGGCCGCTGGGCTGGTAGCGGCCCTCCGGCGCGCAGGCCGCGCCGGTGGCGATGTTGATGCCGCCGGCGAGGCACCACGTGCCCTGCACCGCATCCACGATCGACAGCTGGTCGACCTTCTGGAACCGCGCGAGGCTGCGCAGCCGGAGGTCGTCGCTGAAGTCGTGCTCGAACACGCCGGTCAGCATGTCGACGTCGATCTGCTGCGTGTCGACGTTGCGGTAGCCGTAGTAGTTGCTGGTGGCGACGCCCGGGATCGGGCCGTCGTTGCGCACGTTCATGAAGTACGGCACGCCGTACTGCGGGGTGTTCTCGTCGTGCTGGTGCAGGTAGGACAGCGTGAGCCGCGTGCCGGAGCCGAGCCCGAACGCGATCGACGGCGCCACGCCCCAGCGCTTGAACTGCTCGACGTCGCGGCCCGGCACGTCGTTGCGGTGCGCCATCGCGTTCAGGCGCAGGGCAGTGCCGTTGCCGAAGTCGATGTTGTCGTCGCTGGTGAAGCGGGCGAAGCCGTCGCTGCCGGCAGCGACGGTGAACGCGTGCAGGTCGCCCTGGCCGGCGGCCTTGCTGACCAGGTTGATGTTGCCGCCGACCGAACCGGCGCCGGACATCGCCGAGTTGGCGCCGTTGACCAGTTCGATCGATTCGAGGTTGAAGTTGTCGGTACGCGTGTACTGCGCGCTGTCGCGCACGCCGTCGGTGGTGATGTCGCTGCCTGCGGTGAAGCCGCGCAGGTTGATGCTGTCGCCGTAGCCGCCGC
>JAIUOJ010000224.1 GCA_020161335.1 Pseudomonadota bacterium
CGACTGCGCGCGACCTCTCCCAGCCCGGCCACATCTTCCCGCTCGCGGCGCAGCCCGGCGGCGTGCTCAGCCGCAGCGGGCACACCGAGGCGGCGTCCGACCTCGCGCTGCTGGCGGGCCTGGAACCGGCCGGCGTGCTGGTCGAAATCCTCAATGCCGACGGCAGCATGGCGCGCCGCCCGCAGCTGGAAGCGTTCGCGCGCGAGCACGGGCTGAAGATCGGCTCGATCGAGGACCTGATCCGCCACCGGCTGGCTACCGAGCACACCGTCGAACGCGTCGACGAGCGTGACATCGAGACCCCGCACGGCGCGTTCCGCCTGGTCACCTACCGCGACCGGCTGAGCCACGCGCTGCATTTCGCGCTGGTGCGTGGCGCGCCCGATGCCGCGCGCGCCGCGCTGGTGCGGGTGCAGCCGATGAACCCGCTGTCGGATGCGCTGCACTGGCGCCGCGCCGACTTCGGCCCGGCGACGGCGGACGTGCTGGCGCTGCTGGCCGGGGCCGGCGACGGTGCGCTGGTACTGCTCGACGAACCCCACGACCCAGCGGCGCTGCTGGCGCGGATCCGCGACCCGCAGGCACCGGTGGCGAAGGCCGGCAAGGCCGGGAGCGTGGGCGAATGGCGGCGCAACGGCGCCGGCGCGCAGGTCCTGCATGACCTCGGCTATGGTCGCCTGCGGGTGCTGGGCACGCCGCGCCGGCAGGTGGGAGTGGCCGGCTTCGGGCTGGAAGTGGTCGAGTACGTCGCCGTGCCCGCACGGTAAACTGGCCGGCCAGTCCCGCCCGGAACCCCGATGAGCCACTACGAAGGCGACCTGCGAGCCCCCGAGGGCGCGCGCTTCGCGATCATCGCCAGCCGCTGGAACCCGCGCATCGTCGATGCGCTGGTGGCCGGCGCGCGCAAGGCCTTCGCCGACCATGGCGTCGCCGAGTCGGCGCTGGACGTGGTGCGCGTGCCCGGCGCCTGGGAGCTCCCGCTGGTCGCGTCGCGGATCGCCGGCGCCGGCGGCCATGCGGCGATCGTGGCGCTGGGCTGCGTGGTGCGCGGCGACACGCGCCATTTCGAACAGGTGGCCGACGGCTGCAGCGAAGCGTTGATGCGCGCGTCGCTGGATTCGGGCGTGCCGGTGGCCAACGGCGTGCTGGCCGTCGACCGCCACGAGGATGCCGAACGCCGGGCCGGCGGCAGCCATGGCAACAAGGGCGAGGAGTGCGCACTGGTGGCGATCGAGATGGCGAACCTGGCGGGGAAGCTGCCGTGAGCCGTGGTCCCTCGCGGCGCGACGGCGTCGACCCGGTGGCGCGCACGCGTTCGCGCCGGCGCGCGCTGCAGGCGGTGTACGCGATGCAGCTCTCGGGCGTGGACGCGAAGAACGCGATCGCGCAGTTCGCGCACGAGCAGGCCGACGAAGTGGCGGACCTGGAGTACTTCGAGGACCTGGTGCGCGGCGTCGGCACGCACCACAAGGCGCTGGATGCGGCGCTGCAGCCGTTCCTCGACCGCGACATCGAGGAGGTCGACGCAATCGAGCGCGCCATGCTGCGCATCGCCGCCTACGAACTGCGGCACCGGCCGGACGTGCCGTACCGGGTGGTCATCGACGAGGCGCTGAAGACGGTGAAGCGCTTCGGGTCCGAGCACGGCCACACCTACGTCAACGGCGTGCTCGACCATGCCGCCGCCGAGTGGCGCGCGGTGGAAGTGCAGGCCGGCCGCGGCTGACGCGGCCTCCGCGCCGCGTGCAGGGGCCATGTCCGAGTTCGACCTGATCGCCCGCATCCGCGCCCGCGCAGGCACGCGCGGCGACGTGGTGCTGGGCATCGGCGACGACGCCGCGCTGCTGCAGGTGCCGGCCGGCCGCCAGCTGGCGGTGTCGATGGACACGCTCAACGCGGGCGTGCATTTCCCCGGGGACACGCCACCAGCCGCGATCGGCTGGAAGGCGCTGGCCGTGAACCTGTCCGACCTCGCCGCGATGGGCGCGCAGCCGGCCTGGTGCACCCTGTCGCTGTCGTTGCCGCAGGCGGACGACGGCTGGATCGACGCCTTCCTCGATGGCTTCCTCGCGCTTGCCGCACGGCACGACGTCGCGCTCGTGGGCGGCGACACCACGCGCGGCGCGCTGTCGATCGGCGTGACCGTGCATGGGCTGGTCGAACCGGGCCATGCGTTGCGTCGCGATGGCGCGCAGGTGGGCGACGAGGTCTGGGTGACCGGCACGCTCGGCGATGCCGCGGCCGCACTCTCGGCGCTGCAGGCCGGTGCCGCGCTCGACCGCGGGCTGCGTGAACGCCTCGACCGGCCGATACCGCGCATCGAGGCTGGCCGCGCACTGGCGGGAATGGCCAGCGCCTGCATCGATGTCTCGGACGGCCTGCTGGCCGACCTCGGCCATGTCTGCAGCGCGAGCGGCGTCGGTGCCGAGGTCGAACTCGGCCAATTGCCGGCATCGCGCATGCTGGCGCGTTTCCCGGCGGCAACGCGCTGGCCGTGGCAGGCCGCCGGCGGCGACGACTACGAACTGTGCTTCACCGCACCACCGGCGCGGCACGACGCGATCGTGCGCGCGCTCCGGGAATGCGACACGGCGGCCACCTGCATCGGGCGCACGCGGGAAGGCACGGGCGTGCACGCGATCACCCCGGACGGCGACCCTTGGACGCCGCCACGCCGTGGTTACGCGCATTTCGCCGGCTGAAGCGTCCTGTTGGCCGCGCCGCGCGGCTCAGCCCGTGCCCGCCGGGCGCGCCTTCACGTCGTCGGGCAGCAGGCTCAGCACCTGGTCGATGATCTGCGGCAACGACTGTTCGCTGTAGCCGACGTGGACGAAGGCGACCTTGCCGTCGTGGTCGAGGATGAACATGTGCGGCAGGCTCTTGACGCCGTAGCGGTCGCTGACGCTGCCGCGCGCGTCGTGCACCCAGGTCAGGTCGATGTGCGGGTTGCGGCGCACGATGTGGGTGAACGCCTGCCGCGGTTCCTTGAAGTTCACGGCCACCACTTCCAGCGCATCGCGTCCGACCACGTTCTGGAAGCCGCCGAGCACGGGCAGCTCCTTCAGGCACGGCCCGCACCACGACGCCCAGAACGTCACGATCACCACCTTGCCGCGCAGTTGCGCGAGGTCCACGACCTCGCCGGCGCGGTCCTTGCCGAGGATCGGCGGCGGCAGGTCGCCACGCGCGGGCGGCTGCGCGTGCGCGGGGAGCAGGGCTGCGAGCGCGAGCCAGGCGGCCAGCACGTATCCGGTGTTCACGATGATGCCCTCCCCGGGTGATCCCCTGCCATCGCCACCGATGCGTTGCGGCGGGCCCGACCGAAGGATGCCACCAACCTGCGCCGGCGTGGCGATCAGGTGGCGCTGCGCACGGCGTCGCCCATGCGCTGCACCGCCTCGCGCAGCAGCGGGGCGGGCATCGCGAAGTTGAGGCGCACGAAGCCGGCGCCGGCTTCGCCGCAGTCGCGGCCGTCGGTCAGCGCGACCCGTGCTTCGCGCAGGAAGAAGCGCGCCGGCGGGACCTGCGCAGGC
>JAIUOJ010000225.1 GCA_020161335.1 Pseudomonadota bacterium
CAGGTGTTTGCCGAATGGGTGGAACCGGCGGCGCCGGCCGCCGCCGCGGCGCGCTGACGCCTGGCGGCCACGGCGGGCGCGCTCAGCCGGCGTCGCTGACGCCCGCGATCCGCGCGTCGTCCATGACCACGAGCGCCAGCGTGACACCGCCATCGGCCGTGGCCACGCGCGGCGGCTTCGGCGGCGCCGGCGGCGCGGGCGGGGCGGACGGCGCCGCCGGTGCGGCGGGCGGCGAAGGTGGTGCAGGCGGCGCGGGCGGTGCCGGCCACGCCAGCTTCGGGATCGACACCCGCGCCTGCGCGGTGCGGCGGTCGCGCAGGTAATCGACCGCGACCTTCTCGTCGTCGCGCCTGTCGCGCAGCAGGTCCATCACCTCGCGCGGCGAGGCCACCGGCTTGCCGTCGACGCGCTGGATCACGTCGCCGGCCTGCAGTCCGTCGAGATCGCCGCTGGACAGCACCAGCACGCCCTTGTCGGTGCCGAAGTAGCGGCCAAGCCCGGCATCGACCGACGCCAGGTTGAGCCCGTTCCAGCGGAAGGCCGAGACCAGGTGGGGGAATCGTTCGTCCAGGTTCCGCGGTTGCTGGCCTGAGCGCATGGTCGCGTTACCAATTACCCGCACCACCTCGGTGTTGATCTGGGGCGCAATACCGGCAAGGTCTGCGACGTCCAGGCTGTCGGCGGTGATACGGTACGAGCCATCGGGGTCCACTTGGATGAAAGTGGCACCACCAGGACGTACGAACATGCCGGCATCGTTGTCGAGCAAGGCGATGCGGCGATCACGTATCGGTGTGACCTGGGCTTGCAGGCGCTGGCTACCACGCAGGTAACCGAGGCTGGTCGGTCTATCCAAGGTGAGGTTGCCCAGAAGCTTGCGGGCGTTCTCGACGCGTAGCGTGCCGGTGCTCCCGAGGATGTTGGTACCGGCCACCGATACGATGCGATCACCGCTGCGCAACCCGGCTTTCGCTGCCGCGCCATCCGGGGTAACCGCGGTGATGCGTACGCCGGGATCGTCATCGGGTGCGAGCACAACGCCGATCATCGGGCGATCGCCGGCGCTGACCACGCGCTCGCGCACGCTACGCGCAACGCTGCCCTGGTCGCCTTGGTCGCGCGAAAGCTCCGCCACGCGCGCGGCGGCGCGGCGCAGGTCCTCGCGCGCCTGGGCGAGTGCCTTCGCGTTGTCGGCGTCGCGCCGCGGCTCGTTGGCGACGGCGGTGCCGGCCAGCGCGCACAGCAGCGCGGCGGACAGCAGGGATCGGGTGAGTGCAGTCATGGCGGGGCTCCGGGGCTCGGTTCGGGGAGATGGATCGGGTCAATCGACGGCGACCAGCGCGCCGTCGTAGCGGGCGCCGTGCGACGCCAGCCAGCGGCGGTTGCTTTCGAAGCCGGAGAGCGTGCGCAGGCTGTCCACGCGCGCCTGCCACAGCGCCAGCTGCTCGTCGCGGGTCAGGCCGGGCTGCATCAGGGCGACGTCGATCGAGGCGAGCTGGGACTCGAACTCGCCCGCCAGCACCGCAGCCGTGCCGCTGGACACGCGCTCGTCGCGGGCCACCGCGAGCAGCGATTCGAGCTGCGCGGATTCGGCGTAGAGGCGCTCGAAGTCGGCATCGACGCCCGCCGTCGACGTGGCGGTGGGCGGCGGCGGGACGAGGTCGGGCGTCGGTGCCAGCAGCCGCCACGGCAGCGCGATCGCCAGCACCACGGCCGCGGCGCTCGCCGCCCACAGTGGCCAGCGTCGCGCGCGCCGTGCCGGCAGGCGCGCGGCGACGGCGCTCCAGCCGCCGGTCGGCGGGGTCTCCAGCGGCAACGAGGCAAAGGCGTGCTGCCAGTCGCGCGGTGCGCTCGGGGTCGGGATGGCGTCACGCATGGACGGCCTCCTGGATGGGGCGTGTTGCAGGGTCGAGCAGCGCGCGCAGGCGGCGCGTGCCGCGCGCGAGCTGGGATTTGGAGAAACTGGCCGTGCGTTCCATCAGACCGGCGATCTCCTCGTGGGTGTAACCCTCGGCGTGGTACAGCCACAGCACGCTGCGGGTGGTGGCGGGCAGGGTGCCCAGCGCACGCTGCAGCAGCGCGGCGTCGGCGGCGGCCGGCGGGAGCGGCTGCAGGTCGTCGGCGGCTTCGTGCAGGTCGAGGTCGACCTCGTCCGGCTGCAGGCGCGCGCGCCGCAGGCGCATCAGCGCCTCGTTGACCGCGATCTGCCGCAGCCAGCCCCAGAACGGGCTGTCGCCGCGGAAGTCGCCGATCCGGTCGATCACTTTCAGCATGGTGTCCTGCAGCACGTCGGCGGCCTCCTCGCGGTCGCCGCAGATGCGCAGCGCCAGGGTGAACACCGGGCGCTCGAACCAGCGGTAGACCTGCTCGAACGCCGCGTGGTCGCCGGCACGCGCGCGCGCCAGCAGGGTGCCGGGCACCTCGATGGCAAAGCTCGACGCGGGACGCGATTCGGGCGGCATTCCCCATTGTGGATGCGGGCGGGCGCGAAAGCGTCGCAGCCCCGGTCACATCCGGCCCGCCGCCGTGGTCAGGGACCTATACTCAAGGCCAATCGAAGAAGGAGGGGACGCCCATGGGCGGAGGCATGTTTCTCGCGGCGGTGCTGCTGGTGGCCGGCATCGTCATCCTGTTCAAGACCGTGCGCATGGTGCCGCAGGGCTACGAGTGGACGGTCGAGCGCTTCGGCAAGTACACCCACACCATGACCCCGGGCCTGCACTTCCTGGTCCCCGTGGTGTATGGCGTCGGCCGCAAGATCAACATGATGGAGCAGGTGCTGGACGTGCCCAGCCAGGACGTCATCACCAAGGACAACGCGGTGGTGAAGGTCGACGGCGTGGTCTTCTTCCAGGTGCTGGATGCGGCCAAGGCTGCCTACGAGGTGTCCAACCTCGAGATCGCCACGATCGCCCTGGTGCAGACCAACATCCGCACCGTGATCGGTTCGATGGACCTCGACGAATCGCTCAGCAACCGCGAGACGATCAACGCGCAGCTGCTCAACGTCGTCGACCAGGCCACCAATCCCTGGGGCATCAAGGTGACCCGCATCGAGATCCGCGACATCGCGCCGCCGCGCGACCTGGTGGATTCGATGGCGCGCCAGATGAAGGCAGAGCGCGACCGCCGCGCGGTGATCCTGGAAGCCGAGGGCCACCGGCAGTCGGAAATCCTGCGCGCCGAGGGCGACAAGCAGGCCGCGATCCTCGAGGCGGAGGGCCAGAAGGAAGCCGCGTTCCGCGAAGCCGAGGCGCGCGAGCGCCTGGCCGAGGCCGAGGCCAACGCCACCCGGATGGTGTCCGAGGCGATCGCAAAGGGCGACGTGCAGGCGATCAACTACTTCGTCGCGCAGAAGTACGTGGAGGCGTTCAAGGAGCTGGCGACCGCGCCGAACCAGAAGTTCGTGCTGATGCCGATGGAGTCGAGCGGCATCATCGGCTCGATCGCGGGCATCGCCGAACTGGCGAAGGAAGCGCTGGGCAAGCAGGGGTCG
>JAIUOJ010000226.1 GCA_020161335.1 Pseudomonadota bacterium
AAGCCACCGGCGTCGCCGGCGCCGAAGCCGGGATGGTATTCGACATGCGGCCGGTCCGGATTGCGCCAGCGCCCGCCCCAGGTGAGTCCCTGGCTCTCCGCGATTTCGCCGTAGCGCGTCCAGTTGCCGTTCTCCGGCCAAGAGGGCTGCCCGTTGGCCGTGCTGAACACCACGTCGGCGCCAAGGCCGTAGTTGTGCCACGACTGGCCGCCGCGCGCATTGGTGACGCGCTGGCCCGGCTCGGTGCGGCCCTGCGCGTACAGCTGGTCCTGGTGCGCGAAGGTGCGGTACACCAGGTCCATCTGCATGGCCATGCCCTCCTGCCGCGCGCGCACCAGCGTGTCCTTTACCCGGTCGGCGAACTGCGTGTTCACGTTGGCGTCGTCGAGCCGGCCGCGACGATCGGCCGCGTGCAGGTCGAGCAGGGTCGCCTGTTCGCCATCGATGGTCTCGCGCAGCTGCACGCGCGCGCCGAGGTCGGTGTAGACGTTGCGGGTCGCCTGCTCGCCATTGAGCTGCACCACGCCGTCGTTGGTGATGGTGCCCGCGCGCCGGCCGTCGGCGCCCAGCAAGCTGCCGTTGTCGATGGTGTAGGTCTGGCCGCCGATCGTGAGCGTGCCGGCATCCGGAGACACCAGCGAATGCGCGGCCGCCGCATTCACGCCCAGGTCCTGCGCGATCCGCCCCTCGACGAAAGCCGCCGTCGCCGCATTCGGCGCGGCCATGAAGTCGTTCAGCGCCTGCACCTTCTGCTCGTCGGTCAGGGCATAGCAGTTTAGGTTGGCGCTGAGACGGTCGAGCGCGCGCAAGGCCTGCGGGTTGTTCGCAAGCTCGGTGCGGATGGCCTGCTCGCGCACGCGCGAGGCGGACTGGGCCTCGCTGGCCAGCGCATCCGACAGCGAGACGCTGCCCGCGCCGGTGGACGAATCGATGCCGGTGTCGGTGCCGGTGGTCATGGCCTGCCTCCGTCGTCGTGAACGTCGCGTCCGGGGCTCCATTGCCCGCGCGATTCGACAGGTATAGCCCGTGCCGCCGCGCGCCACAGCTGGGGCTGACCCCAGTGCACGGACGGCGCAGGCTCGAAGCGTGACCTGCGCCCGCCCGGTTCAGCGACGTCGCGATCGCGTCACTGCGGGCGCGTCAATCCAGGCGCTTGCGGAAGCGCAGGATCGCGGCCGCCATCATCACCGCGGTGAATGCCAGCAACGCCAGCACGTCCGGCCACATGTCGGCAAGGCCCGCACCGCGCAGCATGATGCCGCGGACCAGGCGCAGGAAATGGGTCAGCGGCAGCAGCTCGGCGATCCACTGCACCGCCCTGGGCATGCCCGCGAACGGGAACATGAAGCCCGACAGCAGGATCGACGGCAGGAACACGAAGAACGTCATCTGCATCGCCTGGAATTGCGATCGCGCGCGGGTCGAGATCAGCAGGCCCAGGGTGAGGTTGGCCAGGATCAGCAGCATCGCCGCGACATAGACCTCCAGCAGGCTGCCGGCCACCGGCACCCGGAACAGCCAGGTGCCCAGCGCCAGCACCACGCTGGTCTGCACCAGGCCGATCGCGACGTAGGGTGCCACCTTGCCCACCATCAGTTCGGCGCTGGTCACCGGCGTGGCGATCAGCAGTTCCATGTTGCCGCGCTCGCGCTCGCGCACGATCGCCACCGCGGTGAACAGCACCATGGTCATGGTCAGGATCACGCCGATCAGGCCCGGCACGATGTTGACCGGCGAGCGACGCTCGGGATTGTAGAAACTGACCACGCCCACCTGCCCGCGGCCGAGCCCGAGCGGTCGCGTGTTCGCGGTGGGCGTGGTGTCCAACGGCAATTGCGCCAGCTGCAGCGCCGCGCCCTGCACCACGGTGTCGCTGCCGTCGACCAGCACCTGCACCGCCTCGCGGCCGTCGAAGCGGCGCGCCTCGAAGTCCGGCGGGATCACCACGCCGACGCTGATCCGGCCGCGGCGCAGTGCGTCCATCAGCGCCTGCGGTGAGGTCGCCGGGACCACCGGATCGATCACCCCGGTGGCCACCATGTCCATCACCAGCGCGCGCGAAGCGCTGGTGTTGGCCTGGTCGGCGATGCCGGCCGACAGTCCGCGCAGGTTGAGGTTGATCGCGTAGCCGAACAGCACCAGCTGCATCACCGGGATGCCGACGATCATCGCCAGCGTGATCCGGTCGCGACGCATCTGCCGCAGCTCCTTGACCATCACCGCCAGCAGGCGCCTGGCCTTCATGCCGCCGCCTCGCGCGGGCCGCGGCCACGCGTCGCGGACACGAAGACGTCCTCGAGGTTGGGTTCGCCCGGGGTGGCCTCGGCGACGAGGCCTGCCTCGCGCAGCGCGTCGCGCACCCGCGCGACGGCGTCGGGCGCGCCGTCGGTGAGCACGCGCAGCACGTTGCCGATCTGGGCGACGCTGAGCACCCCCGGCAGCGCGACCAGCCGCTGCCGCGCACGTCGCGGCTGGCCGGCATGCACCAGCAGGCAGCGCCCCGCCAGCGCCCCGGTGAGCTCGTCCGGCGTGCCGTCGGCGACCAGCACGCCGCGATCGAGGATGGCGATGCGGTGGCAGCGCTCGGCCTCGTCCATGTAGTGCGTGGACACCAGCAGGGTGGTGCCGGCGTCGGCGAGGTCGAAGAGCTTTTCCCAGAAGTCGCGCCGCGATTCCGGGTCGACCGCGCTGGTGGGTTCGTCGAGGAACAGCAGTTCCGGCGAGTGGATCACCGCGCCGGCCAGCGCCAGCCGCTGCTTCTGGCCGCCGCTCAACGTACCGGCGAGCTGCTTCTGGCGATCCTCGAAGCGGTACTCGGCCAGCAGCCCGTCGATCCGCCGGCGCGCCGCTGCAGCGGGGATGTCCTGCACCGCCGCGAGGAACTCCAGGTTCTCGCGCACCGACAGGTCCTCGAACAGGGAGAATTTCTGCGTCATGTAGCCGATCCGCGAGCGCAGCGCCTCGGCCTGCTGCGGGATGCGCAGGCCCAGCACCTCGATGTCGCCGGCGGTGGGCGTGAGCAGGCCGCAGAGCATGCGGATCGTGGTCGACTTGCCGGATCCGTTGGGCCCGAGGAAGCCGTACACGCTGGCGCGCGGCACGGTCAGGTCGATGTCGTCGACGGCCACCAGCGCACCGAAGCGCTTGGTCAGCCCACGCGCGCGGATCGCGACGGGATCGGCCGGGGCCGCCATCGTCAGCGCGTCTCGAACGCAACGCGCACCGGCAGCCCGGCCGGCAGGTCGCGCGTGCCTTCGCCGGCATCGAGTTCGATCTCGGCCAGCCAGCTCAGGCGCGAGGCGTCGTCGCCGGTCAGGGCGTAGTACGGCGTGAACGTGGGATCGGCGCGCACCATCCGCACGGTGCCGGCGAACGCACCGTCGCGGCCGTCGACGGTCACGCGCGCACGGGTGCCGACCCGGACGTCCACGCGGACCGGTTCGGGCACGTACACGCGGGCGTAGGGCACAT
>JAIUOJ010000227.1 GCA_020161335.1 Pseudomonadota bacterium
GCCGGCGCGAAGTCCGCCCGGCGCTGCGGCAGCGGCCTCGCCTGCGGCTGGAAGCCACGCCGCGGCGTTCGTGGGCCGTTGGCTGGCGGAAGATCGGACGCTGGATCCCCGCCTCCGCGGGGATCACGTTCCGGCAGCCACGCCCGCATTGCGGGCGTGGGCCGAGGCTGGCCGAAGTTCAGACGCTGGATCCCCGTCTTCGCGGGGATGACGTTCGGGCAGCCACGCCCGCTTCGCGGGCGTGGGCCGTCACGTCACTTGGCTTCGACGAAGACGTACTCGACGCCGGCCGGCTCGACCGCCGCCTTGACGCGCTCGCTGTTGGCGGCATCACCGATGAAGACCACGCGCACGCCCTTCATCGTGTTCGGGGTCACGCCCTCGAACGCGGTGACGATCATGTCGGCGGTCTTGGTCGGGTCGAGGCCCGCATAGGCCAGGATGTTGCCCTTCACGATGCCGCTGGCGACATCCATCTTTGCCTTTTCGAGCAGGCGCTCATACCCGTCCTGGTCCTGCGCCGGCACGCGGTACACGTAGGGCGAGTTGGTGATGCCCTCCATGTGGCGCGGCACCTGGTCGTTGAGGTAGTCCTGCCACGCGGCCTTGTCGTCGGTCTTCGGTGCGGCGACCGGCGCCTTCTCCACCTTCACTTCCTCTTCCTTCTTGCACGCCGCGAACGGCAGTACCAGGCACGCGGCCAGCATCAACCTGATCATCAACTTCATTGCGGTACTCCGTGTGGTGTTGGAAAGCATGTCATCGGGCGGCGGCCCGACGCCATTCGGCCTGCATCGCCTCGGCCACGGCCGGTGGCACGAAGCCGGATACATCGCCGCCCAGGCGAGAAATCTCGCGCACCAGCGACGAGGAAATGAAGCCGTACTGTTCCGCGGGGGTCAGGAACAGCGTCTCGACTTCGGGGATCAGGTGGCGATTCATGCTCGCCATCTGGAATTCGTACTCGAAATCGGACACCGCGCGCAGGCCGCGCAGCAGGATGCCGCCGCCGCTCTCGCGCACGAAGTGGGCCAGCAGCGAATCGAAGCCATGCACCTCGACGTTGGGGTGGCGCGCCAGCGCATCGCGCGCCAGGCCCACGCGCAGCTCCAGCGGCAGCGTCGGCCGCTTCGACGGGCTGGCGGCGACGCCGACGATCAGGCGCTCGAACAGCGGCGCCGCGCGATCGACCAGGTCGACGTGACCGTTGGTGATCGGGTCGAAGGTTCCGGGGTAGACCGCGATGCGGTTGCGGGCCGGGCTCATCTGGGCGTGTGTGCGGGCGGGCCTGAAGTGGCCAAGAGTGTAGCAGCGCCGCCGCGCTCAGGCGCCGCGGCGGTGGAGCACGTGCCGCGTTTCCCGGCTTTCGCCCTGCCGGTGCACGTGCCAGCCGGGCCCTGGATCGATGCTGCGCTGCAGCGGCGACTCCACGTACAGCCACGCGTGCTCCGGCATCCACTCCGGCAGCAGGGCCAGCGCCTGCTCCCACAGCCCGGCCGCGAACGGCGGATCGATGAAGGCGACGTCGAAGCGCCCGTGCAGCGGCGCGCGCAGGAAGGCGAGCGCGTCGGCCTGCACCACGTGGACCGCCTCGCCGCCCTGCAACCGCGCGACGGTCTCGCGCAGGGAGGCGCACTGGCGCGCATCGCGTTCGACCAGCAGCGCCTCGCGCGCGCCGCGCGACACCGATTCCAGCCCCAGCGCGCCGCTGCCGGCGAACAGGTCGAGTACGCGCGCACCGGGCAGCACCGGCTGCAGCCAGTTGAACAGCGTCTCGCGGGTGCGGTCGGAGGTCGGGCGCAGGCCCGACTGGTCGGCCACCGGCAGGCGCGTGCCGCGCCAGCGCCCGCCGATGATGCGCACGCTGCCCGGCGCGCGACTCACGGCGCCGGGGCTGCCTTGCGCGCGGCGATGAAGCCGCGCACTTCGCTTTCCAGCACCGGCAGCGGCACCGACCCGAGGTCGAGGATGGTGTCGTGGAACGGCCGCTGGTCGAAGCGCGGGCCGAGTTCGCGCTCGGCTTCGGCGCGCAGTTCGCGCAGGGTGCGATAGCCCAGGTAGTAGGCCAGCGCCTGCCCCGGCCAGGAGATGTAGCGGTCGACCTCGGTGACCACGTCGTGGTGCGCCAGCGCGGTGTGGCTGGCGAGGTAGTCGATCGCCTGCTGCCGGGTCCAGCCGAACTCGTGCACGCCGGTGTCGATCACCAGGCGCGCCGCGCGCCACATCTCGAAGGTGAGCCGGCCGAAGTCCTCGTAGGGCGTCTCGTAGATGCCCATCTGCGTGCCCAGCCATTCGGTGTACAGGCCCCAGCCTTCGCCATAGCCGGAAAAGTAGGTCTGCTGGCGGAAATCCGGGCGCGCCGGCGCCTCCAGTGCCAGCGCCGCCTGGAAACTGTGCCCCGGCGCGCATTCGTGCACCACCAGCGCCGGCAGGTTGTACAGCGGCCGCGACGGCAGGTCGTAGGTGTTGAACAGGCAGGCATCGAGCCCGCCGCGCCCGGAGGTGTAGATCGGCGCGATGTCGTCCGGCACCGGGATGATGGTGAAGCGGTAGCGCGGCAGCGTGTTGAAGGCGTACTTGAGCTGTCCGTCCACCTTCTTGGCGATGTACGACGCGGTCGCCAGCAGTTCGCGCGGCGTCTTCGCGTAGAACTGCGGGTCGCTGCGCAGGAATTGCAGGAACGCCTCGAACGTGCCCTTGAAGCCGGCGCGCGCCATCACCTCGCGCATCTCCTTCGAGATGCGGTCCACCTCGGCCAGGCCGATGTCGTGGATCTCGCGCGGGGTCATGTCGCGCGTCACGTACTCGCGGATCTGGGTGCGGTAGAACGCGCGGCCGTCGGGCAGGTCGCTGGCGGCGATCGTGGTGCGCGCCTGCGGCAGGTAGTCCTCGCGCATGAACGCGAGCAGGCGCGTGTAGGCCGGCACCGCCTGTTGCAGCACCGCCTGTCGCCCCTGCTCGCGCAGCTCGCTGCGCCGCGGCTCGGGGATCGAGGCGGGGATGCGGTCGAACACCGCCAGCATCGGATTGCCTTCGTCGCTGCGCGTGTACGGCACGATGGTCTCGTCGCGCCCCGCCAGCGTCACCCGCGGCACGCTCCAGCCGCGCGCCAGGCCGCTGCGCATGTTGGCGATCTGCTGGTCGAAGTACGCGGGGATGTCGCGCAGGCGGCCGATGTAGCGCTGCCAGTCGGCCTCGGCCTGGAACGGCTGGCGCGCAGCCAGCCCGCCCCAGAAGAACGAGTCGCTGTTGAACGGCGCCTCCCAGGTGCGCCAGGTCGCGCCGTCGTAGTCGGCCTCGAGCGTGGTGCGGAACACCGCGGCGTTGATGCGTTCGCCAGGCGAAAGTGCGTCCAGCGGGATCGCGTCCAGCGCGGCCAGCGTACGCTTCCAGTAGGCGGCGCGGCGTTCCCAGGCCTCGGGCGAGACCGAG
>JAIUOJ010000228.1 GCA_020161335.1 Pseudomonadota bacterium
CCTGCGCGGCGACATCGGTCGCGTGCGGCTGGACCGTCCGTATCCATGGGGCGCGCTGTGGTGCCTGCTGCCGCGCGGCGACTGGACCCACGGGCGCGAGCTGCGCCAGCGCTACGTCGCCGCGCGCAAGATGATCGGCCTGTTGCCGGTGGGCACGCGCGCCGGCGACGACACGCCGATGCTGAGCTTCTTCTGGAGCCTGCCAGCCAGCGGCTTCGACCGCTGGGCGCGGCAGGGACTGGACGCGTGGAAGGACGAGGTGCTGGCGCTGTGGCCCGGGATCGCGCCGGTCATCGACGCCATCCGCACGCCGGAGCAGCTCGCCCGGGCCAGCTATCGCGACGCCGTGCTGTCGCGCTGGCACCGTGGCCGTGCGGTACTGGTCGGCGATGCCGCGCATTCGATGAGCCCGCAACTGGGGCAGGGCGTCAACATGGCGCTGATGGACGCGATGGCGCTCGCCGATGCACTGCGCGGGGAGTCTGGCCTGGATGCGGCGCTGGCGCGCTTCCAGCGCGAACGCCGGCGCCACGTTGCCATCTACCAGCGCTGGAGCCGCTGGCTGACGCCGATGTTCCAGTCCGATCGCGACCTCGTCGCGAAGCTGCGCGATGTCGCGCTGCTGCCGATGGGCCGGTTTCCGCCCGGCAGGACGCACATGCTGCGGGTGCTGAGCGGCACCCAGCAGGGCCTGTTCGGGCAACTGGCATTGGACCGCGCGTTCGTCGAGGCGTTCGCCGAAGCGATCGAAGGCCTGCAACGGCAGGCTGGCGATGATCGCAGCGGTGTGCCCTGATGGACATGGTGAACGCGCATCGAGGGCCCCCGGACCGCGGACTCGATGTGGTGCGCGGCAAGCGCGCCCCCTGGCCGGGGCGAGCTTCGATGCCGGAACGGGTGGCGTGGCGCGCTGCATGGGCCACCCGGCACTCGCGGTGTCCGTGCCGGCACGATGGTCGCGTTCCTGCCTGAGGGACCATCGAACCGATGGCAGCGAAGGGGCGTGGATGGGCATCGGGACAGGAATGCTGCTGTGCGTGGCCGCGGGCACGGCGGGGGCCGCCGACATGCAGGACCCGGCCATCGCCGCGGTGATGGCGCGCGAGGCGGAGGTGGCCGCGGCGCATGGCCGTGGCGACCTGGCGGCCTATCGTGCAGGGTTGTCGAGGCATTACGTCTATGTCGACGTCGGCGGCAAGCGGGTGACCGCGGACATGCTGGAGGCGCGCCGGGGTGCCGACCAGCGACGCGTCGTGTCGTCCGAGACCGGTGAGGAGGAAGCGCTGCGCGTGTCGGAGGATGTCGTGCTGCTGCGCGGCCTCGACCACAGCCTGGCGTCCTACTACGGCGGCCTGCCGCGTGCGAGCACCACGCGCTGGACGTCGGTGTGGGTGCGCGAGGAGGATGGCGTTTGGCGGGTCGTGTCCGAAACCGCCACGCCCGTGCGCGAGAACGATGCCTTGCCGTTCGTGCACGTGCCGCAGTCGGCGGACACGGTGTCGGCGCTCGCGGGACGCTGGCGATTGGCGACGACTCCGACACTCGAGCTGCAACTGGACGCGAAGGACGGCGCGCTGGTCGGCCGCCTGGCGGGGCAGTCGGTGGCCTGGACGTTCCGGCCGGCGTCGGCCAGCCACTGGTTCGCGGCAGAGCGTCCGTTCGAGTTGCGCTTCGCCGCCGACGGAACGTCGCTGCAGCTGCTGACGTGGGGGACATCGACGGCGGGCGAGCGCCTGCCGGACTGACGGACCGGATCGATTCGAACCGTACTCCCGGGCGTGACGACGGCCGCATTCGCATGCGGCCGTCGCGTTTCGAAACCGCGTGTCGCGTCACTCGCGCAGGAAGGCCAGCAGGTCCTGGTTGAGTCGATCCTTGTGGGTATCGGTGATGCCATGCGGTGCGCCGGGGTACACGATGACCTTCGCGCCCTTGGCGTAGTGCGGTACGGCGCGTGCCGAGAGGTCGACCGGCACCAGCTGGTCGTCGCCGCCGTGGATCACCAGCGTGGGCACGTCGAACTTGCGCAGGTCGTCGCGGAAGTCGCTGGCCGAGAACGCGGCGATGGAGTTGTACGTGGCCTTGTGGCCGGCCTGCACGCCCTGCGCCCAGAACGACTGGATCAGGCCCTGGTTCGGCGTGGCGCCCGGGCGGTTGAAGCCGAAGAACGGGCCGGAGGCGATGTCGAGGTACTGCTGCGAACGGTTGGCCTGTGCACCGGCACGGATGCCGTCATAGACCTCCAGCGGGATGCCGCCCGGGTTGTCGTCGGTGCGCAGCATGAACGGCGTGACCGCGCCGACCAGCACCGCCTTCCTGACGCGACCGGTGCCGTGGCGGCCGATGTAGCGCGCCACTTCGCCGCCGCCGGTCGAGAAGCCGACCACGGTGACCTCGCGCAGGTCGAGCGCCGTGATCACCGCCGCCAGGTCGTCGGCGTAGTGATCCATGTCGTTGCCGTCCCAGGGCTGGCTGGAGCGGCCATGGCCGCGACGGTCATGCGCGACCACGCGATAGCCCTGCGACGCGAGGAAGATCATCTGCGATTCCCAACTGTCCGAGTTGAGCGGCCAGCCGTGGCTCAAGGTGACGACCGGGCCGTCCTTCGGGCCCCAGTCCTTGTAGTAGAGGCGGACGCCGTCGTGGGTGACGATGAAGTTGCCGTCGATGGTGGCCGTGGCGGCGGCCTGCGTCGGTGTTGCCGGTTGCGCGGCGTGCGCGGCGAAGCCGCCCTGCAGGGCGATGGCCAGCAGGCTGGCGGCGAAGGTGCGGGTGAGCGTGTTCATGGTCTTGTCTCCCGATGGCATGCGTGGGTGCTGGATGGGGCGCTTGGGTTCGATCAGTCGGCGATGACGAGGGTCACGTCGATGTTTCCGCGGGTCGCGTTGGAGTACGGGCAGACGGTGTGGGCCTGTTCGACCAGTCCCTGCAGCACGTCGCGGTCGATGCCGGGCGCGGCGATGGTCAGTTCGGCTTCGATGCCGAAACCGGTGGGAATCTGGCCGATGCCGACCTTGCCGGTGACGGTGGTGGTCGAGGGCAGGGCGACCTTGGCCTTGCCGGCGACGAACTTCAGTGCGCCGAGGAAGCAGGCCGAGTAGCCGGCGGCGAACAGTTGCTCGGGATTGGTACCTGGGCCGCCGGCGCCGCCCAGTTCGCGCGGCGTGGAGAGCTGCACGTCGAGCACGTTGTCGGAGGAGGTGGCGCGGCCTTCACGACCGCCGGTGGCGGTGGCCGTCGCGGCGTAGAGGATCTTTTCGATGGACATGGCGGTGGTTCCTGTCTGGGTGGGTTGGCCAGGCGGTGTTGCCCGGTGAGGTGTACTTTGGGTGCCGGACGGGTACCTTTGGTGATATAAAATCCTGAATACTTGTCTTGGAGTATGGAAATGGCCGACCGGCTTGCGGCGCTGATGGCGCACTTCCCGG
>JAIUOJ010000229.1 GCA_020161335.1 Pseudomonadota bacterium
GCCGGCGCCCGCGGTCGCAGCCGGCGCCAGCGGCGCCGAGCCGTTGCGGCGCGCGGGCGCGGCACTGCCCTGCGCCAGCAGCCAGGCGAACTCGGGGTTGCGGTTCTGCCAGTTGAAGGCGCGCGGCGTATGCGATGCGGCGGCGCAGTTGAGGTTGAGGTACTGGCCGAGCCGCGCGGCGCGCTGGTCGAACCGCGTGCGCCACGTCGGGTCGGTCTCGAAATAGCGCGCGGCGGCCACCGCCATCAGCAGTTCGGGATTGTGCGAATCCGATCCGTAGCCCTGGTCGTTCTGGATCGCGAGCACCCGTGATTGCGGCGAGATGCCGGACGAGAAATACCAGCCGATCGTGCCGCCGGGATTGCAGCCCGACAGCCAGGTGCCGGCCTGCGCGTCCGGCGCGTAGCCGAAGTTCTCCAGGTAGCGGCCGAAGTCGCGCAGCATCGTGGGGATGCGCGCGTCGTTGGTCACCAGCCAGGCGTGCCAGAGGCCGCCGATGATGTTCGCGCTCATCCACGGCGAGCCGCCACGCACGTCGGTCGCGGCGTTGTAGGTCAGGCCCTCGTGCGCCTGCCACGAATGCGTCCACGCGCCGGTGAAGGTGTCGCCGGCCGGCGGCGTCTGCTGGTGCGCGTACAGCCAGCCCAGCACGCTCACGATGTTGCTGCGCATGGTGGCGTCGCCGGTCAGCTCGTAGCCCGACACGAGCTGCGCCAGCGCGAGGCCGATGTTGCGTTCGGTCCACGACTGGCTGCCGCCGGTGTACGGCCCGAGTGCGCCGGACCAGCCGCCGCGCATCTGGTTGTCGAACATGTTGCGCACCGTCGCGGCATCGAGGCGGGTGTCGTCGCCGGCCAGCGCGACCAGCAGCAGGTGCGGGGTGAGGTAGCTGTACTTGGCGTCGCAGGGATTGACGCCGTCGTACTCCCAACCGCCGGTGCAGTCCGGCCAGCCGCCGCCGCTGCCGGTGCGCTTGATCTTCGACAGGTAGAACGTGGCCGAGTTGTAGAACTCCAGGAAGGCGTCGGGACGCCCGCTGCGCACGTACTGGTAGCCGATCACCGAGGCGCGGTCGAACAGGAAGCCGTGCACGCCGCTGTACGCGGTGTCTTTCGCCCATTGCCACTGCCGGTCGACGTAGCGGTCATAGGCGCGATCCGCCGAGTAGGCCAGCTGCGGGCCCAGGATGTTCGATTGCACCAGCCAGGCCGGATTGAGCGTGGCGACCACGCGCGGCACCGGCGCGCCCATCTTGCCGGCGCGGGTGCCGGTGTCGTACGGCACCGCCGCGATCGAGCGGGTGCGTGCCTGGGTCGTGTCGAAGCGGTAGCTGGCGCTGGGGTTGGCCTGGAACTGCACGCGCACGGCGCGGATGCTGTTGTCGGTCCAGTGCCAGCGCAGGGTGGTGGCGACGAAGGCCGGTACCTCGGCGCCGCTGGCGTCGAGGATGCGTACCCGTGCGGGGTCGGTGAGCGCACCCTGCGGGAACGGGATGCCGAGGTTGACCAGTTCGCTGCTGTTGACGCTGCCACTGGGCGTGAGCGTGATGGTCTGCGGCGCGGACTGCGCGGCGGCGGTGCCGCAGGGCAGGGCCAGGGCTGCCAGCAGCAACAGCATTCGAACGGGGGACATGCGGCGTTCCTCGGCGGGGGTCGGAGGTGGCCGGGCCAGCGCAGGGGGCGGACCGCCGCCTTCGCAGGCGGGGTGGCGCCATGGGGGAGTCGGCGCGGTCGGGCGAGGCATAGTGCCGCCGCCGCAGGGGGCGGACAAGCGCAAATCCCCCGGTGACGGACGGCGATCACGCTTGCTGTTCAGGCGCCGGTGGGTTGCGCGCGGCCCTGGCCAACGGCTTCGCGGGCCTCCGGCAAGGGGTGGGCCGGGGCGGAGGCGCGCGCGTCGCCATGCCCGCCGGGCCGCCGAAACCGGTTTGCTAAGCTTCGGCGATTGCAGCCGCGGAGAGACAGCCGATGAGTGGGACGACCCCGGGCGCGAAGGCGCGGATGCCGCTGCACTGGAAGATCGCGATCGGTTTCGTCGTCGGCCTGCTGTTCGGGATCGTGGTCCACTACGGCATCGGCGCGGACACGCCGTGGGTGGGGCAACTCACGAAGTACGTCACCACGCCGTTCTCGCAGCTGTTCCTGAGCCTGATCTTCATGCTGATCGTGCCGCTGCTGTTCTCGGCGCTGGTGGTGGGCGTGTCCGAGATGGGCGACATCGGCTCGCTCGGCCGCATCGGTTGGCGCACCCTGGCCTGGACCATCGTGCTGTCCGGGCTGGCGGTGCTGCTGGGCCTGGTGCTGGTCAACCTGTTCAAGCCCGGCGCCGGGGTCGACCCGGCGCTGGCGCAGCAACTGCTCACCGATGGCGCCGACCGCGCCCAGACGATCGTCCGCGACAGCCAGACCAGCGCGACCGGGATGGAGATGCTGCTGTCGATCGTGCCGCAGAACGTCATCGGGGCCGCCGCGAACAACGCCAACATCATCGCGCTGATGTTCTTCGCGCTGATGTTCGGCATCGGCATGGTGCTGACGCAGACGCCGGAGACCTCGGTGCTCAAGCGCGGCATCGAGGGGCTGTTCCAGATCTCGATGACCCTGATCGGGCTGGTCATCCGGCTCGCGCCCTATGCCGTGTTCTGCTTCATGTTCAACCTCGCCGTGCTGTTCGGCTGGGACCTGCTGCTGCGGCTGGGCCTGTACGTGCTGGTCGTGGCCGGCGCGCTGGCGCTGCACATGCTGGTGGTGTATTCGCTGGCGCTGCGCGCGGTCGGCGGCTGGTCGCCGCTGGCGTTCTACCGCGGCGTGCAGGAAGCGATGCTGATGGCCTTCTCCACCGCCTCCAGCAATGCCACGCTGCCGACGGCGCTGAAGGTGGCCGACGAGAACCTGCGCCTGCCGAAGAAGGTGTCGCGGTTCGTGCTGACCATCGGCGCCACCGCCAACCAGAACGGCACCGCGCTGTTCGAGGGCGTGACGGTGATCTTCCTCGCGCAGTTCTTCAACGTCGACCTCACCCTCGGCCAGCAGGTCATGGTGATGCTGGTGTGCATCCTCGGCGGCATCGGCACCGCGGGCGTGCCGTCGGGGTCGCTGCCGGTGGTCGCGCTGATCTGCGCGATGGTCGGCGTGCCGCCGCACGGCATCGGCCTGGTGCTGGGCGTGAACCACTTCCTCGACATGTGCCGGACCACGGTCAACGTCACCGGCGACCTCGCCATCGCCGCGCTGGTGTCCAGGGGTGAATCCGACGATCCCGCGTCCGCGGGCACGGACGCCGCGTCCGCCTGAGCGGCGTGCCGCGACCGGCCGCGCCCGCGACAAGCGCCGGCGCGGATGGGACAATGGCGGCGCGCCCCGGCCGCTGCGCCGGCATCCCCCGCCGCCCCTCCCAGATCCCGAGACCATGACGACGCCCAGCC
>JAIUOJ010000230.1 GCA_020161335.1 Pseudomonadota bacterium
CTCGCTCCGCCTCGATTCAACGCCCCGCAGCGCCCCGCACGCTCGTCCAGGCGCGAAGGCGCGGGCGATCCCTACCCGCTGCGCCGCCGGAACAGGACCCACGACACCACCAGCATGATCGTCGGCGGCACCAGGTAGGCCAGGCGGTAGTCGAACTTGTACACCGCCGCCAGCTTCACCACCTGGGTCTGCAGTAAGTAGAAGCCCAGCCCGAACACCACCCCGATGAACAGCCGGCGCCCGAGGCCGCCGCTGCGCAGGCTGCCGAAGGCGAACGGGATCGCCGCCAGGCACAGCGCCAGCACGTTGATCGGATAGAACCATCGACCCCAGTAGTGCTCCTCGAACTCGCTGGCATCGAGCTGGTTGCGGACGCGGTAGTCGATGCCCTGCCGCAACTGGCTGGACGACAGGTAGCGCGGGCGCCACAGGTTGCCGGCGTTGGCCGCGAGCGCAGCGGCGTCGAGGTTCGACTGCCAGCGCTCCTCGTCGACGTCGGTCTGGGTGACCGAGCGCTCCTCGAAGTAGGTGCGCTTGACGTTGCGCAGCACCCAGCCGCTGTCGCGATGCTCGGCGACCCGGGCATGCGCCACCGACTCCAGCCGCCCTTCGGCATTGAACTCGAACAGGCGCACGTCGTTGAGTTCCAGCCAGCCCTCGCCTCCGGCGTCGGCGTCGTGTTCCTGCCCGCTCTGCGCGTTGAGGAAGATGTCGCCCTCGCGCGCCCACAGGCCGGAGTACTGCGCCACGATCACGTCGCGCGAACGCGCCGAGGACTTCATCATGTCGGCGTTGCGCTGCGCCCACGGCGCCAGCGTCTCGGCATTGACCATCATCAGCCCGGTCAGCAGCAGCACCGGCAGCGCCACCGACAGGCCGATGCGCTTGCGCGACAGGCCGAGCGCACGCAGCGCAGTGAGTTCGGAACTGGCCGCCAGCTGCCCCAGCCCCATCAACGCGCCGACCACCGCGCCAAACGGGAACATCATGTATGCGCGCCGCGGCACCGTGTGCGCGATGTAGGCCACGGCGTTGAAGAAGCCGTAGTTGCCATCGCCGATGCTGTCGATCTCGTTGGCCATCGCCATCACGACGTCGAGGCCCACCAGCACCGCCCAGGTCAGCAGCATGGTGCCGACCACCACCTTGGCGACCAGCTGGTCGTGCAGCTTCGGGAACGGCATCATCGCGGCAGCCTCGTCATGCCGCCGCCCGCGGACGCTTCATGCGCCCATCGCCGAAGTACATCCACAGCGCGAAGCCCAGCAGCGGCAGCACCAGCCACCACATGCCGAGGATGCTGGGCAGGGTGCCGTCGGCCAGCCAGTCGGTGCCCAGCAGCATCAGGTTCATGCCCATCACGTAGGCGAGGAAGCCGAGGATGATCCGGCCCCAGCGCGCCTGTCGCGGCGGGCTGCGCGCCAGAGGCACGGCCAGCAGCGCGAACGCGAGCGTCAGCAGCGGTGGCGTGATCCGGAAATGCAGCTGTGCCCGTGCCTCCGGGCGCGCGTCGCCCAGCAGGGCCAGGGTGGACTTCAGCTCGGGCGCGTCGCTGCGGCCGGCCGCATCGGCATCGGGCAGGCGCACCTCGTTGCTGGCGTAGCGCATCAGCCGGAAGTCCTTGCCCCCGTCCATCGGCCCTTCCACGCGGAAGCCCTCGTCCAGCTTGAGGTAACGGGTGCTGCCCTCGACCGCCAGCGTGCCGGTGCGCGCCGAGGTCACGTCCATCCGCCCCTCGTCCTGGCGATAGATGAAGACCCGGCCCAGGCGCGTGCCGTCGTTGGACATCGCGTTGGCGTAGACCACCCCGCCGCCGCCGGGCAGCTCCACGAAGCGGCCGGCCTCCAGGCCCGCCACCAGCAGGCTGCGCTGGCCCACCTCGATCATCTGCTGCGAGTACTGCCGCGCCCAGGGTCCCAGCCACAGCGAACAGGCGCCGATGACCAGCATGAAGGGCACCACCAGCATCAGCAGCGGGCGCAGCAGGCGGCGCGGGCCGACCCCGATCGAGGTCACCACCGGCATCTCGCTGTCGCGGTACAGGCGCCCCACCGACAGCAGCAGCCCCAGCATCAGCCCCAGCGGCAGGATCAGCGGCAGGTAGTTCAGTACCTGCAGCCCGAGCTGGGCCAGCATCATCCCGGCCGGCACCCGGCCACGGGCGATGTCGCCCAGGACGTCGGTGAACACCGCGCCCAGGCTGACGATCATCAGCACCACCAGCGCCGCGAACGTGGTCTGCGCGAATTCGCGGAACAGGTAGCTGTCGAGCTTCGGCATCAGGCGGGGGCTTGGATTAGACTAGTTCATTGACGTCCGGCACCGGCCAGCGGCGCGATCGTTGCGGTTTCGGGGCTGTTTCCGGAGCCTCCGGTCCGCTCCGCCGGACGCCGATTGTACGGAACAGCCACGGAATCTGATCGATGACCCTCGAATTCACCCTGAACCGCGTCGCTCCGGGCGACGCCCGGCCCGACTGCGTCGTGGTCGGAGCCTTCTCCGACGGCACGCTGACGCCCGCCGCCGCCGCGCTGGATGGCGAAGGTCGGATCGCGGCGCTGGTGCAGCGCGGCGACATCGCCGGCAAGACCGGCCAGTCCCAGTTGCTGCACGATCTGCCGGGCGCCCCCGCGGCGCGCGTGCTGGTGCTTGGCCTCGGCGACAAGGGCAAGTTCGGCGTGGCGCAGTACCTCAAGGCCGTGGCCGACGCCGTGCGCGCGCTCAAGTCGGGCCCGGTGAAGACGGCCCTGTTCACCCTGTCCGAACTCGACGTGGCCGGACGCGACGCCGCCTGGAACATCCGCCAGGCCGTGGTCGCCGCGGACCACGCGGCCTATCGCTACACCGCCACGCTCGGCGCCAAGAACAAGAAGCGCAACGAAACCGGCCTCGCCACCTTCGCCCTCCAGGGCCAGGACGAGCAGGCGCTGGCGCAGGGCAAGGCGATCGCCGCCGGCGTGAAGTTCGCGCGCGAGCTGGGCAACCTGCCGCCGAACGTGTGCACGCCCGCCTACCTCGCCGAGCAGGCGCAGTCGTTCGCGTCGCGCTTCGACAAGGCCGAAGCCGAGATCCTCGACGAGGCGCAGATGGACGCGCTGGGCATGGGCTCGCTGCTGGCCGTGGCGCGCGGTTCGGCCAACCGCCCGCGCCTGGTGGTGCTGAAGTGGAACAACGGTGGCGACGCCAAACCCTACGTGCTCGTCGGCAAGGGCATCACCTTCGACACCGGCGGCGTCAACCTCAAGACCCAGGGCGGCATCGAGGAGATGAAGTACGACATGTGTGGCGCCGCGGCGGTGCTCGGCACCTTCGTGTCGGCCGTCGGCCTGGCCCTGCCGATCAACCTCGTCGTCATCGTGCCGGCCGTGGAGAACGCGATCGACGGCAACGCCTATCGCCCG
>JAIUOJ010000231.1 GCA_020161335.1 Pseudomonadota bacterium
GTGACCGCCACGGCCGCATCGTCGAGCACGTCGACCTCGTGCGCCCGGCCGAGCCCGGCAAGGACCTGGTGCTCAGCATCGACCGCCGCATCCAGTTCCTGGCCTACCGCGAGCTCAAGCGCGCGTTGCTGGAGACCGGCGCCGGCAGCGGCTCGATCGTGATCCTCGACGTCGCCAGCGGCGAAGTGCTGGCGATGGCCAACCTGCCTTCGTACAACAACAACAACGTCAGCGGCTCCGGCCGCGACGCCTACCGCAACCGCGCGGTGACCGACCTGATCGAGCCGGGCTCGACCATGAAGCCGCTCACGGTCGCCGCGGCGCTGGAAGCGGGCGTGATCGCGCCGAACTCGCGCTTCGACACCAGCCCCGGCTGGATCCCCAACGGCAAGTACCGCACCAGCGACTTCAAGAACTACGGCGTGCTCGACACCACCGGGATCATCACCAAGAGCTCCAACGTCGGCGTGTCGAAGATCGTCAAGCTGCTGCCGAACCAGGAATTCTATGACTTCCTGCGCCGCTTCGGCTACGGCAGCAGCACCGGCAGCGGCTTCCCGGGCGAGGCGGCCGGCCTGTTCCCGGCACCGGCCGCGTGGAGCGGCACCACCAAGCAGACGATGTCCTACGGTTACGGCCTGTCGGCGACGCCGCTGCAGATCGCGCGCGCCTATGCCGCGCTCGGCAACGGCGGGCGCGCGATGACGCCGACCTTCGTCAAGGGTGGGCAGTCGGGCGAGGGCACGCAGGTGCTCGATGCCAAGGTCGCCGACGAGATCGTGCACATGATGCAGACCGTCACCGAGCCGGGTGGCACCGCGACCCGCGCCGCGATCCTGGGCTACCACGTGGCCGGCAAGACCGGCACCGCGCGCAAGTCGTCCGGCGGCGGCTACTCGCGCCGCTACGTCGCGTTCTTCGCCGGGCTGGTGCCGGTGGAGCGCCCGAGGTTCGCGATGTCGGTGGTGATCAACGATCCCGATCCCTCGCGCGGCGGCTCGACCTACGGCGGCGGCTTCGTGTCGGCGCCGGTGTTCGCGCGCGTGATGGAAGGCGCGCTGCGGCTGATGGACGTGCCGCCGGACGACATCGAGACCTGGCTGGCGGCGCAGGCGAAGGAAGAGGCCAGGCGCGCGCGCGAAGCGGGTCCGTCGCGGCCCGTGGTCGCCGCGGCCGCCGGTGCCGCACAGCCCGCGGGGGCGAGGCGATGACGCGCGTGATGCCCCTGTCGCGGCTGCTGCCGGACGTGCCCGCGGTGCCGCCGGCGCTCTCGATCTCCGGCCTGGTGCAGGACAGCCGCGAGATCCGCGCGGGTGACGCCTTTGTCGCCATCGGCGGCTTCGGCACGCACGGCCTGCACTTCAGCGACCAGGCCGAAGCCGCGGGCGCCAGCGCGATCCTGTTCGAGCCGCCGGTCCCGCAGGACGTCCCGGCGCCGCCGGCCGACGCCATCGCGGTGCCCGGGCTGCGTGCGCGCATGGGCGCGATGGCCGACACGTTCCACGGCCACCCGTCCGCGGCGATGACCACCATCGGCGTGACCGGCACCAGCGGCAAGACGTCCACCGTGCAGCTGCTGGCGCAGGCGCTGGAACTGCGCGGCACCCGCAGCGGTACCATCGGCACGCTCGGCGCGGGCCTGCACGGCGACGTGCGCCCGACCGGCTTCACCACGCCGCTGGTGCTGCAGACGCACGCGCTGCTGGCGCAGCTGCGCGATGCCGGCGCCGAAGCGGTGGCAATGGAAGTCAGCTCGCACGCGCTCGACCAGGGGCGCGTGGATGCAGTGCGCTTCGCGATCGGCGTGTTCACCAACCTCACCCGCGACCACCTCGACTACCACGGCGACATGGAGAGGTATGGCGCGGCGAAGGCGAAGCTGTTCGCCACGCCCGGCCTGGGCACGGCCGTGCTCAACCTCGACGACGCCCATGGCCGCGCCCTGCATGCAGCGATGCCGAAGGGGCTGCAGCGCATCGGCACCAGCGCGCAGGGGGCTGACGACGCCGACGTGCGCGCGACCGGCGTCGCCCTCGATGGCGACGGCATCGCCTTCGACCTGCACATCGCCGGCGAGACGCGCCGCGTGCAGTCGCCGCTGCTCGGCCGCTTCAACATCGACAACCTGCTGGCGGTCGCGGCGGTGCTGCATGCACTGGGCGCGGACGCAGCCGGCATCGCCAACGTGCTGGGGCGGCTGCAGCCGATCCCCGGGCGCATGAACCGCCTCGGCGGCGGCGACCGCCCGCTGGTGGTGGTCGACTACTCGCACAAGCCCGATCCGCTGGAGCAGGCGCTGGCGTCGCTGCGCGGGCACGTGCACGGCCGCCTGGTCTGCGTGTTCGGCTGCGGCGGCGAGCGTGATCGCGGCAAGCGTCCGCAGATGGCGGCGATCGCCGAACGCCTGGCCGACGACGTCGTCGTCACCGACGACAACCCGCGCGGCGAGGACGGCGACGGCATCGTCGCCGACATCATGGCCGGCTTCGTCCGGCCGCAGGACGTGCGCGTGGAGCGCGACCGGCGCGCGGCGATCGCGCGCGCGATCGGCGATGCGCGTCCGGGCGACATCGTGCTGGTCGCCGGCAAGGGCCACGAGGCCTACCAGGAAGTCGATGGCGTGAAGCACGCGTTCGACGACAGCGTGGTCGCGCGCGAAGCGCTGGAGGCCTGGCGATGAGGCCGCTGCCGCTCTCGCGCATCGCGCAGTGGACCAACGGCCGCCTGCACGCCCTCGGCGAGGGCGGTGACCTGTTGATCGACGCGGTCGAGACCGATACGCGCACGCTCGACGCCAGCGATGGCCGCGCCGCGCTGTTCATCGCGCTGCACGGCGCCAACTTCGACGGGCATGACCACGTCGCGACGGCGGCGGAGCAGGGCGCGCGCGCGGCGCTCGTGTCGCGCGAAGTCGACGTGCCGCTGCCGCAGGTGGTGGTGGCCGATACCGAGCGTGCGCTGGCGGCGCTGGCGGCCGCGCTGCAGCACGGCCGCGGCGGCAAGGCCGTCGGCATCACCGGCAGCAACGGCAAGACCAGCGTCAAGCAGCTCACGCTCGCCATCCTCGGCCGCGCCGGGAATGCCTACGCCAACCCCGGCAACCGCAACAACGAGATCGGCCTGCCGCTGGCCGTGATCGATGCGCCGGACGATGCCGACGTGGCCATCTACGAAATGGGCGCGGGCAAGCGCGACGACATCGCCTACCTCACCGCGATCGTGCGTCCCGACGTGGCGCTGGTGAACAACATCGCGCCGGCGCACCTGGAGCGCATGCAGAGCCTGCTCGGCATCGCCGACACCAAGGCCGCGATCTACGACGCGCTGCCGCACGACGGCGTCGCGGTGATCAATGCCGACGACGCGTTCTCGCCGTACTTCGCCGAGC
>JAIUOJ010000232.1 GCA_020161335.1 Pseudomonadota bacterium
CCGCACCGAGGACCCCGGCATGACCATCCACACCACCTTCGTCGACAGCCCGGTGGGCCCGCTGTTCGTCGCCGCCTCCGACGATGGCCTGCGCGCGATCGAGTTCCGCGCCAACCGCCATCCGGTCAAGCGCGATGGCGACTGGCAGCCCGGCGACAACGCGGTGCTGCGCCTGGCGCGCAAGCAGCTGGGCGAGTATTTCGCCGGCAAGCGGCGCACGTTCGACCTGCCACTGTCGCCGTGCGGCACCGAGTTCCAGCGCAGCGTATGGACGACGCTGGCCACGATTCCCTATGGCGAGACCGTCAGCTACGCGCAACTGGCGGCGCGCGTCGGCAAGCCGGCGGCGATGCGCGCGGTGGGGGCGGCGAATGGACGCAATCCGCTGCCGATCGTGCTGCCCTGCCATCGCGTGATCGGCGCCGACGGCTCGCTGACGGGCTTCGGCGGCGGCCTGCCGACCAAGCAGTACCTGCTCAAGCTCGAAGGCGCGCTGCCGCCGGCGTTCGACCTGTTCCCGCAGTAGCCGGCGCCGGAAGCCTCCGCGAAGCACGTCGTCCCGGCGAAAGCCGGGGGCCGGCCGAACGGTTCATCGGATGCCTAGAAGCTGGGTCCCGGCCTTCGCCGGGATGACGGCCTTGCAGTCGATGGAACGCAGCATGCGGATGTGCCTTCGGGCACCATCGCCCTGCTCGTCGATCAACCGCCCTGCGTGAGATGCGCCGCGATCGCGCGCCGTACCGGCGGCAGGCGGTTGGCGATCTTCAGCGTCGCGCCGCGCAGCATCCGCGCGACCGGGCGTTCGTTGGTGAACATGCGCGTGACCAGCCGCGTGCCGGCATACATCGGCCAGGCGGCGGCATGGTGCGCGCGCTGGTAGCGTGCCAGCACCTCGTCCGCGCCGATGTCGCGCCCGGCACGATGCGCCTGCAGCACCGCGTCGGCCAGCTTCGCCTGCCCCTGCAGGCCCAGGTTGAAGCCGTGCGCGGTCACCGGGTGCATGCCGACCGCGGCATCGCCCACCAGCGCCCCGCGCGCCGACACGAAGCGGTCCGCGTAAACCGACACCAGCGGATAGACATGGCGCGTGCCGACCGTGGTCATCGCCCCGAGCCGGTCGCGCAGGCGACGCTGCATGTCGGCCGCGAACGCCGCATCGTCCATCGCTTCCACCTCGCGCATCGCCTGCGGCCGCAACGTGAGCACCACCGACGAGCGCTCGCCATTGAGCGGCAGCAGCGCCAGCGTATGCCCGTAGTCGAACCATTCCAGCGCCACATGCCCATGCGGCAGCGCGTGGGCGACGCGGCACACCAGCATCGACATGCCGTGGTCGAACGACCGCGCGCCGATGCCGAGCATGCGCCGCACCTGCGAGAAGCGGCTGTCCGCGGCGACCAGCAGGCGCGCATGCAGGCAGCTGCCGTCGTCCAGCGACACCACGACGCGCCCGCTGTCACGCGTGACGCCAAGCACGCTGCGCTCGGTGAGCAGATTGACGTCCGGCTGTCCTGCGACGAGGTCATGCGCGGCCTGCCGGATCAGGTGGTTGGGCACCAGCCAGCCCAGTTGTCCGCTGCGCCCGTCGGCGGAGCGCACCAGCAGCGTGGCGTCCGCGTCGCCGTCGAGCACCCGCGCATCGCGCAGCTCGGAGACCTCGGCCGGGTCGAAGCGCTGCCACACGCCAAGGCGTTCGAGGATGGCGCGCGACGCATGCGTCAGCGCGATCTCACGCCCGTCGAACGCCGGTGCGGCGATGGCGGCCCGCGGTTGCCGCTCGACGATCGCCACCGACAGCCCGCTGCTTGCCAGCGAACGCGCGAAGCACAGGCCCGCAGGACCGGCGCCGATGATGGCGATGTCGACGTTCATGCAAGGCATCCGTTGGGGGCGGGCCAGCCTGCCATGCACGGCAAGGCCCGGCATTGATCAGGGTCATGTCGGCGCGCGGCGGGGATGTGCACCGCGCGGCGCGTGGCCTCATTCCGCCAGCAGGCCGCGCAGCGTGCGCGTGTAGCGGGCCGCCACGGCGGGGCGATCGCGATGCGCGCCATCGACGACCGGGCGCTGCCCGGCCACGCGCACCTCGCGCACGAGGTTGCGGTTGCCGCTGAAGATCCAGCGGTCGACCACGTCGTCAGCACGGGCGCCGGCCAGGATCGGCGCACCACCGTCGAGCAGAAGCGCGTCGTCGCCCGCCGCGAAGCCGGTGGCGTTCTTCGCGCTCGCCATCGTGCCCGCCAGCAGCGTGGCACCGACGCTGGGCGAGGTGGCATCCGCGGCGATGTTGCGATGGCGCGTGACGAGGCGCTGCCCGTACTCGAGCCAGCGCAATTCCTCCACCGGCGACACCGAGATGTGCGAATCCGAGCCGATGCCCCAGGCACCGCCGGCGTCGAGGTGGTCGCGCAAACGGAACAGGCCGTCGCCGAGGTTGGCTTCGGTGGTCGGGCAGATCGCGACCGTGGCGCCCGACTTCGCGATCCCGGCCACCTCCCAGTCATTGAGATGGGTCGCGTGCACCAGGGTCCAGCGCGCGTCGACGTCTGCGTTCTGGAGCAGCCATTCCACCGGCCGCAGGTCGCGCACGGCGAGGCAATCCTGCACCTCGCCCACCTGCTCGGCGATGTGGATGTGGATGCGCGCATCCGCCGGCAGCGCCGCCAGCACCACGCGCATCGCGTCCGCCGGCACCGCGCGCAGGCTGTGCAGGGCGCAGCCCACCTCGAGCCAGGTGCCGTCGCGCCGCGCGTGCAGCGATTCGAACAGGCGCAGGTAGCCCTCGACGTCGTGCCCGAAGCGCTTCTGGCGCTCGCCCAGCGCGCGACCGTCGAAACCGCCGGTCATGTACAGCACCGGCAGCAGGGTCAGGCGGATGCCGGTGTCGCGCGCCGCCGCAACCAGCGCATCCGACATCGCGGTCGGCGTCGCGTAGGGCGTGCCGTCCGGTGCGTGGTGCAGGTAGTGGAACTCGCAGACGCGGGTGTAGCCGGCCTCCAGCATCTCCACGTACAGCTGCGAGGCCACCGCATGCAGCGCGTCGGGGTCGAAGCGCGCGGCCATGCGGTACATGGTCTCGCGCCAGGTCCAGAACGAGTCGGAGGGGTGCGTCTGGCGCTCCGCCAGGCCCGCCATCGCGCGCTGGAACGCGTGCGAATGCAGGTTGGCGATGCCCGGCAGGCGCCAGTCCGGTCCTTCGGATGCGATGGCGACGTGCGGGGACGGGGGCATGGGCGACGACCTGCGGCGGGGTGTGGGTTAGGCTACCGCGCAGCGGTCCCCGATCACAGGCCATCCG
>JAIUOJ010000233.1 GCA_020161335.1 Pseudomonadota bacterium
GTGGTCGGTCACCAGTACCCGCCAGCCGAGGGCCCTCGCGGCGTCGATGCCGGCATGGCAGGCGATGCCGTGGTCGACGGTGACCAGCAGGGCCGGGGCGATGGGCGCCAGCTCGGCCACCAGCCCGGGCGAGAGGCCGTAGCCGTGCACCATGCGGTTCGGCACCGCGTGGCGCACGTCGCGGGCACCGAGCAGGCGCAGGCCGCGCACGGCCAGCGCGCAGGCGGTGGCGCCATCGCAGTCGAAGTCGCCGACCACGAGGATGCGCTGGCCGCCGGCGATGGCCTCGGCCAGCAGGCGCACCGCCGCATCCAGGCCGAGCAGCGCATCCGGCGGGAGCAGTTGCGCCAGCTTCGGCTGCGCCAGGGCGGGATCGTCGGCGCCGCGCGCGGCATACACGCGACGCAGCAGCGGCGGCACGTGCGCCGGCCAGTCGGCGTGCGCCTCGGCCACGTGGCGCCGGATCGTCGGCGTCATCCGCCGTCCAGGCGTGCGCGCGGCCGGCGCCAGAAACGCCAGCGCTGGCTGCGTACGAACGCCACGGCGGTGCCATCCTCGTCGTCGAGCTGCAGCGAGGCGAGTTCACCTGCGCGCAGCGCCGCGAGCGCGGGCTGCAGCCACAGCGCGTCGAGGACCGCGAGGTCGCGCAAGGCGGTCAGGTCGAACAGCGCATCGTCCGCCTCGACGGCGAAACGCACCGGGAGCGCCGCGCGCACCCCGGCGGCGGCGGCGAGGGCCGCGCAGAGGTCCTCGACGCCATGCACGCGCTGGTGCGGCGTGAGCACGTGGTCCGGCAGCACGCCGCCGCCCCAGAACCACAGCGAGTTGACCGGTGGGCGGCCCGCCGCCTGGCGCCGCGCGTTCCAGGGATGGTTGTGCAGCACCACCTGCGCCTCGCTCGCCAGCAGTCGCCAGCGCCGACCTTCGCTGCCCTCGGCCAGGTGGTCGAACAGGTCGGTGCCCAGCGCCTCGTCGGGCTCGGTGAACACCGGCAGGCGTGCCTCGCGCGGCAGCCGCAGATACCAGCGCCACGGGACCGGCGCGTCGAGCGTGAACCCGGCGTCGCCGAACAGCGGCTTCAGCGCTGGCAACAGCTGGCGGGCGTCTTCCGCGTCGAGATCGAGCGCATCGCCGTATCCGAGCAGCCGTGCGCCGTTCATGTCCGGCAGCACGCGACAGGGATCGGCCCGCAGCCAGGCCGCGCCCGCCGCGTCGCGCGCGTCCATCTGGCGCGTGAGCGCGGCGATCGGCCAGTGGTTGGGGACCAGCTGGAAGTGGCGCAGCAACTGCGCACGACGGCCTGCACCCAGCCCCTCGACGCGATCTGCCCGGCCCAGCGCCAGCGCGCCAGCCGCCGACAGCGCCTGCGTGCCGAAGCGGCGCGCGGCAGGCAGCAGCAGCGTCGCCCTCGCCTGCGCCATGCCGTCAGCTGCCGTAACTGACGCCGACGATCTCGTACTCGCGGGCGCCCGCCGGCGCTTCGATGGTCACGCTGTCGCCCTCGTGCTTGCCGATCAGGGCGCGCGCCACCGGCGAGGAGATCGCGATCAGGCCCAGCTTGATGTCGGCCTCGAGGTCGCCAACGATCTGGTAGCGCTTCTCCTCGTCGGTCTCGACGTCGGCGATCGTCACCACCGCGCCGAACACCACCTTGTCGCCGGCATCGAGCCGGCTGGTGTCGATCACGTCGGCGTGCGACAGCTCGCCCTCGAGCTGCTTGATGCGGCCCTCGATGAAGCCCTGCTGCTCGCGCGCGGCGTGGTATTCGGCGTTTTCTTTCAGGTCGCCGTGCGCGCGCGCCTCGGCGATGGCGTTGATCACCGCCGGGCGCTTGACCGACTTCAGCTCATCGAGTTCGGCGCGCAGGCGTTGCGCGCCGGCCAGGGTCATGGGTGCTCTCATCGGCTTGCTCTCATGGAAATCATTCAGGCGTCCTTGCGCAGTTCTTCATGGAGTTCCTGCAGCGCCCACACCGGGCCGCTGCCGCGATAGGCCAGAGAATGCAGCAAGGCCTTGGCGCCGGCAACCGTGGTCGAATAGGTCACGCGCTGCTGCAGCGCCTCGCGCCGGATCGAGAACGAGTCCGCGATTGCCTGCCGGCCCTCGGTGGTGTTCACGATGTAGGCGATCTCACCGTTCTTGATCAGGTCGACGATGTGCGGCCGGCCCTCCAGCACCTTGTTGACCTGCTCGCATTCGATGCCGTTCTCGCGCAGCCATTTCGCGGTGCCCGCGGTGGCGACGATGGCGTAGCCACGGTCCAGCAGGTCGCGCGCGACCGGCAGCACGCGCTTCTTGTCGGGATCGCGCACCGACACGAACGCCTTGCCCGACGCCGGCGGCGCCTTGATGTTGGCCGCCTCCTGCGCGCGCGCGAACGCCGCGCCGAAATTGCGGCCCACGCCCATCACCTCGCCGGTGGAACGCATCTCCGGGCCGAGGATCGGGTCGACCCCCTGGAACTTGGCGAACGGGAAGATCGCCTCCTTCACCGAGAAGTAGGCCGGCACGACCTCCATCGTCGCGCCCTGCTCCGCCAGCGTCTTGCCCGCCATGCAGCGCGCGGAGATCTTGGCCAGCGCCAGGCCGGTGGCCTTCGACACGAATGGCACCGTGCGCGACGCGCGCGGATTCACTTCCAGCAGGTAGATGGTGTCCTCGCCGCCATCCTCGGCGGACTGGATCGCGAACTGGGTGTTCATCAGCCCGACCACCTTCAGCGCCCGCGCCAATGCCACCACCTGCTCGCGCAACTGGTCCTGCACCGGCGCCGACAACGAGTACGGCGGCAGCGAGCACGAGGAATCGCCGGAATGCACGCCCGCCTCCTCGATGTGCTCCATCACCCCGCCGATCAGCACGTTGCCGTCCTTGTCGGCGATCACGTCCACGTCCACCTCGACCGCGTTGTCGAGGAAGCGATCCAGCAACACCGGCGAGTCGTTCGATACCTTGACCGCGTCGCGCATGTAGCGCGCCAGGTCGGCGTCGGCGTGCACCACTTCCATCGCGCGGCCGCCGAGCACGTAGCTGGGGCGCACCACCAGCGGATAGCCGATCTCGCGCGCCAGCACCAGCGCTTCCTCGGCGCTGCGCGCGGTGCGGTTGGGCGGCTGTTTCAGGCCGAGGCTGTCGACCAGCTTCTGGAAGCGCTCGCGATCCTCGGCCAGGTCGATCGAATCGGGCGAGGTACCGATGATCGGCACGCCGTTGGCCTCCAGCGCGC
>JAIUOJ010000234.1 GCA_020161335.1 Pseudomonadota bacterium
CCGCGACGGCCTCGACGCGATCCGCGTGATCGCTGCCGGCGCGCCGGCGCACCTGCTGTCCGGCGGCTGGCTGCTGCTCGAACACGGCTGGGAGCAAGGCGAGGCGGTGCGCGAGCTGCTGCAGGTGGCCGGACTGGTCGAAGTGGCCACCGAACGCGACCTCGAGGGTCGCGACCGGGTCACCCTGGGCCGCCTGCCGATCCAGCGACGGGCGCCGGGAGGGAGCCGCTAGACTGGGACCATCTTCGTTGCAGGACATGACCATGCGCACGCTGTACCCCGCGATCGAACCGTTCGACACCGGCACGCTGCGGGTCGACGACCGCCACGTCCTGTACTACGAACAGTGCGGCAACCCGAACGGCAAGCCGGTGGTGATGCTGCACGGCGGTCCCGGCGGCGGCTGCAACGCCAAGATGCGGCGTTTCCACGATCCGTCGAAGTACCGGATCGTGCTGTTCGACCAGCGCGGCGCCGGCCGCTCGACGCCGCATGCCGATCTCGTCGACAACACCACCTGGGACCTCGTCGCCGACATCGAGCGGCTGCGCGAGCTGCTCGGCATCGAGCGCTGGCAGGTGTTTGGCGGGTCCTGGGGCTCGACGCTGGCGCTGGCCTACGCGCAGGCGCATCCGCTGCGCGTGACCGAACTGGTGCTGCGCGGCATCTTCATGTTGCGCCACTGGGAATTGCAGTGGTTCTACCAGGAAGGCGCCTCGCGCCTGTTCCCGGAGGCGTGGCAGCACTACCTCGCGGCGATCCCGGACGCCGAGCGCGGCGACCTCGTCAGCGCGTTCCACAAGCGCCTGACCAGCGACGACGAAGCCACCCGGCTGGCCGCCGCGCGCGCCTGGAGCGTGTGGGAGGGCGCGACGTCCTTCCTGCATGTCGACCAGGATTTCGTCACCGGCCACGAGGATGCGGCGTTCGCGCTCGCCTTCGCCCGGATCGAGAACCACTACTTCGTCAACAAGGGTTTCTTCGAGGTCGACGACCAGCTGCTGCGCGACGCCTATCGCATCGCCGGCATCCCCGGCGTGATCGTGCACGGCCGCTACGACGTGGTCTGCCCGGTGCAGAACGCGTGGGACCTGCACCAGGCCTGGCCCAAGGCCGAGCTGGTGGTCACGCCGACCTCGGGCCACTCCGCGTTCGAGGCCGAGAACGTGGACGCGCTGGTGCGCGCGACGGATGGGTTCGCCTGAGCCAGGCCTCGCGGCGGCGCGCGCTTCAGCGTGCCGCCGTGAAGCGATCCTGCAGCGACAGGAACAGCCGCGCCAGCCGCTCGGCCCAGGCCTGCTGGCCGGCGGCATCGGCGATCAGGTCCTGGCGGATCTCGAGTTCCACGTGCGGCAGGCCGCGCGCCTCGGCATGCACCGGGATCGCGTAGTCGGTGGCGTCGCTGACCGAGTACGGCTGGTTGTCGCCCACCACGAGGTCGCCCTCGCGGCGCAGCACGTCGAGCAGGGCGTGCGCGAACGCGGGATCGTGCTGGTAGAGCACGCCGGCGTGCCACGGTCGGTCGTGGCCGGCCATCGACGGGGTGAAGCTGTGCATGGCGATGAGGATCGTCGGCCGGCCGGCGCGCTGGCGTGCGTCGAGCGCGGCGGCGATGCGCGCGTGGTAGGGGACGAAGATCTCCTCGACGCGCCGTGTGCGTTGTGCCGCGTCGAGTCCTGCGTTGCCGGCGACCGGGGTGCCGTCGCTGGTGGCGACGATCGAGCCGGGTGCGTGCAGCGGGCGGTTGCAGTCGATCACCAGGCGCGAGTACGCCTGCAGGACCGCATGCGCGTCGAGCGCGTCCGACAACCGCGTGGTGGTGCCGGCGATGCCGATGTCCCAACCGATGTGGCGGTCGAGTTCGGCCTGCGCCAGCCCGAGTTTCGCCAGCGACGCCGGCACCGCCTGGCCGGCGTGGTCGGCGATCAGCAGGAACGGCGAGGCACCGCCGGCGTTCCGTTCGGAGACCGGCGCGGGGTCGTGCGGCGACAGCAGCGGCGGGAGCGGAGCCATGCCGCGCTCAGTCGCGCAGCGAGCCGTCCGGGTTGTGGTCGATCATCCACAGCCCGGCCCACAGCTTGAGGTCGAGTTCGTAGCCTTCGCGGTGCTTGCGCATCAGCCAGGCCGGCGCCTCGCTGCGCGGCACCGCTGGGACCACGATGTCCTCGTCGTCGACGCCGCCGCCGTCGCCGACGCGGCGCAGGTCCAGCGCGCGGGCGAAGGCGATGCGCTCGTTGCTCATGCCCGACGAAGTCGGCCCGACCAGCAGCACGTCGATGCGCCCGGCATCCCAGCCGGTTTCCTCGATCAGCTCGCGGCGCGCGGCCGATTCCAGCGTGTCCTCGCGGTGGTCGTCGCCAACCAGTCCGGCCGGCATCTCGATCGTGCGCGCGCCCAGCGGCACGCGGTACTGGTCGACGAACAGCACCTCGTCGTCCGGCGTCACCGCGATCACCAGCACCGCCAGGCCGTCGCGGCCGTGGGTGCGTTCCACCGATTCCCAGTGCCCGCGCCGCACCATGCGCAGCCATTCGCCCTGGTACAGCACTTCCGTGTCGTTGCGCGAGGTGTCGTTCATGCCGGCATGGTAAACGCTGCGCGGGGGGTGGCCGCGCGGGTCAGGGCGCGGGCGCGTAGTCGAGGCCGGCCGCGGCATGCAGGCGGCGGCGGGTGAGCGGTCCGAAGCGCAGGCGCTCGCACAGGTCGGCCAGGGCGGCGGCATCGGCGGCGGCGCGGGTGAACCCCGGTGCCGCGGCGCCGAGCGGCGCGGCCAGCGAGAGGGTGGTGAGCTGGCGACACAGCAGCGCCTGTTCGCGGTGCATGCGCAGCTTCGTCGCCGCCTGCGCCGCGCCGCGGAAACGCAGGAACGCCACTTCGTCCACGCGCTGGAGCAGGGCATCCAGGCTGTCGAAGTGCGCCAGCAGCACCGCCGCGGTCTTGGCGCCGATGCCCGGCACGCCGGGGATGTTGTCGATGGCGTCACCGCACAGCGCCAGGTAATCGGCGATCTGTCGCGCCTCCACGCCGTGGCGGGCCTTCACCCCCGCCGCGCCCCAGCGCTGGCCGCGGGCGAAGTCCCACTGCTCGTCGGCGCCTTCGAGCAGTTGCGACAGGTCCTTGTCGGCGGAC
>JAIUOJ010000235.1 GCA_020161335.1 Pseudomonadota bacterium
TGCCGTCGCGGCGACCGGCGCGCCGGGGATCGGCGATGATCCGCACAACGTTCCGCCGGGACAGGGCGTGGACCTTTTCATCCAGCAGGTCTCCAAGCACTACGCGGGCACCGCGGCGCTCGACGGCGTCGACCTGCGCATCGCCTCCGGCGAGCTGGTCGCGCTGCTGGGCCCGTCGGGCTCGGGCAAGACCACCCTGCTGCGCGTGATCGCCGGCCTGCTGCCGGCCGACGCGGGCCGCGTGCTGTTTGGCGACACCGACGCCACGCGCCTGAGCCTGCGCGAGCGCAACGTCGGCTTCGTGTTCCAGCAGTACGCGCTGTTCCGGCACATGACCGTGGCCGAGAACATCGCCTTCGGACTGCGCAGCCGGCCCCGGCGCACGCGCCCGGACAGGGCGGCGATCAAACGCCGCGTCGAGGGCCTGCTGGCGCTGATCCAGCTGCCAGAGCACGGCGAACGCTATCCGGAGCAACTGTCGGGCGGGCAGAAGCAGCGCGTGGCGCTGGCGCGCGCGCTGGCGATCGATCCGACCGTGCTGCTGCTGGACGAACCGTTCGGCGCGCTCGACGCCAAGGTGCGCGTGGAGCTGCGCCGCTGGCTGCGTGCGCTGCACGACCAGACCGGGCAGACCACGGTGTTCGTCACCCACGACCAGGACGAGGCGCTGGAGCTGGCCGACCGCGTGGTGGTGCTGCGCGATGGCCGGATCGAGCAGGTTGGCACGCCGCGCGAGATCTACGACACGCCCGCATCGGCCTACGTGTTCGACTTCATCGGCCGCGCCAGCGTCGTCGAGGGCGAGGTGTCCGGCGGACGCTTCACCGCGCCCGCGCAGGCGCAGCACTTCGCCGCCGAGGGCGTCGCGGATGGCCCGGCGCGGCTGTACCTGCGTCCGCACGACGCCACGATCGCCGGCGCCGGCGAAGGACTCGCCGCGCGCGTGGCCGGCGTACACGTCCACGCCGGGCGCATCACCCTCGAACTCGACGTGGCCGGGCAGGCACGGCCACTGGAGGTGGACCTCGTCGCCACGCCGGGCGCAGCGGTCCCCGCCGTCGGCGACCCCCTGGGCGTGCGGCTGCTGCGCCATCGCGTCTATCCGGGGTAAGGCTCCGACACCGGGGGCAGCGTCGACTTTTCCCGGAATTCTTCCGCAACCGCCACAGGCCGGGGAAAAGTCGAGTCTGACCCCGACCTTTCACCCTGGCCTTTCCCGCCACCCGCAACGTCGGGCCTGGCCCCGCCGCGCGCCTACCGCGCCGCCATGAACGCTTCGATCTCGTCGGCGCTGCGCGCCAGGCCGGTGGTCAGCACTTCGTGGCCCGCGTTCGTGACCACCACGTCGTCCTCGATGCGGATGCCGATGCCGCGCCACTTCTCGGCCACCGTGGTGTCGTCGGCCGGCACGTACAGGCCGGGTTCGATGGTGAAGGCCATGCCCGGTTCGAGCAGGCGCGATTCGCCGTCGATGCGGTAGTCGCCCACGTCGTGCACGTCCAGCCCCAGCCAGTGCCCGGTCTTGTGCCGGTAGTAGCGCTTGTAGGTGCCGTCGGCGACATTCTTCTCCAGCTTGCCCTTGAGCAGGCCCAGCTTGAGCAGGCCTTCGGTCAGCGTCTCGACCGCGGCCTTGTGCCCGGCCTCGTAGGGCACGCCGGGCCGCGCCTGCGCGAGCGCCGCGGCCTGGGCCGCGCCGACGAGGTCGTGCAGCGCGCGCTGTTCGGTGGTGAAGCGGCCGTTGACGGGGAAGGTGCGGGTGATGTCGGCGGCATAGCCGCGGTATTCGGCGCCGGCATCGACCAGCACCAGGTCGCCAGCGCGCGCCTGCGCGGCATTGGCGCGATAGTGCAGCACGCAGGCATTGGGGCCGGCGCCGACGATGCTGTTGTAGGCCGGCTCGGCATCGGCGGCACGGAACACGCGCTCCAGTTCCGCCTGCAGCTCGTACTCGTGGATGCCCGGACGCGCGGCGCGCATCGCCGCCTCGTGTGCCTGCACGCTGATCTTCGCGGCGCGACGCATCAGCTTGAGTTCGTCGCGCGACTTGAACAGCCGCATCTCGTCGAGCAGGTGGCCCAGTTCGAGGAACTCGTGCGGCGGCTGCGCGCCCATCCGCACCTGCGCGCGCACGCGGTTGAGCCAGCCGATCAGCTTGAGGTCGAACTCGGTGTCGCGGCCGAAGTGGTAGTACACGCGGGTCCGGCCTTCGAGCAGGCCGGGCAGGATCTCGTCGAGGTCGTCGATCGGGTAGGCGTCGTCCATGCCGAAGGCCTCGACCGCGCCCTCTGGGCCCGCGCGCGGTCCGTCCCAGCCTTCGCGCTCGGGGTCGCGCTCGCGGCAGAACAGCAGCGCCTCGCCGTGGCGCCGGCCGGGCACCAGCACGAGTACGGCCTCCGGCTCGGCGAAGCCGGTGAGGTACCACAGGTCGGAATCCTGCCGGTAGGGATAGTGGGTGTCGCGGCTGCGGATGCGCTCCGGCGCGGCCGGGAGCACCAGGATCGCGTCGTCACCGGCCATCCGCATCAGCTGGCGACGGCGGCGGGCATACCCCAGCGCCGGGATGCCGGTGGCGGACATCAGTTCAGGCGGCTGCGGTGGCGCGGGCCGAGCGCGCCATCGCCGTGCAGGAGCAGCGCGGCGACGCGCACGAACTCCTCGATCTCGGCCAGCGCGTCCTCGTCCTCCTCGTCGCCGTCGTCCTCCGGCACCGCGCCGGCAAGGCGGACCAGGTCGGCCAGCGCCTCCTCGCCTTCCTCGGACAGCGTCGGCGACCGCCCGGCGGCCAGCCCGAACGCGCCCACGAAGCCGCGGCACCAGTCGAACAGCGCGCCGCTGCGCTCGTACAGGGACGCTTCGGCATCCGGCAGCAGCAGCTCGAAGCCGAAGTCGCGGTCCTCCAGGCCGGCCACGGTGGCCGCGTGCAGGCGGTCGAGCACGCCATCGGGCTCGACCGGGGCCACGGCATCGTCCGCGAGCACGCGCGCCAGCCAGTCGGGGCCGTCGGCGCCGCCGCCGGCCAGCCAGCCGCAGAGGCTGCCGTGCAGTTCGCTCGCCCCCAGTCCCAGCGCCCGCGCGTGGCAGGCGGCCTCCACCTCCGGGTAGGGTG
>JAIUOJ010000236.1 GCA_020161335.1 Pseudomonadota bacterium
TGATGCCTTTGCCGATGAGGCAGGCCGCCAGGCACATCTTGACGGCCAGATCGCCGCGGCCTTGATGGCCAACGCAGCGACCTTGCTCAGTTCTCCGCCCAATATCGAGAAGGTCGAACTGCTTGCAGCCAAACTGCCTGCATGACAACCAGGCCTTGACCCAATCAGGTCACGCCGCAGGATGGGGGTCACACGGCCCTACGTGCGATCCCTCACTCGTGTGATGGCGAATGAGTTTCTCAATAGCCTCGGGTGGGACTTTCGTGTGTAGACGACCCGCGGCGCGCAAGCCTGGGCGATCGCCGATCTCGACATCGACGCGCTCGAATGCCACCGCGCACAGGCCCAGGTGGCCGTCGACCTCGATTGGGATGGCCAGAAGGCGCCGGCATTCCGGCAGGCCCGGCATTCGTGACCGGCAATTCCCTTCACCCCGCACAGCACCCCGAACCCAAAGCGGAATGCCCGCCGTCAGGTTCACTCCAACCCGAGGCATGACCATGACGAAACTCCCCGTACTCGCCCTGCTGTGCTCTTCGCTGTTGCTGCCCCTCGCCGCGCATGCCGGCGATGGATGCGACGGCCTGCCGAACTGGCAGCAGCTCAAGCAGGCCCTCGCCAATGCCCGCAAGGACGCCAACGGCGGCTTCAACCTCGACATGTGGGGCACCGTGGTGGCGACCGACGGCACGGTTTGCGCCGTGGCCCATACCGGCGCCAAGGTCGGCGACCAGTGGCTCGGCAGCCGGGTGATTTCCGCGCAGAAGGCGAACACCGCGAACGCCTTCAGCCTGCCGGGCCTCGCCCTGTCCACCGCCAACCTCTATTCGCCCACGCAGACGGGCGGCAGCCTGTTCGGCCTGCAGTTTTCCAACCCGGTCGACACGCAGGTAGCCTACGCCGGCGGTGCCGCGGACTTCGGCACGGCGAAGGATCCGCTGGTGGGCGCGCGGATCGGTGGCGTGAACGTGTTCGGCGGCGGCCTTGCGCTGTACGACGCGAAGGGAACGCGGGTGGGCGCGCTCGGCGTCAGCGGCGATTCCTCTTGCGCCGACCACAACATCGCGTGGAAGACCCGCCACGCGCTCGCGCTGGACTACGTGCCGGCTGGCGTCAGTCCCGCGAAGGACGACAACATCGTCTATCTCGACAAGGCCGAGCAGGCCAATGGCTTCAAACACCCGATGTGTGGCGGAACCGAGGACAAGGTGACCCTGCCGCCGGTGCGAAAGCGGTAAGTTGAGCCACAACGGGCGGGCACGCCCCGCCCTTGTGCAACGACCGGGAAGCCGCCGCATGGCCACCATTGGAAGGACGCCAGAGGCCACCATTGTGTACGGCACGCCGGCCTACGCCGACCGGGTCGCGGCCGTGGACGAAGTGCATGCGCGCCCGCATCCGCTGCTCCAGCCCCCGCGCGGCCTACTGCAATTCGCCTTCATGACCGAAGGCAATCCGGCTGCGGATCGTGCCGCGATGCGCGCACTGTCCGACCGCTTCGGCGTTGCGGCAAACCTCTATCGCTTCGGTGCCAGCCGCGCCTCTTTCCAGATCGTCGAGGAACGGCTGGCGGCGCTGTCAGAGGTCGCCGTCGCCGGGTACTGCACCTGGCAGGATTTCCTGCAGCGCCGCATCGCGCCGGCGATGCGGACGTGCCAGTCGGTGAAGGAGCGCCAAGCCAAGCTATCCGACAACCTGAGCCGGACCATCTCGCTGCTGCGTTCCTGGATCGATATCGAACTCCAGCGCCAGGACCGGGATCTGCTGGCGTCGATGAACACCCGGGCCAGGCTGCGATTGCGCCTTCAGCAGACCGTCGAAGGCCTGTCGGTCGCCGCGATCTCCTACTACGTCGTGGGTCTGCTCGCCTATCTGCTGAAAGGGATCGCGGGCGTTCACGACATGGTCGCGCCCGAACTCGCGATGGCAGTCCTGGTCCCCGTGGTGCTGTTCGCGATCTGGTGGACAGTACGCAGGCTCCGGCGTGCCCATGGAGGCACGGACGCGACAGCGCAGGGAAGTGATGACTGACCCGATCCGGAATTCATGCGCCCGCCCCCTCCCGAACAGCAGGACAAGACCATGCCAAATCCTTCATTGGGTGAATCTTCCTGCACCGCCGCCGCCAGCGGCATGGTGGAAGTGCGAGGTGCGCGCGAGCACAACCTCAAGGACGTGGATGTCGCCATCCCGCGGAACGCGCTGGTGGTGTTTTCCGGCGTCTCCGGCTCCGGCAAGTCCTCGCTCGCCTTCGGCACCATCTACGCCGAGGCTCAGCGGCGCTATTTCGAATCGGTCGCGCCGTATGCGCGGCGCCTGATCGACCAGGCGGGCGTGCCGGACGTCGATGCGATCGACGGCCTGCCGCCGGCGGTCGCACTGCAACAGCAGCGCGGTTCGAGCAACGCACGCTCCTCGGTCGGCAGCGTGACCACCCTATCCAGCCTGGTGCGGATGATGTATTCGCGTGCGGGCGCCTATCCGGCCAATCAGCCGATGCTGTACGCCGAGGATTTTTCGCCGAACACGCCGCAGGGCGCATGCCCGGCCTGCCACGGCCTGGGCCACGTGTACGAAGTGACCGAGGCGACGATGGTGCCTGATCCCTCGTTGAGCATTCGCGAGCGGGCGATCGCCTCGTGGCCACCCGCCTGGCAGGGACAGAACCTTCGCGACATCTTGGTCAGTCTGGGCTACGACGTCGACCGTCCCTGGAAGGATCTGCCGAAGAAGGAGCGCGACTGGATCCTGTTCACGGAGGAAACCCCGACAGCACCGGTCTACGCGGGCTTCACGCCTGCCGAAACGCGCGCCGCACTGCGACGCAAGATGGAACCGAGCTACATGGGCACCTTCACCGGCGCCCGGCGCTACGTGCTGCACACCTTCGCCAACACCCAAAGCGCGCTGATGCGCAAGCGCGTCTCCCGCTTCATGGAAGGCAAGCCCTGCCCCACCTGCCACGGCAAGCGGCTCAAGCCCGAGGCGCTGTCGGTCACCTTCGCCGGCGTGGACATCGGCGCGTTCATGCAGATGCCGCTGGACCAGTTGGCGGCCTTGCTCGAACCCATCG
>JAIUOJ010000237.1 GCA_020161335.1 Pseudomonadota bacterium
GACGCGCGCCGCTTCGACTTCATAGGCCACGCGGCGGACCGGCGAGAACGAGGCGTCGAGCATCAGGCGGCCGATCGCGCGGGTTTCCTCGTCCGGACGACGACGGGCGGCGGCCGGCTGGTAGCCGAAACCCCGCTCGATCTTCAGGCGGATGCTGAGCTGCGTTTCCTTGGTCAGGTGCGCGATCACGTGGTCGGGATTGAGGATCTCGACGTTGTGGTCGGTCTTGATGTCGGCGGCGGTGACGACGCCGGGGCCCGACTTGGCCAGGGTCAGCGTCGAGCTGTCGCCGGTGCCCATGCGGATCGCCACGTCCTTGAGGTTCAGCAGGACTTCCAGCACGTCCTCCTGCAAGCCTTCGATCGTGCTGTACTCGTGCAGCACGCCGTCGATCTCGACCTCGGTGATCGCGAAGCCGGGGATCGACGACAGCAGCACGCGGCGCAGCGCGTTGCCGAGGGTGTGGCCATAGCCACGCTCGAGCGGTTCGATCACGACCTTCGCGCGGTTGCCGGCGAGGCGTTCGATCTGGGGACCACGGGGGCGCAGGACCTGGTTGGCGGTAACTGTCATATTCGTTGCGTCTCCTGCAGCGCCACCGCATCCGTCGACGCGGCGGCTCTAGTGCGTTTGGAGCCCCTTGCTGCCAAGGGGTGGCCCGTGCGTGGCACGGGCCGGGGGGATGTTGTCGCTGCTGCCGCGGGAAGCCCCGCCGCAAGTCCTTACTTCGAGTACAACTCGACGATCAGCGCTTCGTTGATGTCCTGCGGCAGGTCGCCGCGGTCAGGGACCGCCTTGAACACGCCGCTGAACTTCTTCTGGTCGACTTCGATCCACGACGGCGCCAGGTCCATGCTGGACGAGACGTTCAGCGCTTCCTGGACGCGCATCTGCTTCTGCGCCTTCTCCGACAGCGCGATCGCGTCGCCCGCCTTGACCTGGTAGGACGGCAGGTTGACCGGCTTGCCGTTCACGGTGACGCCGCGGTGCGACACCAGCTGGCGAGCCGAGGGACGGGTCACCGCGAAGCCCATGCGGTACACGACGTTGTCCAGGCGCGTCTCGAGGAGCTGCAGCAGGTTTTCACCCGTGTTGCCCTTCTTGGTCGACGCCTTCTTGTAGTAGTTGCGGAACTGGCGCTCCAGCAGGCCATAGATACGCTTGACCTTCTGCTTTTCGCGCAGCTGGGTGGCGTAGTCGGAGAGCTTGCTGCGACGCGCGCCGGTGCCGGCACCGTGCTGGCCGGGCTTCTGCTCCAGCTTGCACTTGGAGTCCAGCGCACGGGTCGGGGTCTTGAGCGAGAGGTCGGCGCCTTCGCGGCGCGCGAGCTTGCAGGTGGGACCGATATAACGAGCCATTGTCTGATCGCTCCCTTAGACGCGACGCTTCTTCGGCGGACGGCACCCGTTGTGCGGGATCGGCGTCACGTCGATGATGTTGGTGATCTTGTAGCCCACGTTGTTCAACGAACGCACGGCCGACTCCCGGCCCGGACCCGGGCCCTTGATGCGCACTTCCAGCGACTTCACGCCGTAGTCGAGCGCGTCCTTGCCCGCCTTCTCGGCGGCGACCTGCGCGGCGAACGGGGTCGACTTGCGCGAACCGCGGAAACCCGCGCCGCCCGAGGTCGCCCACGACAGCGCGTTGCCCTGGCGGTCGGTGATGGTGACGATGGTGTTGTTGAACGAAGCGTGCACGTGCGCGATGCCGTCGGTGACGACGCGCTTGATCTTCTTCTTCTGCTTGGCTGCTGCCGGCTTGGCCATGTCGGATGTCCTCGATTACTTCTTGATGGCCTTGCGCGGACCCTTGCGGGTACGGGCATTGGTCCGGGTACGCTGGCCACGCAGCGGCAGGCCACGGCGATGGCGCAGGCCGCGGTAGCACGACAGGTCCATCAGGCGCTTGATGGCGATGCCGACCTCGCGACGGAGGTCGCCCTCGACCACGAACTTGCCGACCTCGGCGCGCAGGCGCTCGACGTCCGGCTCGGACAGGTCGCGGATCTTGGTGTTCGAGGCAACGCCCGCGGCTTCGCAGACCTGCTTCGAACGGGTACGGCCGATGCCGTAGATGCTTTGCAGCCCGACCCAGACGTGCTTCTGGGCAGGCAGGTTGACACCTGCAATACGCGCCATGCGCGGATCTCCAACTGGTTGGCGGCCGGAACGGGTGATTCCGGCGGAGTGAACAAGAAATTCTAACAGGGTCCCGGGTCACTTGGAAGCCGGGGGCGCCTTGCGCCCTCGACCCGGCATGGGGAGTGTGCCCATGCTCCGGCGACGGACCCCGGCTGGCTGGTCGAGGTCGCCCCCGCCCGGCCCCGCGCACTACTCTGGTGCGCGTACTGGCCTGGATCCACCCATGCGCGGGACTGCCGCACGGGTCGCCCATCGTGCCGGGGGAGGCTGGGCTCCGCGCCGGCGTTGAATCTGGTACCGCTCCCTGGCGTTCGGGGCCTCGCGGGCGACCGCCCGGCGACGCCCCTCCCCGGCCTGCCTGGCCGGTGGTCACGCCCCGCCCCGCCGCAGCGGGCCGGTCCTGCCTCAGCGCGCCCGGGCCCCGCCCTTCAGGTTCGCCTTCTTGAGCAGGCTTTCGTACTGGTGCGACATCAGGTGGGCCTGGATCTGGGCGATGAAGTCCATCACCACGACCACCACGATCAGCAGCGAGGTGCCGCCGAAGTAGAACGACGCGTTGAGCTCGGTACGCATGAATTCGGGCAGCAGGCAGACGATCACCAGGTAGGCCGCGCCGGCGGCGGTGAGCCGCGTCAGCACGCCGTCAATGTAGTCCGCCGTGGCCTTGCCCGGCCGGATGCCCGGGATCAGCGCGCCCGACTTCTTGAGGTTGTCGGCCGTTTCCTGCGAGTTGAACACCAGCGCCGTGTAGAAGAACGCGAAGCCGGCGATCAGGCCCGCGTACAGCAGGATGTGCAGCGGCTCGCCCGGCGACAGGGCCTGCGACACGCGCTGCAGCCACTGCGCGGAACCCGCCTGGCCGAACCAGGTGGTGGCGGTGGCCGGGAACATGATGATCGACGATGCGAAGATCGCCGGGATCACGCCC
>JAIUOJ010000238.1 GCA_020161335.1 Pseudomonadota bacterium
GCGGAAGCGACGCACCGCATGCGCGGACGGCCAGTGCGCGGGCAGCTGCGGCGCGATGCGCAGTCCGTCGCCGTCGCCGCGCAGGCCGAACAGCGATTCCACCAGGCTGCGGTACAGCCACGCCGCGGTACCGGTGTTGAACAACTGGCTGGAGCGCCCCGCAGTGCGCGGATGCCGCCGCCAGGCGCCGCGATAGTAGTTGGGCACGAACACCGGCAACTGGCCGCGTTGCAGGCAGTCGCCTTCGTCCGGCCCGGGCAACATCGCGCGCAGCACGCGCCAGGCCCGGTCGGACTCGCCGACCGCGTACAGCGCGTGCAGGTAGAACGCGGCGGCGTGGTTGTAGATCGCGCCGTTCTCGGCGGAGCCCGGGAACTTCTGGGTAAGGCGCCCCACGTCCTCCCGCATTGCGGTGTACGGCGGCCCCAGCATCGCCACGCCGTGCGGCGACACCAGTTCCTGCTCGATCGCCGCCAGCAGGCGGTCGCGTCGCACGGTGTCGGCCGCGCCGCTGAGCATCGCCCAGGCCTGCGGATTGAGGTAGATGCGGCCTTCGTCGTCGGCACGCACGCCGAAGGCGACGCCATCGTCGGTGATGCCACGGCCGTACCAGTCGCCATCCCACAGGTGGGTGTTGACTGCGCCGTTGAACGCGGCGCCGCCGTCACGAAAGGCACGCGCGTCGCGCCCGTTGCGTTCGCAGATGGCGGCCCACAGGCGCAGGGCATGGGCGCTGGCCAGCGACAGCCAGCCGGAGACACCGCGCCCCTGCCAGCCGACCATGTTCATCGGATCGCACCAGTCGCCCTGGGCGATGTAGCTCAGGCCGCGCGCGTCCCGCTGCGCCAGCAGCCAGCGTAGCGCGCGGTCGAGGCGCTCGGCGACCGTCATCGCCACGCCATTGCGGTCGACGACCACCTCGCCGAGCACCGCGTCGTCGCCGGTTTCGTCGAGGTAGGCCTCCAGGAACACCGGCAGCCACACGCAATGGTCGGTGTGCGGCACCTGGTTGATGTACTTCAGTTCGGCGCCTTCGACCAGCAGGATGCCATCGGGCATCGCGCCATCCGGGGCCTGCTGCGACAGCGCGAGCAGCAGCGCCGCGCGCGCCGTCGCCGGGCGCAGGTAGGCCATGCCCATGTGGTCCTGCAGGAAGTTGCGCGTCTGCGGGTCGGTGGTCAGGCGGTTGGCATCGCCGTGGTAGAACGCCTGGCGCGGCAGCCAGTGGTTGGCGAACGCATCGAACCACGGGTCCGGCGTGCGCACGCGCAGGCAGCCCTGCCCCTGCGCGAGGTAAGCCGCCTGCGCCGCGGATGCGCCGGCGAACCCGACCGCGGACAGGTGCCGCGCGCGCAATGCGCGCACTTCGTCGTCGTCCTTCGCAGGCGCGAACAGGAAGCGGAAGGTCTCCGAGCCGCCGGGCGCAAGCGCGACGCGATACTGCAGCGCCGCCACCGGGGTCTCGTACAGCGCGTCGCCACAGGCCAGCATGTCGCCACCGGTGATCGACGACGGCGCGTGCAGCCCGCCCTCGCCTTCGAACGCGGCCTGGTTCGCCTCCCAGGCATCGGGCACGCGATCGTGCAGCAGCACGGTGCGGTCCTTGAAATCGCGCTGCCGGAAATGGTCCTCGACCTTCTGGTAGGGCGTCACGCTGTCGCAGACGATGCCGCCGAGGTCGGCGCGGTAGCGGCCGGACTGGTGCATCCACGACATGTAGCCGACCGGGAAGTAGGGACAGGCGCTGATCCGGCGCGGGCGCGACGAGGCGTTGCGCAGGCGCAGCGTCCACAGTTCGGCCACGTCGTCGACCGGCAGCGTCACGCCGAGGGTGGCCTCGATCCCGTCGCAGCACACCGTCCAGGCGACGTCGGCGGGCCCGATCGACCAGGCGAAGGCATCGGGTACGCGGTTGACCGGCGCATGCGGCGCCGAGAACAGCAGGTCGCTGTCCTCGTCGCGCAGGTAGCAGAACCGTCCCGGGTGGTGCGCGTAGTACGGCTGCTCGGGCTGCATGAAGGTCTTTGCTTCCAGCGTCGGCGCATGCGCGTACTTCGCCGGCTCGGGCTGCATGAACTGCGCCGTGGCGTAGCCGCGCACGTTCAACTGCAGCAGCAGGCGCCGGTTCCACAGGAAGGTCGAGGCCTGCGGCATCGCCGTCGGGCTGGTCAGCACGAAGCGCCGGCCCTCTTCGCGGAACCCGTACGGCGGCTCGCTCACGCATCCTCCCCGCGTCGCGCCAGCAGGTCGCGCTGCACGTTGCGCAGCGCGGCGTCGTCCAGCGGATAGAAGCGCATCACCCATGCCGCCAGCAGCGCGACCGCGCCCGGGATCACCGTGAGCAGCAACGCGATGCCGTGGCGCGAGGCATCGGACTGCGCCTCGTTGGCCACGTAGCCCATCGCCGCCAGCATCCACGCGATCGCGGCCGCGGCGAGCGCGCCGCCCAGCTTCTGCGAGAACGTGGCCGCGGCGAACGTCATCGCGGTGGCGCGGCGGCCGGTCTTCCATTCGGTGTAGTCGGCGCAGTCGGCGTACATCGAGAACGCCAGCGGGGATTTCGGCCCGAGCAGCAGGCCGATCAGGGTATTGATCGCGAACAGCGCCCACACCTGGTCGGACGGCACGAAGTACATCGCGCAGCTCAACACGCCCACGCCCGCCATCAGCCACATCATCAGCAGGCGCTTGTCGACATGACGCGTCATCACCGGCGTGAGCGCCGCGCCCACCGCCAGCGCGACCGAGTACATGCCGAGGAAGGTGCCGGTCAGCTCCGGCCGGCCGACGTGGTACTTGAGGAAGTACACCAGCGAACCGCTGCGCATCACGATGGTCACCATGATCACCAGCGCCAGCACGAACAGCACCAGCCACGGACGGTTGCGCAGCAGATCGAGGATGTCCTGGCGCACCGCGCTGCGCTGCATCGGCGGCGGTGCGACGCGCTCGCGCGTGGTCAGGAACACGGTGGCGAAGGTCGCCGCGGCGATCACCCCGTACAGGCCGAGCGTGAGCTGCCAGCCAAGCGCCTCGTCGCCGCGGCCGAGCCATT
>JAIUOJ010000239.1 GCA_020161335.1 Pseudomonadota bacterium
GATGTGCAGGTAGCCGTTGGGCTCGGGCGGGAAGCGGGTGCGGATGGCCGCGTGCTTCCCGCTGGCCAGGTCGTCGCGGACGATCTGGCGGATGAAGTCCTGGCGCTCGGCGGGGGCGGCGCTGGCGGTGTCCGGGGCGGCCGGATGCCCGGGAAGGGCCTGCGAGGGGCTGGTCATGACGCGTCGGGGATGAAAAACACAGTTTAGCCGAGGCGCGCGATGGCACCGCGGCGGGTCGTCCTGGCCCGATAATGTGACCGTGGTCAAGCGGACGCGGCACGGAAGTTGCTTCCGAGAGCGGGGGATCAGGAGAGGCCCATGTCGCAAGACGCCATCGCAGCCGGTGCCCGCCCGGGCCCGTCGCCATCGCCCGCCGGGCGTGCGCGGCGGTGTCCGCGTGCGCGCGTGGCCGCGACCGGCCCGCGGGGGCGGTCCTGATCGGCCTGCCCAAACCGGAGCCGGGGTCCCACGAGGGGCTGCTGGCGGCCTGCATGGCGCTGCTGCTGTGCCTGTTCGCCGTGGCCATCGCCGGCGTGGTGCCCGAGGAGCAGGTGAGCGTGGACGTCGCCATCTCGGCGCTGCCCGGCGAGGCGCGGGCCACGTCCGAGGACGGCAACGGCGTGCTGCTGCCGGCGTCCGGCGACGATTCGCGTTCGGCGGCGCTGCTGCGCTTCGCGCTGCCCGAGCCGGACGGCCGGGGCTCGCGCTGGGTGGTGCGGATCGAGCGCGACCCGGTCGACGCGCTCTGGCTGCAGCGCGGGACGTGGCGCAGCGACACCCTCGACTTCTTCGCCCCGCGCGACGACGAAGGCATCCTGCCCGGCGGCTACCTGTTCCCGCTGCCGGCCGACTGGACCGGCCCGATCGAACTTCAATTGCATGCGCGGGGCAACGTGCGCAGCGCGCTGCGGCCGAAGGTGATGCGCGAAGCCGAGGCGATGCGGCTGGAGCAGTACGGCGTGGCCACCAGCGCCATGGTCTACGCCAGCCTGTTCACCATCGGCCTGCTCGCGCTGGCGCTGTTCTCGGCCGCGCGCGACCGCCTGTTCCTGGCGCTGTTCGCCTACATCGTGGTCACGCTGCTGACGCTCGGCGCGGCCAACGGCCACCTGTACCAGTTGCCCGGGCTGCGCCTGTTCGCGTTCTGGCGCGGGCCCGGGCTGTACGCGCTGGGCATGCTGCTGGCGGCGTCGTGGCTGCAGATGCTGCTGCAGTACGCCGGCGCCGAGGCGGTGCCGCGGCCGGGACGGCGCGTGGTCGACATCGCCTGCCTGGCGCTGGTGGTGTTCGCCGCGGCCTGCCTGCTCAACATCACCGCGCTGTCGGATGCCTTCCTGCGCTTCGGCGCCACCGCGTGGGCGCTGGCGCTGGTGCTGGGCCTGGCGATCCTGTTCGACGCCGGCCGCCGCCGGGTGGCGATGGCCTGGCCGCTGGCGGTGCTGACCCTGCTGACGCTGGTCGGGGTGGTGATGATGGACCTGTCGATGCGCGGGCAGCTGCTGGATTCGGTGCTGGTCCGCTACGGCTACCAGCTCGGCATCGTGGTCAGCGTGGCGATCCTGTCGGTCGGGCTGGTCAGCCGCATCGGCGAATACCGCCACCAGCGCGACCGGGAACTGCTTGCGCGGACCGACACCGAGCGGCGCATGCAGCGCGAGGCGGCGCGTTCCAACCTGGCCGCCACGCTGCAGACCTCGCTGCGCGCGCTGCCGGTGGCCGACATCGAATGGAGCGCGTTCCGCGAACTGCTTGATCGCCTCGGGCCGCTGCTGCCGATGGAGCGCGGCGCGATGGTCGCCCAGGGCTACCACGGCCACGACACCCTGGTGGTCGAACCGGTGCCCGCCACCGACGCGGTCAAGGACAGCATCGCCCGGCGCACGCTGGCGCTGAAGCGGCTTGCCGCCAACGGCATCCCGCAGCAGCAGCCGGTGGCGTCGGAGGCGACCCAGTCGGTGGTGGCGATCGAGGCCGTGGTGCCGCTGCCGATCCGCGCGCCGGCGTGGGGCGTGCTGCTGCTGCAGCGGGCCGGCACCGACGGCTTCACCACGGAGGAACTGTCGCTGGCCGGCGATTTCGCGCGGCTGGCCCTGCTGCACGTCGACCAGGCCGTGGCCGCGGTCAACCTGCGGCGCTCGGCCGAGCTCGACGCGCTCACCGGGAGCCTCAACCGGCGCACCATCGACCAGTGGCTGGGCCGCGCCTTCAGCGAGGCCGCGCGCGACCAGCAGCCGGTGTCGGTGCTGTTCCTGGACCTCGACCACTTCAAGTCGATCAACGACCGCCATGGCCATGCCTGCGGCGACTTCTGCCTGCGCAACGTGGCGTCGGCGCTGCGCGGCGCGCTGCAGGAGGGCGACCTGTTCGGGCGCTACGGTGGCGAGGAGTTCATCGCGATCCTGCCCGGGCGCGCGGGCGCGGCGGCGCGCACCATCGCCGAGCAGCTGCGCGCGGCGGTGGAGAACCTGCCGCTGGAATGGAACGGACAAGCGCTGCGACTGACCGTGAGCGTCGGCGTGGCCACGCGCCGCGAGCACGAGCAGACCCCCGACGAGGCGCTCGCACGCGCCGACAAGGCGCTGTACGCGGCCAAGCGCGCCGGCCGCAACTGCGTGCAGGTCGCGCCGGCCGTGTTCACCTGATCGGCGGCGACGCCGGCCGCCGCTTGCATGGCGGCGCAGCGCCCGCATATCCAGGGCAGTTCCCCGGGAGTCGACCCCATGCTCGGAATCGGTGCCTGCAAGCAACGCCTGCCGCGGCCGGAGGACGCCCTGCCCGGGCGCGCCGACGAGATGCCGCTGCGCGACAACCGCCACCACGTCCTCGGCACGCCGCTGCGCGACGCGTTCGCGGGACTGGCCCGCGTGCAGTTCGGCATGGGCTGCTTCTGGGGCGCGGAACGCAAGTTCTGGTCGCTGCCGGGCGTGGTCTCGACCGCGGCCGGCTATGCCGGCGGCCATACGCCCAACCCGACCTACCGCGAAGTGTGCTCGGGCCAGACCGGCCATGCCGAAGTGGTGCAGGTGGTCTAC
>JAIUOJ010000240.1 GCA_020161335.1 Pseudomonadota bacterium
ACATCACCCGTCTCGACGTCGCCGCGGCCGCCAAGGCCCTGCCAGGCATCGGCGCGGCGGGACTGTCGTCCGCGCAGCGCCTCGAGCGGGCGTTCGATGGCATCGACCATCGCCAGCAGGAGGCCGGCGCCGGCGCGCCGGACGCGTTCATGCGCGTTGCAGGCGAGTTCCAGCGCCTCGATGACCCGTCGCAGGCGCGTTCCGCGCTCGACAGCCTGTCCGGCGAGTCGCATGCGTTGGCCACCGCGTTGACGTTCGATGCCATCGACATGGGCCGTCGCGGGTTGTCGGCGCGCTTCGACCAGCCGCGCACGCGTGGCGAGTCACCGGCCACCTGGATGCAGTCGCTCGGCCATGGCGGCAACGGCGGAATCGCCGGTGGCGGCTACCAGCTCGATGGCTGGCTGCTCGGACGCGAGCAACCGCTGGGCGCGCTCGGCGTCGCCGGATTCGCCTTCGGCGAGCAGCGGGCGGAGGGTTACGTCGGCGGCAACCGCGACCGCAGCCGCGACCGGATAGTGCAGGGCATGGCCTATGCGGCGCGCACGCACGGCGACGGCTACTGGCTGGGACGCTTCGGTGTTGGCCGGTTCGATCGCGGCATCGAGCGCCTCCTGTTCGCGGGCGACGGCGCACGGCAAGGCGTCTCCAGCCGCTACGCCGGCGATTACGCCAGCGTCGGCGTCGAAGCCGGGCACCGCTACACCCTCGGCGTTGCGTCGCTCACGCCCTATCTCGGCGCGGACAGCACCCGCGTGCGCAGCGGCGGTTTCCACGAATGGGGTGGCAACGGCTTCGGCCTCGAAGCGGGCGCGGCCGACCTGCGTCGCACCCAGGCCATCGCCGGCGTGCGCGCCGAGCGCGACTGGCGCGGCGCCACGTTCCGTGCCTATGGCGAATGGCAGCAGGTGCTCGATGCCGACGGCTTCGACGTGCAGGCCCGCTTCACCGGGATCGACAGCTGGTCACCGCTGCCGTTGGCGGATGCCGCCAGGTCGGGAGGACTGTTCGGCGTGGGCTTCGGCACGCATATCTCGCGCAATGCGGCCTTGTCGTTCGGTTTCGACCAGCGCTTCGGACCGCGCGGCGATGAACGGATGGCGTCGCTGCGGTACGCGTACGGATTCTGAGCCGGGCCTCACGAGACGGCCTGTGCTCCGTCATCCCGGCGAAAGCCGGGCGCCAATGCTTCTGCCGATCGACATGGATGAGGCAGCAGGCGTGTTGGGCCACCCAGCGTCCGGCATGGAAGCAAAGCCGCTGGGTACCGGCTTTCGCCGGGATGACGAGCGAAAACCCGCGAAGCCGGAAATGACACGGTGATCAGCGGAGGCCATCGCAAGCATCCGCGACCCGCCGCCGCCTCAGCTGTTGCCGTTGAACAACTCGCGCCCGATCAGCATGCGGCGGATTTCATTCGTGCCGGCGCCGATGGCATAGAGTTTGGCGTCGCGCAGGATGCGCCCGGTGGCGAATTCGTTGATGTAGCCGTTGCCGCCCAGCGCCTGGATCGCTTCGAGCGCCACCTGCACCGCGGCTTCCGACGCGTGCAGCAGGCAACTGGCGGCATCGATGCGCGACTTGTGGCCCGCGTCGTAGTCGCGCGCCACCTGGTAGGCGAACGCGCGCGAGGACTGCAGCGCGGTGTACATGTCGGCGATCTTGGCCTGCATGATGCCGAAGGTGCCGATGGCCTGGCCAAACTGGCGACGGTCGCGCACGTAGGGCAGGGAGATGTCGAGCGCGGCCTGCATCAGGCCCAGCGGGCCGCCACTCAGCACCAGGCGTTCGGTGTTCAGGCCGCTCATCAGCACCTTCACGCCGTTGTTCACTTCACCCAGCACGTTGGCGTTGGGGATTTCGCAATTCTCGAACACCAGCTCGCAGGTGTTGCTGCCGCGCATGCCCAGCTTGTCGAGCTTCTGCGCGGTGGAGAACCCCTTCATGCCCTTTTCGACGATGAAGGCGGTCATGCACTTGCTGCCGAGCTCGCGGCTGGCCGTGCGCATGTACACCACCAGCACGTCGGCTTCGGGGCCGTTGGTGATCCACATCTTGTTGCCGTTGGCGATCCAGGTGTCGCCCTTGCGTTCCGCGCGGCAGGACATCGAGCCGACCACGTCGGAACCGGCGCCCGGTTCGCTCATCGCCAGCGCGCCCTTCCATTCGCCGCTGCACAGTTTCGGCAGGTAGTGCTCGCGCTGCGCCTGCGTGCCGTTGGCGTACAGGTTGGCGACGCACAGGTTGGAATGCGCGCCGTAGGACAGGCCGACGGAACCGGAGGCGCGCGAGATTTCCTCCATCGCCACCATGTGTGCGAGATAGCCCATCTCGCTGCCACCGAACTCTCCGGGCACGGTCATGCCGAGCAGGCCCAGTTCGCCCAGCTTGGGCCACAGGTCCTGCGGGAACGCGTTGGACTCGTCGATCTCCGCCGCGCGCGGCGCGATCTCGGCTTCGGCAAAACGACGCACTGCGTCGCGCAGCGCGTCGATGTCCTCTCCCAGGGGAAAAGCCCGCATCCGTATGTGCTCCAGGGAAATTGGTTTCACATGCTACTACGGCGGCGGTCAGGCAGGCGGGCGGGTCGGTGAGACGAGCGTGGCGGTGATGCCGATACGCCCCCATCCGCCTTCGGCACCTCCCCCCGCAAGTGGGGGAAGGGAACGGCAAGTACAGGCGCAGCGAACGGCGAATACCGACACGGCGTACGAACAAGCCCCTGTCCCGTTCACGGGGGAGGGGTTGGGGTGGGGGCTCCGGGGTTCACGACGCCGAGACGCCGATAAGCCCCCATCCGCCTTCGGCACCTTCCCCCGCAAGCGGGGGAAGGGAACTGCCAGCACCGACCCAGCGAACGGCGAATACCGACACGGCGTACGAACAAGCCCCTCTCCCGTTCACGGGGGAGGGGTTGGGGTGGGGGCTCCGGGGTTCACGACGCCGAGACGCCGATAAGCCCCCATCCGCCTTCGGCACCTTCCCCCGCAAGC
>JAIUOJ010000241.1 GCA_020161335.1 Pseudomonadota bacterium
CGCCGGGCCGCCGCTGCCCGGAGCGCCAGCGAGGGGCAAAGGCGGAAGGCAAGACAAAAGGGTGCGGCACCTGTCGGCCCGCAAAGCCAGTCTGCACGTGGGGGTGGCGCGGCACGGCGCGGCTTCGCCGCCGTGCCGCTTGGGGCGCGAAGCCCGCGCCAATGCAGGCATGTCCGCGTGCTTCGCACGACCGGACACGCCAGAGCTTGCAGGGAGCGCAGCCATGACCGACCGCCGCGACGATGATTTCCGCATCCGCCCCAGTGCCCCGAAGAACCGGGGCCAGGGCTTCGTCTCCAAGGTGCTCAAGCAGGCAGGCAAGGCCAGCAGCGGCAAGTCGGCGGTGCGCCGTCCTGGCGCCAGCGGCAACGGGCAGCACGCCGGCCAGCGGCCCGGCTCGCGCCTGGGGCGCGGCCACACGGCGGCGCGCTTCGCGGGGGCGAAGCTCACGCCCATGTCGCGGCGCGTGACCATCAAGACGCTGCTGGTCAATCAGCAGCGGGCCAGCCCGCAGTCGCTCGCCAAGCACCTGCGCTACATCGAGCGCGACGGTGTGGGCCGCGATGGCGAACCAGGCCAAGCCTACGGGCCGCAGACCGATGCCGCCGACCTCGACGCCTTCAAGGAACGCTGCGCCGATGACCGGCACCATTTCCGCTTCATCCTCTCGCCGGAGGATGGCGCGGAGCTGGAAGACCTGCGTACCTATACCCGGCGCCTCATGGGCCGCATGGAAGCCGACCTGGGCACGCGGCTGGAATGGGTGGCCGTCGATCACTGGAACACCGACAACCCGCACACTCACTTGATCGTGCGCGGGTGCGACGACACCGGCAAAGACCTCATCATCGCGGGCGACTACATCGCCGATGGCTTCCGCCATCGCGCCGCCGAACTGGCGACCGAATGGCTGGGGCCACGCACCGAGCTGGAGATCCAGCAGACCTTGCAGCGCGAGGTGGAGCAAGAACGGTGGACAAGCCTCGACCGCACGCTGCAACGTGAGGCCGGCGAGGACGGCCGGGTACAGATCGAACAGTTCAACGAACCGCGGCCGCAACGCCAGCGCCTGCTGCTGGTCGGCCGCCTGCAACGCTTGCAGCGCCTGGGCCTGGCCGACGAGATGCAGCCGGGCACCTGGGCCGTCCATGCCGACGCCGAAAAGACCCTGCGCGCCCTGGGTGAGCGTGGCGACATCATCCGCACCATGCGGCGGGCCATGCGCGGCGAGCCGCGCGAGCTGGCGGTGTTCGAGCCGGGAGACGATGGCCGAACCATCCTCGGCCGCGTGGCCGCGAAGGGGCTGGCCGACGAGCTGCGCGACCGGGGCTATCTGGTCATCGACGGCGTGGACGGCAAGGCCCATTACGTCGCGCTCAATGCCCGCGACGAACTGGCGAACTATCCGGCCGGCGCGGTGGTGGGGGTGAAGGGATCGGCCGATGTGCGCGCGGCCGACAAGAACATCGCCGCGCTGGCGAGCGATGGCCTGTACCGCACCGACCATCACCTTGCGATCGCCCAGGGTCAGGCCGTACCGGGCCGTGATCCGCAAGAGGTGGTAGCCACCCACGTCCGCCGACTGGAAGCCTTGCGCCGGGCAGGCATCGTGGAACGTGTGGCCGAGGGGCTATGGAAGGTGCCGGACGACCTGCCCGAGCGTGGCCGCCAGTACGACGCGCAGCGCCTGGGCGGCGTGGCGGCAGAACTGAAATCGCACTTGCCCATCGAGCGGCAGGCCCGCGTGATCGGGGCCACCTGGCTCGACCAGCAGTTGATCGGCGGCGGCTCGGGGCTGGGTGACCTGGGTTTTGGCAGCGAGACCAAACAGGCGATGCAGCAGCGCGCCGACTTCCTGGCCGAACAGGGACTGGCCGAGCGGCGCGGGCAGCGCGTGATCCTGGCGCGCAACCTGCTGGGCACGCTGCGCAATCGAGAACTGGCGCAGGTCGCCAAGGACATCGCTGCGGAAACTGGCTTGGAACACCGCCCGACGGCGGACGGGCAGCGCGTGGCTGGCATCTACCGCCGGAGCGTGATGCTCGCCAGCGGACGGTACGCGATGCTGGACGACGGCATGGGGTTCAGCTTGGTGCCGTGGAAGCCAGTGATCGAGCAGCGACTGGGGCAGCAGCTTGCGGCGACGGTGCGTGGCGGAGCGGCCTCATGGGAAATCGGGCGTCGGCTTGGAGTTTCTTTGAGCTAGTCACTTGAGGCTATGCGCCCCATGAACATGACCCCTGCGCGTTGCTGGCTCGTGCACCTGGCGCGATGCTGAGGACAGTTCGGTCAAGATGCCGCACTGACTGGCCTGCTGGGATTCCCGGCAGCTTTCCCGCAAGGTCTTGAGTTGTCGTTCCAGCGCTTTCAATTCCTTGATGCGAGTAGCCACATGGTCTATGTGCTCGTCGAGCAGGTCATTCACCTGGGCGCAGTTCTCGTGCGGAGCATCCTTGAAGCGCAATAGAACCCGGATTTCATCCAGTGTCATGTCCAAACCCCGGCAGTGCCGGATGAAGGACAGTCGGTCAACGTGTTCTTCTGCGTACATGCGGTAGTTGCCATCTGTACGGGCCGTTTCTGGTAGCAAGCCTTCACGCTCGTAGTACCGGATCGTCTCTACCTGGGTATGTGCGGCCTTAGCCAGTTCGCCGATTTTCATAGCTTCATCTTGAGCGGTCGCGGGTTTTTCTCCAAGGCTCATTGTAGGCGCTTGACTCTGTAGTGGGTACAGGGTTTCCAATTTGCCTGAAAAGGAGAATTTCATGAACTCTGCCCGCCAACGCCAACACGCTGACCCTGCCTGCTGCGGGAGTGGCTGTGCAACAGTGCCTGCGGTGCCCGAGCCAACAGCGTCTGATGGAACGACTATCGAGCCGCAACGCTTTCGCATAGCGAACATGGACTGTGCCTCGGAGGAGTCGGAAATCCGCCGGGCGCTGGAAGGCATGGCGGGGATTCGCAGCCTGCGATTCAACCTGGGG
>JAIUOJ010000242.1 GCA_020161335.1 Pseudomonadota bacterium
GCTGGCGTCCGAGGGCATCAGCGCGGAGGTCATCGACGTCGCCACGCTCAAGCCGCTCGACTTCGCCACCATCGCCGAGTCGGTGGCCAAGACCGGGCGCTGCGTGATCGTGCACGAAGCACCTCGCACCGCCGGCTTCGGTGCCGAGATCGCGGCGCGCCTGGCCGAGCATTCGATGTACGACCTGGTCGCGCCGGTCGAGCGCGTGACCGGCTACGACACCCACATGCCGCTGTTCCGCCTGGAGATGAAGTACATGCCGGGCGTGGACAAGGTGGTGGCCGCGGCGAAGCGCACGCTGGCGCACTCGTAGCGCGGGCCTTGACCCGCCATTGAAGTCTCGAGCCGGCCTCGGTCCGGCATGGTTGCAACACTGGCGGGCCAGGGCCCGCCCTACGGAACGACGACATGGGCGACAAGAAAACCTTCCTCCTCCCCGATCTCGGCGAAGGCCTGCCCGACGCCACCATCGTCGAGTGGTACGTCAAGCCCGGTGACCGCGTGCGCCTCGACGACAACCTGGTGTCGATGGAAACCGCGAAGGCGGTCGTCGACGTGCCCTCGCCGGTCTCGGGCACGGTGCTGGCCCTGGCTGGTGGCGCCGGCGACATCATCGTCACCGGCACGATGCTCGCCGAGTTCGAGATCGACGCCTCGCAGCCGCAGCGCGCGGAGGGCCAGGACACCGGCCACCACCACGGTGCGCCGGCCCCGCGCAAGGGCGTGGGCGCGCCCGATCCGGCGCCCGACGACCGCGTGGTGGCGTCGACCGAGGGCGGCGCGATCGCGCAGACCCGCGAGGCGCCGCCGGAGGACAAGTCCGGGCCCGGCGACGGCGAGCGCGCGGACAGCGGCACCGTGGTCGGCGCGATGCAGTCTTCCGATGCCGTGCGCAGCGAAGCGGCCGTGTCGGTCGGCGGCGTCAAGGCGATGCCGGCGGTCCGCGCACTCGCGCGCAAGCTGAAGGTCGACCTGGCGCGCGTGCGCGGCAGCGGCGCCGACGGCGTGGTGACCCTGGCCGACGTGAAGCGTGCGGCATCCGGAACCGATGCTCTGCTCCCCTCTCCCGCTGGCGGGAGAGGGGTTGGGGGCGAGGGCAACGCCGCAACGCACCCTCACCCCAGCCCTCTCCCGCCAGCGGGAGAGGGGGCAAGAACCCCCGACCAGCGCACGCCGCTGTCCGCGGCCGGCAAGCCGATGCGCACCCAGCCGCCCACGGTCAGCGCTGGCGGCCAGCCCGAACCGCTCAGGGGCGTGCGCCGCAACATGGCGCGGGTCATGGCCGACGCGCACCGCAAGGTGGTGCCGACCACGCTCAACGACGATGCCGACCTGCATGCCTGGCAACCCGGCAACGACGTCACCGTGCGTCTGATCCGCGCCCTCTGCGCCGCCGCGAAAGCCGTGCCCGCGCTCAACGCCTGGTTCGATGGCGACCAGCTGGTGCGCACCCTGCATCCGCAGGTGGACATCGGCATCGCCGTCGACACCGACGACGGGCTGTTCGTGCCGGCGCTGCGCAATGCCGACCTGCTCGATGCCCACGGCATCCGCGAAGGCATCAACCGCCTGCGCGCGCAGGTCGGCGATCGCAGCATTCCCGCCTCGGAGCTCACCGGCTACACCATCTCGCTGTCGAACTTCGGCATGTTCGCCGGCCGCTACGCGACGCCGGTGGTGGTGCCGCCCTGCGTGGCGATCGTGGCCGCGGGCCGCGGCCGCGAGCAGCTGACGCCCGTCGTCGGCGGCTTCGAATCGCACCGGGTGATCCCGCTGTCGCTCACCTTCGACCATCGCGCCTGCACCGGTGGCGAGGCGGCGCGCTTCCTCAAGGCGATGCTCGACGACCTGGCACTGCCGGACTGAGCGCGTGGATGGCCTCGTATTCCGAAGCATGGTCCCGATGCTGCGCACACCCGATCTCGGGCGCGCGATCGCGTTCTACGTCGAGCGTCTCGGCTTCTCGGTGCAACGCCGCAGCGATGCGGATGGCTGGGCCTCGCTGCAGCGCGACGGCATCGAACTGATGTTCGCCACCCCCAACACGCATGCCGGCGATACGGCGCCGGCCTTCACCGACTCGCTCTACTTTCGCCTCGACGATGCCGACGCGGTCGACCGGCTGTGGGCGTCGCTGCAAGGCAAGGTCCGCACCTGCTACCCGCCGGACACGTTCCACTACGGCATGCGCGAATTCGGTCTCTTCGACGACGATGGCTACCTGTTGCAGTTCGGCGCGCCGACCGCGCCCGGCTGCTGATCCCAACCGGAGGACGACGCCATGCCTCACCAAAGCCGCCTCGCGGGCTTCATCATCGACTGCAAGGACGCGCCGGTCGAGGCGTCGGCGCGCTTCTGGAGCGCCGCGCTGGGCCTTCCCATCGAGGATCCGAACGAAGGCGGCCTGGGCAAGTACGCCGTGCTCGGCGACACCCCGGCCGACCTGCACATCGAGGTCCAGCGGGTCGACCATGAGTCGCGCGTGCACCTGGACATCGAGACCGACGACATCGAGGCCGAGGTCGCGCGCCTCGGTGCCCTCGGTGCGCGCGAAGTCTCGCGTCCGCACGATGCCCGCTGGGTGGTGATGCAGGCGCCCACCGGGCAACGCTTCTGCGTGGTGCGCATGAAGTATCCCGGCAAGGGCGTGCCTGCAAATACGTGGGGCGATTGAGGGCGCGCTGCACTACTCGCGCGCCGCGGCACTGGCCTCGCGCTGCGCCTTGAACTCCGAGCCATCGAGCCACTGCGGCCAAGTCTCGCCATCGGCGATCCCGCGACCGAGGTCGTACAGCAGCACCACGTCCTGCACCTGCCCTTGCGCATCCCACTGCGGCGTCCAGCGGTCGCAGGGCTGGTGGTAGCAGTCTCGGAAATAG
>JAIUOJ010000243.1 GCA_020161335.1 Pseudomonadota bacterium
TCGCCCAGGTGCGGATCATCCGTGGCGATGTACGGCGGGTTGCTGGCGATCAGGTGGAAGCGCTCGCCCGCCACCGCGGCGTACCAGTCGCCGGCGCGGAAGGCGACGTTCGACACGCGCGCGGCCCGTGCATTGCCGCACGCGACCTCCAGCGCCGCGGCGCTGGCGTCGGTGGCGACGACCGCGGCGTCGGGCCGCTCACGGGCCAGCGCCAGCGCGATCGCGCCGCTGCCGGTGCCCAGGTCGGCAACGCGCAGGCCGGCACCGGGCGTCAACCGCGCCAGCGCCAGTTCGACCAGCCGCTCGGTCTCGGGCCGCGGGATCAGGGTGTCTGGGGTGACGCGCAGGTCCAGCGTCCAGAAACCGCGCCGGCCGGCAAGGTAGGCCACCGGCTCGCCGGCCTCGCGTCGCGCCACGAGGGCCGTGAACCGGTCGGCGGCGTCTGCCGGCACCTCGTCGCCGGCGTGGGCGAACAGCCAGCCCGGGCGCTGGTCCAGCGCGTGCGCCAGCAGCCAGGCGGCGTCCTCGCGGTCGATCCGCGCCCGCGCGGCATCGAGCAGGTTGCGAACGGTGGGCGTCGGGACGGGCACGGTCATGGCGGCATCCTAGCGGCCGCGTCGCGCCGGGCGTCCAAGCGCCGCGCGCGGACAAAAATGAAGGCGGCCGAAGCCGCCTTCAAAATTCCGCATCGCGTGTGGGAGGGAGGAAACGTGACACGGAACCTGGCTGGATCGGCGCCTGCGCGACCGGATCCGGGATCTCCTTGCGCCTGCCGGGTGGGCCTTGCCGCCACCGCACCAGACCGCAGCGCATGGATGGAATATGCTGCAGCGCAATAGACAATGCAAGCGGTTACAGGCCCCGAAGCCGGCCCCGAATGGCCTTTTTTTGATTGTATTTGTCTATTAATACAATTTAATCAATCGATTTTGATTATTGATAGCCGGCGACTATCATGGCGCCCGTCGATCCGGCACTGGCTGGATCGGAATCCGCTCCCTGCTCCCACTGTCCCGGAGGTTTGCCATGTCCCTGATCAACACCCAGGTCCAGCCGTTCAAGACGACCGCCTACCAGAACGGCGAATTCGTCGAAATCACCGACGCCAGCCTCAAGGGCAAGTGGTCGGTCCTGATCTTCATGCCCGCCGCCTTCACCTTCAACTGCCCGACCGAGATCGAGGACGCGGCCGACCATTACGCCGAGTTCCAGAAGCTGGGCGCCGAGGTCTACATCGTCACCACCGACACCCACTTCTCGCACAAGGTATGGCACGAGACCTCGCCGGCCGTCGGCAAGGCCCAGTTCCCGCTGGTCGGCGATCCCACCCACCAGCTGACCCGCGCCTTCGGCGTGCACATCGACGAAGCCGGCCTCGCCCTGCGCGGCACCTTCGTGATCGACCCCTCGGGCACGATCAAGACGCTGGAGATCCACGACAACGCCATCGCCCGCGACGTCTCCGAGACGCTGCGCAAGCTCAAGGCCGCCCAGTACGTGGCCGCGCACCCGAACGAAGTCTGCCCGGCCAAGTGGAAGGAAGGCGAGAAGACCATCGCGCCGTCGCTCGACCTCGTCGGCAAGATCTGATCGCACTTCACCCGTAACACCGCAACACCCGCCCCGTGCCGCCTCCGTGCGGCGCGGGAGCGGATCGGAGCCGATGCCGGCCCAGCCCGCCCGTCGCACCCTCCCCCTGGCGATTGCCCGCCACGGCCCGCGTCGGCTCCGATCCACTCCCGCCTCCCTCCCCACAGGAGTCGCGCCCATGCTCGATGACGCCCTCAAGGCCCAGCTCAAGGCCTACCTCGAACGCCTGCAGCGCCCGGTCGCGATCATCGCGTCGGTCGATGGCGGCGAGAAGTCGAAGGAAATGCTGGCGCTGCTGGACGACATCCGCACGCAGTCCGACAGGATCACCGTCGAAGTGCGCGACGACGATGCCGAGCGCAAGCCGTCGTTCGCGCTGACCACGCCCGGCCACGACATCTCGCTACGCTTCGCCGGCCTGCCGATGGGCCACGAATTCACGTCACTGGTGCTGGCGCTGCTGCAGGTGGGCGGCCATCCGTCGAAGGCGACCGCCGAACTGCTGGAACAGGTGCGCAACCTCGATGGCGACTTCCTGTTCGAGACCTACTATTCCTTGAGCTGCCAGAACTGCCCGGACGTGGTGCAGGCGCTCAACCTCGCCGCCGTGCTCAACCCGAAGATCCGGCATGTCGCCATCGACGGTGCGCTGTTCCAGGCGGAGGTCGACGCACGCGAGATCATGTCGGTGCCGACCGTCTACCTCAACGGCCAGGTCTTCGACCAGGGCCGGATGACGCTGGAGCAGATCGTCGCGAAACTCGACACCGGCGCGGAAAAGCGCGAGGCCGCGAGGATCGCGAAGAAGGACGCGTTCGACGTGCTGGTCGTCGGTGGCGGCCCCGCCGGCGCGGCCGCGGCCATCTACGCCGCGCGCAAGGGCATCCGCACCGGCGTCGCGGCCGAACGTTTCGGCGGCCAGGTGCTGGACACCATGGCGATCGAGAACTTCATCTCGGTGTCGCACACCGAAGGCCCGAAGCTGGCCGCGCAACTTGAACAGCACGTGCGCGACTACGACGTGGACGTGATGAACCTGCAGCGCGCGACCCAGCTCGTGCCCGCCGGCGACGATGGTCTGACCGAAGTCAAGCTGGAGAACGGTGCCTCGCTGAAGTCGAAGACCGTCGTGCTGTCCACCGGCGCGCGCTGGCGGCAGATGGGCGTGCCCGGCGAAGACCAGTACCGCAACAAGGGCGTGGCCTATTGCCCGCACTGCGACGGCCCGCTGTTCAAGGGCAAGCGCGTGGCGGTGATCGGCGGCGGCAACTCGGGCGT
>JAIUOJ010000244.1 GCA_020161335.1 Pseudomonadota bacterium
CGTGTCGCCTGCCTCGACGCCGGCCGCCTCGCGCAGCGCCCTGTCGATCTTCAGCCAATGGCTGCCGGCGCCATCCGGTTCCAGCGTGGCCTGGAACGCCGCGCCCGCCAGCGTGCCCTCGACCGTGACCATGCCGCGCGCCGGCAGCTTCGCGCTCGCGCGTGCCGGCAGCACGAGGAAGGTCCAGGTGGCGCCGACCGGCGCGGCGGGCCGCTGCAGGGTCGCCTCGCAGGCAATGCTCGCGTTTGCGCGCTTCCTGGCCATGCCGGCACACGATAGCACCGGTCGTCATGGCCGCCTGTCGAGGTCGATGGCGTAACACCGGCGCGCGGGCGCCTACGCCACCCTGCTCGTGCGCGGCGTGCTCGAGCGCGCCTCGCCGCCCGCGCACAAGCGGCCGATGCTGTTGGCGATGTTCGCGATCATGTCGCCGGCGCTGGTGCGCGTGTTCAGCCTGCCCGTGTTCGCCGGCCTGCCGGCCGTGCCGCTGACCGTGCTCGGCCTGCTCGCGCTCGGCGCGATCCTGGTCGTCCACGACCTGCTCACGCTGTGCCGCGTGCACCTCGAAACAGGCTGGGGCGTGCCGTGCTTCCTCGCGGTGCACCTCGCAGCGGCGTTCCTCGTCCCGGGCACCGCGCTCGACGACGCCGTGCTCGGGCTGATCTGGTAGCGCCGGATCATTCCGCCGTGCGGGCCGCGGGCGCGGGCCGCAGGCCGTAGCGCGCGACCAGGCCCAGCACCGCGGCCGCCAGCGCCGTGCCGACGACGCCATAGGCCGCGTCGACCGGATCGCGCGTGTTCAGTACCGGGATCCACGTCTCGTAGACGACGTTGACCGTGGCCAGCGCCACGCCGGCCCAGGCCACCAGCCGAAAGGTGGCGCCGGCCATCAGCCACAGGTAGCCGACGCCGGCGAGCAGCAGGTAGGAGATCGAGAAGTTGGAGATGTGCGTGTAGACGCCCGGCAGCAGTCCGGCCAGCGTATCCGAGCGGAACACGCCCGGCTTGCGTCCCATGAACAGCGCGAACGCCGCGGCCAGCAGCGCCAGGTGCAGCGCCGCCGCCAGCGGGTGGGGCAGGAAACGCAGCGTCGGGAGCGGCCTGGTCGTGGTCATGCGGGGCCTCGTGGCACGTGCGCCGATTGTCGGTGGTGATCGTGCGCGTGTCACCGTTGTCTTCGCATCCGCTGCACGAAGCCGAACGCTTCATGTTCGTCATGCCTGCGTGGTGATGCCGCTGCACCCGCCTTTCATGCCGCGTGTTGCAAGGTGTGTCCACTTCCCCCGGAGACACGCCATGAACATGGAAAAGAAGATCCAGCACAGCCTCAACGACCTGATCGAGATCGCGCGCGACGGCAGCGACTTCTACAGCGACGCCGCCGGCAAGGTGAAGGATCCCGAGCTGTCCTCGCTGTTCGCGCAGATGGCCGAGCACAAGCGCGAGATCGTCAGCGGCCTGAGCGCCGACGTGGCCGCCATCGGTGGCACGCCGGCCGAGCACGGCACGATCGTCGGTTCGATGCACCAGGTGTACGGCAAGGTGCGCGCCGCGCTGGGCGACACCAACTACGCCTACGTGGCCGAACTGGAGGAGTCGGAGGATCGCCTGCTGCACGCGTTCAAGGACACCCTGGCCGACAGGGACACGCCGGCGGCCGCGCGCATGGTGGCCGAGCAGTACATGCCGCGCGTGGTCGAATGCCACAACATCATGCGTAACCGCAAGCAGGCGCTGAAGGCCGCGGGCTGAGTCCGCGCCGTTCGCAGGGGCGTGAAGCCGAATCGCCCCTGCGACATCGGCCATGACCACGACCGGGCCCGCCGACGTGCGGGCCCGGTTGCGTGTGCATCGTCACGTGAACCCCGGCCCGCCCGCGGGCCGCCACCGGCCCGTCGCCGCGCGGCAGGCACGTTACGATGCCGCACCCCACACGCCGCACCCTGTCGCTTCCCGATGAAGGCCCGCACCCCCGACGCCCCGCAGGCGGCATGAGCACGGCGTCGATCCCGACAGGCGCCCGGACAGGAGACCGACTCGAACGCTGGCAGCCCTGGATCGCCGCGCTGGCGAGCGTGCTGCTGCATGCGCTGTTCGTGCTGGTCGCGATGCTGGCGCCGCCGATCACCGTGTCCACGTCGGGGGGCGATGCCGCCGGCGGCAGTCGCGTCGAAGTGAACTTCATCGGCGAAGCGCTGCCCATTCCTTCGCCGGCGCCGCCCGAACGCCCCGCGCCGGCCCATGCGCCGGCCACGCCACCGCCCACCGCCTCGCGCCTGCGCACCACGCCGGTGCCGCGCGCGGATGCGCCGCTGCCGCTGGTCGTGGCCGATCCCAACGACACGCCCACGCCCGCCCGCCCGCCGCGTCCGCAGACGCGACCGACCGACGCCGCGCCCGCCGGCAGCCCGCCCACCCGCGACCCGCGGCAGCGCGCGCGCACCTGGGGCCAACCGCCGGGGATGCTGGCGCAGGACCACGCGCCCGTGAATGCCGGCCGTGCGCCGACCGCCGCCGTGCAGTCGGGCCAGCGCAACGCCCCCGGCGACGCCGGGCCGAGCTTCGACGTCGGCGGCTACCAGGTGGTCTACGACCTGCGCAGCGAGCGCCGCCTGCGTGCCTGGCGCGACGAGGGCATGACCGAAGTGTTCCTGCCCCTGCCCGGCACGCGGCAATACATGGTGTGCCCGCTGGAGACCGCGCTGAAGCGCGAATCCGGCCCCTGCCGCCTGCTCGACCCGAAGGATCCCGAGATGGCGAAGATCGGCGACGCGCGCCAGGTGCTCAACATGATGCAGGTCTACCGTCGCGGCGAACTGGTCTGGCGCGGCCCGGGACCATATCGCTGAGCC
>JAIUOJ010000245.1 GCA_020161335.1 Pseudomonadota bacterium
ACCAGTGGAAGAGCTACCTGCGCTTCCACGTCGTGGACGGCGCCTCGCCGTACCTCTCGGACGCCTTCGTCGAGCAGAACTACGCGTTCTACAACAAGACGCTCAGTGGCCAGAAGGAGCTCAAGCCGCGCTGGAAGCGGGTGCTCGACACCATCGACGACGACGTCGGCGAGGCCATGGGCCAGCTGTACGTGAAGGTCGCCTTCCCGCCGGAATCCAAGGCCAAGATGGAGTCGCTGATCGCCAACCTCAGCGCCGCGCTGAAGGTGCGCATCGAGCACCTCGAGTGGATGAGCCCGGAGACCAAGGCCAAGGCGCTGGAGAAGTGGGCGACGTTCGAGCCGCGCGTGGGCTACCCGGACAAATGGCGCGACTGGTCGGGCCTGTCGACCACCCGTGACAGCTACCTGGGCAACGTGCAGGCCGCGACCGCGTTCAACTACAAGTGGGACCTGTCGAAGATCGGCCAGCCGGTCGACAAGACCGAGTGGGGCATGCGCCCGCAGACGGTCAACGCCTCGTACAACCCGCTGGCGAACCAGCTGACCTTCCCGGCCGCGATCCTGCAGCCGCCGTTCTTCGACCCGAACGCCAGCGACGAGATGAACTACGGCGGCATCGGCGCGGTGATCGGCCACGAGATGACCCACGGCTACGACGACCAGGGCAGCCGCTTCGATGCCAAGGGCACGTTCATGCCCGATCCGGGCTGGTGGACCCAGGCCGACCTCGACGGCTTCAAGTCGCGCACCGGCAAGCTGGTCGCGCAGTTCGACGGCTACAAGACCGCCGACGGCCGCGCACTCAGCGGCACGCATACGCTGGGCGAGAACATCGCCGACCTTGGCGGCCTCGCCACCGCCTACGACGCGATGAAGAAGGCCACCGACGGCACCCCGGACCCGATGACCGACGGCCTCACCCGCGACCAGCGCTTCTTCCTGAGCTGGGCCACGGTGTGGCGCCGCAGCTTCACCCCGGAGGAGCTCAGCAAGCGCCTGGTGACCGACGAACACGCCCTGGCCGAGTTCCGCGCCATCGGCGCGCCGTCGAACCTGCCCGCGTTCGCCGCCGCGTTCTCGTGCAAGCCCGGCGACGCCATGGTCCGCGACGGCGACCGGCAGGTCGTCATCTGGTGATCGCGTCGCGCGAGCGGTCCTGAGCGTTGCAGGAGCCCGGCCCCGTGCCGGGCTCTTTTTTCGTGCCCGTTCAGGCTGGCGACGAAGGCGGCGCGCCGGGCCACGGGCACCGGGCGCGCGCGCGGTCCTTGCTAGAATCCGCGGGATTCCGAACCAGGTGCCCCCGCTGATGCCGATCCAGAAGCCGCTTGCCCTCGCCCTCGCCGCCGGCCTCGCCGCCGTCCTGGCGGTCCCGCCCGCCGAGGCCCAGCGCAAGCGTGCCGCCCGCGCCCCCGCGGCGCCCGCGATCACCGCCTGCAGCGACTTCTATACCTTCACCAACAAGGACTGGCTGGCCGCCAACACGGTGGTCGAAGGCAACGGCTCGGTGTCGGCGCTGGGCCAGCTGCAGCAGCGCGCCCTCCTGCAGCAGCGCGCACTGCTCGACGAGGCCGTGCTCAACCCGCGCAACGAGGTGCAGAAGCTGCTGGGCGATTTCTGGGCCAGCGGGCTGGACGAGGCGGCGGTGGAACGCGACGGCGCGCAGCCGATCGCGCCGCTGATCGCGCGCATCAACGGCATCAAGCGCGCGCGCGACATCGCGCCCTCGATCGCGGCCCTGCACCAGGTGGGCATCCCGGTGGTGTTCAACTTCACCGCCGACCTCGACCTGGCCGACCTCAGCCGCCACATCGGCTATTTCTCCCAGGGCGGCCTCGGCCTGCCCGACCCCGACTACTACACGCGCGGCGACGCCGACACCCGCGCGCTGCTCGGCCGCTACACCGACTACGTGCAGAAGATCCTGGCGCTCACCGGCACGCCGCAGGCGCAGCTGCAGGCGGAGATGGCGCAGGTGATCGACCTGGAAACGCGCATCGCGCGCATCTCGCGCCCGGTCACCTCGCTGCGCGACCCGCGCGGGAACTACGCGCTGGTGCCGACCGCCGGCCTGGCCAAGGAGTACCGGAACCTGCAGCTGGACAAGTTCCTGCAGGCGCAGGGCGTCAACGACGACGCGGTGTCGATGTCCAACGCGGACTACTTCCGCCAGGTCGATGCGCTGGTCAACAGCATCAAGCCGGCGCAATGGAAGGTGTACCTGCGCTACCAGATCGGCAACGCGATGGCGCCGTACCTGTCGAAGGACTTCCGCGAGGCCGACTTCCAGTTCAACGGCCGCGTGCTGCGCGGGCAGTCGTCGCCGCTGCCGCGCGACGTGCAGGTGCTCAACGCCATCAACCGCGCCGCCGGCCCGATGCTGGCGCGCGAGTACGTCGCGCGCTACCTGCCCGCCGCCACGCGCGCACGCGCCGAAGCGATCGCCGGTGACGTGCGCGCGGCGCTGGCCCGCGGCGTCGAACGCAACACCTGGATGTCCGACGCCGCGCGCGCCGAGGCCAAGGCCAAGGTCGAGAAGCTGACCATCGAGATCGGCGCGCCGCGCCGCGACCCGGACTACACCGTGCAGCCGATGGGCCGCGCCAGCTTCGGCAGCAACATGCTGATCGCGTCGACCTGGCAGCATCGCGAGGAAATGAAGCGCATCGGCCGCGGCAACGCCGACCGCCGCTGGGACGTGCTGCCGCAGCAGCCGGCGCTGGCCTACGACCTGGCCCACAACCGCCTGATCGTCTCGGCCGCTGTG
>JAIUOJ010000246.1 GCA_020161335.1 Pseudomonadota bacterium
GGGCGTGAGCCTGCGCAGCACGTCGGGCCCGGTGATCGAGAAGGCCGGCGACCTGGCCGCGCTGCTCACCAACCTGCAGCCGCACGACGTGCTGTTCATCGACGAGATCCACCGCCTCTCGCCCGTGGTGGAGGAAGTGCTGTACCCGGCGATGGAGGATTTCCAGCTCGACATCATGATCGGCGAAGGCCCGGCCGCGCGTTCGATCAAGATCGACCTGCCTCCCTTCACCCTGATCGGGGCCACCACCCGCGCCGGCCTGCTGACCGCGCCGCTGCGCGACCGCTTCGGCATCGTGCAGCGGCTGGAGTTCTACAGCGCCGACGAGCTGGCGCGCATCGTGCGTCGCGCGGCGGACATCCTCGGGATCGACTGCGCCGAGGAAGGCGCCGTGGAGATCGCGCGCCGTTCGCGCGGCACCCCGCGCATCGCCAACCGGCTGCTGCGCCGCGTGCGCGACTTCGCCCAGGTGAAGGCCGCCGGCCGCATCGACCGCGACGTCGCCGGTGCTGCGATGAAGATGCTGAAAGTGGACCCGGAGGGTTTCGACGACCTCGACCGCCGCCTGCTCAACCTGATCATCGAGAACTTCGACGGCGGCCCGGTCGGCGTGGACTCGCTGGCCGCGGCGCTGAGCGAGGAGCGCGGCACGCTCGAGGACGTGATCGAACCCTTCCTGATCCAGCAGGGCTTCCTGGTGCGCACCGCGCGCGGGCGCATGGCCACGCTGAAGGCGTGGCGCCACCTCGGGCTGCAGCCGAAGCGCGATTCGGGCGTGGCCGGCGGCGGATCGGAGCCCTTGTTCTGATGCGGAGCCAGACCGGCCGGCCCCGCCCTGCGATGCAGGAGCCGTGCGCATGACCCCTTCATCCATCGACCCCGCCGCGCTTTCCCGCGCGTTCAGCCTCCCGACAAGGGTCTACTGGGAAGATACCGATGCCGGTGGCGTGGTCTACCACGCGCAGTACCTCGCGTTCCTCGAGCGCGCGCGCACCGAATGGATGCGCGCGCAGGGGCACGGCCAGGAAACGCTGCGCCTGGAACACGACCTGGTGTTCGCGGTGCGGGCGATGCGGATCGACTTCCGCAAGCCCGCGCGGCTGGACGACGCGCTGCTGGCGACCGTGTCGCTGCGCCAGTGCCGGCGTGCCAGCCTGGTCGTCGCGCAATCGATCCTGCGCGACGGCGAACTGCTGCTGGATGCGGAGGTGCGGATCGCGGCGCTGGATGCGTCCACGTTCCGCCCGCGTGCGATCCCCGAACCGCTGTACCAGGCATTGAACCGACTCGTCGAACCCGGAGCCGACCCAGAATGATCCCGCTCGCGATGCTGCTGCAGGCCACCGACATCCAGCCCTTGCCGGACGAGGCCGCCGCGACGACGACCGAACTGGCCAGTACCGCCGCCGCGGCCGCCGCCGCGACCGCGCACGAAGGCATCAACTACATCGACCTGATGCTCAAGGCCAGCCTGCCGGTCAAGCTGATCGTGCTGCTGCTGCTGGCCGGCTCGCTGATCAGCTGGATCATCATTTTCCGCAAGGCGCGCATCTTCAAGAACGCCAACCGCGACGCCGACGATTTCGAGAGCCGGTTCTGGTCGGGCGCCGACCTGGGCAAGCTGTATTCCGCCGCCACCGACCGCAACCGCGTGGTGACCGGCCTGGAGGCGATCTTCGAGGCCGGCTTCCGCGAGTTCGCGCGCCTGCGCGAGAAGCGCGGCTTCGACCCGCGCGCGCAGCTCGAGGGCGCGCAACGCGCGATGCGGGTGAGCTACACGCGCGAGGTCGACCAGCTCGAACGCAACCTCGAACTGCTGGCCAACATCGGCTCCACCGCGCCCTACGTCGGCCTGGTCGGCACCGTGTTCGGGATCATGGTGACGATGCACGACATGCTCAACAGCGGCGAGCAGACCGGCATCGCCGCGGTCGCGCCGGGCATTTCCGAAGCGCTGTTTGCCACCGCGATCGGCCTGTTCGTGGCGATCCCGGCGGTGTGGGCCTACAACCGCTTCACCACGCGGGTCGAACGCCTCGCGGTGCGCTACGAGAGCTTCGCCGAGGAATTCAGCACCATCCTGCAGCGCCAGAACGCGGTCGACTGAGCGGAGCCTCCCGATGGCCGGAAGCATCATCCAGCGCAAGCGCCGCAAGCTGAAGTCCGAGATCAACGTCGTGCCCTACATCGACGTGATGCTGGTGCTGCTGATCATCTTCATGGTGACCGCGCCGCTGCTCACGCTGAGCGTGGACGTGAAGCTGCCGTCGATGGACGCGCGTGCGACGCAGGACCAGAAGAACCCCACCATCGTCATCGCCTATCCCGATGGCAGCATCGGGCTGAAGCTCGATGGCGACGAGCGCCCGCGCCTGGTCGATCCCGCGCAGATGGAAGCGATGCTGCGCCCGATCCGTGAACAGCAGGGCGATGCCTTCCGCGTGCTGGTCGCCGCCGAAGGCGACGCGCCTTACCAGCGGGTGCTCGACGCGATGGCCGCGCTGCGGCGCGCCAACGTCACCAACGTCAGCCTGATGACCGACGCGGGGAGCAATGCACGCTGAGGCGTTCCCGCGTCCCGCGATGCCGCGGGACGAAGGCCTGGGCCGTGCCGTCGCCTGGGCGGTCGGCCTGCACCTGCTGTTGGCCCTGGTCCTGCTGCTGTCGCCGCTGCTGCGCTGGGACCCGGACCGCA
>JAIUOJ010000247.1 GCA_020161335.1 Pseudomonadota bacterium
GGCGCCCAGGGCAACGACAAGGCGCGCATCTTCTGCCGCGCCTTCCATGCCGAACTGGTCGCCGTCGCCGGTCACTACAAAGTGCTGGAAGATATCCCGAAGGACCTGCACGGCAAGGCGGTGCAGGTCTGGCTGGACAACGAAGAACTCAAGATCGCCGCACTCGAGTGACGGCGGCACACCACAGGAGACGTGTTTTGGCAGAAATCATCGTAGTCACCTCGGGCAAGGGCGGCGTGGGCAAGACCACCACCAGCGCCAGCCTTGCCAATGGCCTCGCGCGCCGCGGCAAGAAAGTCGCCGTGATCGACTTCGACGTCGGCCTGCGCAACCTCGACCTGATCATGGGCTGCGAGCGCCGAGTGGTGTACGACTTCGTCAACGTCGTCCAGGGCGAAGCCTCGCTCAAGCAGGCGCTGATCAAGGACAAGCGCTTCGACACGCTGTACGTGCTGGCCGCCTCGCAGACCCGCGACAAGGACGCACTGACCAAGGAAGGCGTGGAGAAGGTGCTCAAGGACATCGCCGACGAGGGCTTCGACTACATCGTGTGCGACTCGCCGGCGGGCATCGAGAAGGGCGCGTTCCTGGCGATGTACTTCGCCGACCGCGCGGTGGTGGTGGTGAACCCGGAAGTCTCCTCGGTGCGCGACTCCGACCGCATCCTCGGCCTGCTGGCGTCGAAGACGCGCAAGGCCGAGGCGGGCGAGCGCGTGCAGGAACACCTGCTGCTGACGCGCTACAACCCGGCGCGGGTGGAGAAGGGCGAAATGCTGTCGATCACCGACGTCGAGGAAGTGCTGGGGATCAAGACGCTCGGCGTCATTCCCGAGTCGCCGGACGTGCTGGATGCCTCCAACAAGGGCGAGCCGGTGATCCTCGCCGGCGAGTCGAACGCGGGCCAGGCCTACGACGACGCCGTCGCCCGCCTGCTCGGCGAAGACCGGCCGATGCGCTTCACCCAGGCCGACAAGAAGGGCTTCTTCAGCAAGCTCTTCGGGGGTTGACCATGGGATTGTTCGATTTCCTCAAGCCCAAGCAGAACACCGCCGCGATCGCCAAGGACCGCCTGCGCATCATCGTCGCGCAGGAACGCACCAGCCGCGGCGCGCCCGACTACCTGCCGCTGCTGCAGCGCGAGCTGCTGGAAGTGATCCGCAAGTACGTCAGCGTCGACGTCGACGCGGTGAAGGTCGACCTGGTCAAGGATGGCGAGCACGACGTGCTCGACATCTCGGTCGCCCTGCCCGACGGCCGGCCGGCGACGGCCTGAAGGTCGGATCGTCCGCAGCGGGCGCAACTGCCGGCGCGAGCATGCCGCCGGAGTGACGACCGCTCGGCACCGGCGTCCCCTCTCCCGCTTGCGGGAGAGGGATGGGGTGAGGGCTGCCACGCGACGACCACCCCAGGCACGCCCCCATGAGTCCGCAAGGCCAGCTCCCGCCTCACGACAGCGTCCTCCTGCTACGCGACATCGCCTTCGCCGATGCCGCCGCCCTGCTCGCGCGCTACGCGCTGCAGCTGCAGCCCGTCGCCGACGATGCTCCGATTCCCGGCAGCTACTGGGGCGACGCCGAAGCCGGCCTGATCGGCAGCACCGTGCATGCGCGCGCCGACACGCCCGTGCACTCGCTGCTGCACGAAGCCGCGCACCTGATCGTGCTGCCGCCGGAACGCCGCCAGGGCGTGCACACCGACGCCACCGATTCGGTCGAGGAAGAAGACGCGGTGTGCCTGCTGCAGGCGCTGCTCGGCGACGCCCTGCCCGGCGTCGGCCGCGAGCGCATCCTGTCCGACATGGATGCCTGGGGCTACACGTTCCGCCTGGGCAGCGCGCGCGCGTACTTCGAACGTGACGCCGACGCGGCGTGGCGATGGCTGGCCGAACGCGGCTTCATCGACGCCGAACGCCGGCTGCGCCTGCCGTCGCGCTGAGCCACGCCCGCCTCCGCCACCGGACCGTCCGCACTTGCGGCGGCCCCGGTGCCGCTCTAGCCTGCGGTCACCGCAACCGTCCCGCCAGGAATTCCACGTGAGCCAGCGCCAGACCCTGCTCGTCCTCGCCGTCGCCGCGAGCCTCGCCCTGTCCGCCTGCAAGCGCGAACCCACCGCCACGCCCGACTCCGGCGCCGCCACGGCCACGACGCCGGCGAGCACCGAGACCGCCGACCAGTTCATCGCCCGCGTCAACGCCGAGCTGAAGGCGATGTACCCGGAGCTGACCGCCGCGCAGTGGCTGTCGAACACCTACATCAACGACGACAGCCAGCTGCTGGCGGCCAAGTCGAACGAGAAGTTCCTGTCGTCGCTGAACAGCTGGATCGAGCAGGCCAAGCGCTTCGAGGGTCAGCAGATGTCGCCCGAGACGGCGCGCGCGATCACCCTGCTCAAGCTCGGCACGTCGATGCCGGCACCGAAGGATCCGGCCAAGCTGGCCGAGCTGACCCGCATCGCGACCAAGATGGAAGGCATGTACGGCGCCGGCTCGTACTGCAAGGTCGCCGGCGATGCCAAGAGCTGCCGCCAGCTTGGCGAACTCGAGGACGTGCTGCGCACCAGCCGCGACTACAACGCGCAGCTGGATGCCTGGCAGGGCTGGCACACCATCTCGCAGCCGATGCGCGAGGACTACAGCCGCTTCGTGTCGCTGGTGAACGAAGGCGCGAAGGAGATGG
>JAIUOJ010000248.1 GCA_020161335.1 Pseudomonadota bacterium
AGAACAGCACCCAGAAGGTTTCCCAGCCGCCCCAGGACAACGAGCCCAGGCGCGCGGCGAGGTCGGTGATCGGGGTGAAGAAGCCGACGAAGGTGAAGCCGGTCCACAGCGCGAACACGCCCCACAGCAGGTGCTTGCCGCCCTTGCGCAGGATCTTCTCCCGGTTCCACGGGCCGGCATCGAGCTTGATCCGCTTGGCGCGGTCGCCCTCGGTCCAGCGCTCCATCCACAGGAACACCTCGGTCCAGACCGTCTGCGGGCAGGCGTAGCCGCAGAACAGGCGCCCGGCCAGCGCGGTGAAGAAGAACAGCGCCAGCGCCGCGATGATCAGCAGCAGCGCCAGGAACAGGAAGTCCTGCGGCCAGAAGGTGATCCCGAAGACATAGAACTTGCGCGCGGGCAGGTCGAACAGCACCGCCTGGCGCCCGTCCCAGCGCAGCCAGGGGAACACGTAGAACATGCCGAGCAGCCAAACCACCGCGGCCACGCGCAGTCGGTTGAAGCGTCCGGACACGTCGCGCGGATAGACCTTGCGCTCCTTGACGTAGAACGAGCCGCCTTCGTCGATGACTTCGAGGGGGATGCCGCGGTTCATGGCCTGGCTCCGGCGCGGTCGGTGGGGGGCGGGCGGAGCACGACGGCGTGGATGGCACGCGTCATGCGATTGGCTCCGGTCCCCGTGGGCGCGGTGTGGCTGGGAAAGGGGTCATGGTCGATGATGCGGGCCGGTCGCGATAGCGACAGATTGTCCCGGCGGCAACGGCAGGCCAGGGCACGATCCGCCTCAATCCGGCGGCAGCGCCCGGTTGAAGCGGCTCGAAGGACGCAGCAGGATCCACGTGAACAGGCTGGACGACGCGGTCGCCAGCCAGAACATGAAGAATCCGAGGGTGTAGCCCAGTTCGCGGCTGACCGGCCAGTCCGGGAACGTCATGTCTCGCAGTTCCAGCGGATCGACGAAGGCGAAGAACACCATCGTGCACACGCCCGCGGCGAAGAAGCTCGGCCACAGGATCGCGCCCACCCGCTGCGCCAGGGGGCGCGGCGGGTGGTCGAAGCGCGGTTCGGTGAAGTCGGTCATTGCGGCTGCGTCGAGGCCTGCGCTCCCTGCGGGTGGGACAACGACCAGACGTAGGCCGCGACCAGTCGCGAGCGGGTCTCGCCCAGCAACTCCCGGTGTGCCGGCATGATGCCATGGCGGCCTTCGGTAATGGTCTTGCGGATGCTGTCCAGGCTCCTGGGATAGAGCGAGTTGGCCGCGGTGAGGTCCGGGGCGCCCAGCGCCTGGTTGCCCTTGCCATCCGGCCCGTGGCAGGCCACGCACAGGTTGTCGAAGAACTTCTTGCCCTGCGCGGCCATGTAGTCGGTGCGCAGCGTCTGCTCGATGTCCTCGCTGCGCAGCGCGCGCACGTAGGCGGCGGTCTGGCTGATCGCCACGTCGCCCCCGATGCCTTCAAGCACCGTGCCCAGCGGCGGCATCACGCCCTGGCGACCGTCGAGCACGGTCTGCAGGATCTGCTCGGGCTGGCCGCCCCAGTTCCAGGTGTTGTCGGTGAGGTTGGGATAGCCCGCGGCGCCCTGCGCGGACGAACCGTGGCAGGCGGCGCAGGTGTTGGCGAAGATCGAGCGTCCCAGTTCCATCGCCTGCGGGTTGGCCGCCAGCTGCGGCAGCGGCTGGCCGGCGAACTGGCCGAACGTCGCCTCCAGCTGCTTGTCGCGGCGCGCCTTCTCGGCGTCGTGCTCGCCGGCCGAGGTCCAGCCGCTGCTGCCGGCGAAGTTGCCGAAGCCGGGGTACCAGGCCAGGTAGCCGATCGCGAACACGATGGTGATGTAGAACAGGTTGATCCACCACTTCGGGAGCGGCTTGTTGTACTCGGTGAGGTCGCCGTCCCAGGTGTGGCTGGTGTCTTCGGGCTTTGGGTCGCCGGGGCGGCGGCGCGCGGTCCACCACAGCAGCCACACGCAGCCGCCGATGTTCAGCACGACCAGGGCGATGACGTACAGGGACCAGCCGGTCGTCATCATGGGGCGGACTCCTCGTCATCGTTCAGTGGCAGACGCGCGGCGGCGTCGAAATCGGATCTGCGTTTCGGGCTCCAGGCCCAGATCCAGCCGCCGACGAAGGTCAGCAGCAGGATCGCGGTGACGATTCCGGAGATCATCGGGCGGGTCCTCCTTGTGCTTGCGCTTCTCCACCCTTGGGCGCGTGGCGGCCGAGGCCCTGCAGGTAGGCGACCACCGCGTCGAGCTCGGTCTTGCCCGCGAGCGCCTCGGGCGCCTGGGCGATGTCCTCCTCGGTGTACGGGTCGCCGATGCGCTGCAGCGTGCGCATGTTGGCCACGGTCTGGTCGCGGTTGACCGCGGCGTCGGCCAGCCACGAATAGGCCGGCATGTTCGACTCGGGCACCACGTCGCGCGGGTTCAGCAGGTGCACGCGGTGCCAGTCGTCCGAGTAGCGGCCGCCGACGCGGGCCAGGTCGGGCCCGGTGCGCTTGCTGCCCCACTGGAACGGGCGGTCGTAGACCGATTCGCCGGCCAGCGAGTAGTGGCCGTAGCGTTCGGACTCGAAGCGCAGGGTGCGCACCATCTGCGAGTGGCAGTTGTAGCAGCCCTCGCGGACGTAGACGTCGCGGCCGGCCAGTTCGAGCGCGGGGTAGGGCTTGACCCC
>JAIUOJ010000249.1 GCA_020161335.1 Pseudomonadota bacterium
CACGCAGCAGCGGCTGCGCCTGCACCCGCGGCAGGCACCACACCAGCCAGGCGACGCCGGCGAAGCTGAGCCAGAAGCCGGCGGCGAGGATCGACAGCGGGTCCACGAGCAACAGCGCGATCGCGGCCAGCGCCAGCGAATCGGCCACACCGGCGGGCCGCCGCCACAGCCGTGCCAGCACGACCACGGCGATCATCAGCACCGTGCGCACCGTGGGCAGCGCGAACCCGGCCACGGCGGCATAGCCCGCGGCCCCGAACAGGGCCCCGATCGCCGCCGCCTGGGGGCGCGGCAAACGACGGCCCAGCCCGGGCAACAGCCACCACACGCCAGCGACCACGAGCGCGAAGAAGCCCGCGACCAGCCCGACATGGAAGCCGGAGATCGCGATCAGGTGGGTGAGCCCGGTGGCGCGCAGGGCCTCCCAGTCCGCGTCCTCGAGCGCGCGCGTGTCACCGAGCGCGAGTGCCCGCACGAAGCGCGACGAGGGGCGGTCAACCGCCGCGTCGATGCGCCCGGCCACCGCGTCGCGCCAGCCGTCGACGCCCCCCGGCGGTGCCAGCGCGCGCACCGGTTGCGCGTCGCGCACGTAGCCGGTCGCCGCCAGGCGCGCGGCCAGCATGTGCTTCTCGCTGTCGCCCCAACCGGGATTGCGCAGGCCCCGCGGCGCGCGCAGCCGCGCGGTGAGCTGCCAACGGGAGCCGGGCGCGATGGCGTGGCGGCCGGAGCGTGCGCCGCCGCGGTCGTCGTACCAGGACAGGCGCAGCAAGCGGCCGCGCAGGAACGCCGGCTGCGACGCATCGCCATCGACACGGAACAGGAAGCGCGTGCGCGCCGCCTCGTGGTCGGGGAGCTGCACCACGCGCCCGGAGATCGCGAAGTCGCCGCGTTCCTGCGCCACCGGCAGCTGCCGCGCAAACACCTGCGTGGCGTGCAGCCCGAACAAGGCGAACCCGACCAGCGCCGCGGCGGCGGCCCGCGGCCAGCCCCGGCATCGCCACCAGCCGAAGCCGCCCGCGACCAGCACTCCGCCCAGCAGCAGCCAGTGCGGTGGCGCCGGCAGCCGCGCGCACGCGAAGGCGCCCAGCACCAGGCCCGCGGCGACGGCAAGGCCGAACGGGGCGAGGGCTGGCGGCGCGGGATCGGTCTGCGGGCGACCTTCCATGGTCGAGGACATCGGCGTGGCCACGGGGAAACAGGCCCCCAGCGTCGCGCCGGCGCCGGTCCACGCCCATCGGTCGCGTCGTCATGGCGCTGTAGGAATACCCCGCGGCCGCCTGCCCTACACTCCCACGCACCCCCAGGGAGCGACCTACATGGCCACCGGACAGGATCTCGATGCGCTGATCCGCGCGCGCATGCCGCCATCGCTGCAGGCGCTGATCCCGCCGCCCTGCCTGGTCGACATGCAGGGCGAGCTGGTCGACTACGAGGACGGCGTGCGCCTGCGCATGCGCTTTCCCGTGCTGGCGCGCTACCGCAATCCGCTGGGCAACATGCAGGGCGGCTTCGTGGTGGCCGCGCTCGACAACACCATCGGGCCGTTCTCGTTCCTGCTCGCCCCGCCCAGCGTCACCGCAAGCCTCAACACCCAGTACCTGCGGCCGGTCACCGATGCCGTGCCGCACATCACCTGCAGCGCGTGGCTGGTCGACCGCACGCGCAACGTGCTGCACATCCACGCCGAGGCGCGCAACCACGAGGACAAGGTGGTCGCGCTGGCGCAGTCGATGAACCAGATCCTGCCGCCGCCGGGCGCCTGAGGCGCGTCGTCCGCTTCACCCCCGCTTCACCCGCGTTCCATCGTGGCGCCATCCCGGCGCCGCACCCTGCGCTTCGACGGGCAGATGGACGGGATGATGGCGCGCGACGGCGGCGAGGCATGGGACGTGGTGGTGGTCGGCGCGAGTTTCGCCGGCGTGGCTTGCGCGCTGGCGGCACGCCGCGCCGGATTGCGCGTGTGCGTGCTCGAACGCAAGCGCGATCCCGGGATCAAGCTGCACACCACCGGCATCATCGTGCGCGAAGCCGCAGAAGGCACGGCGCTGGCGGGCCTGCCCGCGCCGCTGGTGCACCGGGTGGACGGCGTGCGCCTGTATGCGCCCGGGCTGCGCAGCGTTGCCCTGCGCTCGCCCGACTATTACTTCCTCACCACCGACACCCCCGGCGTGATGCGCTGGCTGGCCGGCGAACTCGAAGCCGCCGGCGCCGAGCTGCGCCTGATGCAGCCGTTCACCGACGCCACGCGCATCGATGGCGGCTGGCAGGTGGACGGGCTGGGCACCTGCCGCTGGCTGGTCGGCGCTGACGGCGCCAAGTCGCGGGTGGCGATGCGCGCCGGCCTCGGCCGCGTGCGCGATTTCCTGTACGGCGTCGAGCACGAGTTCGAAGGCGTTGACCTGCGCGAGCCTGGCCACCTGCACTGCTTCATCGACCGCAGGCTCGCGCCTGGCTACATCGGCTGGGCCACGCGCAATCCGCGTGGGGTGCAGCTCGGCCTCGCGTTCCGCCATCGCGCCGACCGCACCGGCGTGCCCGATCTGGACGGCCTGCGCCACCGCGTCGGCACGCGGATCGGCCTGTCTG
>JAIUOJ010000250.1 GCA_020161335.1 Pseudomonadota bacterium
CAGCAGTTCTTCGGCGAGCCGGCGCTGGAACTGGCCGACCTGATGCGCACGAACACCAATGGTCGCGGCGTCATCGGCATCCTCGCCGCCGACCAGTTGATCCTCAAACCGCGCCTGTACGCCAGCTTCCTGCTGTGGCTGCTGTCGGAGCTGTTCGAGACGCTGCCGGAAGTCGGCGACCTCGACAAGCCGAAACTCGTCTTCATCTTCGACGAGGCGCACCTGCTGTTCGACGACGCACCGGCGGCGCTGCAGCAGCGCATCGAACAGGTGGTGCGGCTGATCCGCTCCAAGGGCGTGGGCGTGTACTTCTGCTCGCAGTTCCCGGACGACGTGCCGCCGAACATCCTTGGCCAGCTCGGCAACCGCTTCCAGCACGCCCTGCGCGCGTTCACCCCGCGCGACCAGAAGGCGGTGAAGACCGCCGCGGAAACCTTCGTCTCGAACCCGAACCTCGACGTCGCCGCGACGCTGTCCAGGCTGGGCACCGGCGAGGCGCTGGTGTCCACGCTGCAGGACAAGGGCGTGCCGATGCCGGTCGAGTACACGCTGGTCTCGCCACCGCGCTGCCGCATGGGCGCGATCACCGAGGCCGAGCGCGCGCAGGTGCGTGCCGGCAGCCCGGTGGGCGGCAGGTACGACAAGGCGATCAACCGCGAATCCGCGGCCGAGCTGCTGGCCAGGCGCGCGCAGGACGCGACCACGCAGGCGGGCGCACCGGCAGCGAAGACCGCGAAGGATGCACCGGCGGAAGAGGAAGGCGGCATGGGCAAGGCGGTCAACGAATGGCTGTTCGGCACCAAGCGTCGCCAGGGCGTGGTCCAGGCCGCCGGCAAGCAGGCGGCGCGCACCATCACCAACCGCATCGTGCGAGGACTGCTCGGCGGCATCCTGAAGTAAGGCCCGCGCGGGCGCACGACGCGTTCAGCGCCGCGCCGGCAGACTCGCCCCCTCCCTTTTCCGCACGACAGGACACCCGCCATGCACCATCGCCTCGCCTCCGGCTTCCTCCTGCTCCCGCTGGCCCTCGCCCTGGCCGCCTGCAAGCCCGCCCCAGCGCCGTCCGCCACCGACGCCGCGCCCGCGGACGTCGCCCCGGCCGCCGCGCCGGAGGCCACCGTTGCCGGCACCGATGCCAGCGCCGTGGTCCACCATGCGCCGGCGGATCCGGCCAACTTCGATCGCAAGGCCTTCGCCGGCAGCTTCGCCGGCACCCTGCCCTGCGCCGACTGCCCCGGCATCGACACCCTCGTCGAGATCCACGCCGACGGCACCTTCAAGTTGCGCGAGACCTACCAGGAACGTGGCGCGCCGATCAACAGCGCCGGCACCTGGACCATCGACGCCGACGGCAAGCACCTGCTGCTCGATCCGGACCGCAAGGACGCGGACGACCGCCACTTCGAGATCGTGTCGAAGGACGAGATCCGCCTGCTCGACACCGAAGGCAAGCCGATCGAAAGCGCGCTGAACTACAGCCTGCGCCGCGGCTGAGGCCACGCGCGCCGCATGGGCCGCTGGCTACCGCCCGCCGAAAAGAGCACCGCGCTGGTCACGCCGGAGGGCCACGCGCGGCTGAAGGCCGAACTCGACGCGTTGTGGCGGGTGAAGCGCCCCGAGGTGGTGCGCGCGCTCGCCGCCGCCGCGGCCGAGGGCGACCGCTCCGAGAACGCCGAGTACACCTATCGCAAGAAGCAGCTCGGCGAGATCGACCGGCGCGTGCGCTACCTGAGCAAACGACTGGAAACCCTGCGCGTGGTCGACACCACGCCATCCGACCCGGACGCGGTGTTCTTCGGTGCCCACGTGGAGGTCGAGGACGCCGTGTCCGGCGAGAGCGCGCGCTACCGCATCGTCGGCCCGGACGAGACCGATGCCAGGCGCGGCTGGATCAGCATCGACTCACCGCTGGCGCGCGCCATGCTCAGGAAGCGGGTCGACGACGCGTTCGAGGTGGAATTGCCCGGCGGACGCCGCAGCTACGTCATCGTCGAGGTGGGCTACGGCTGAGCGGGCATTGCGCCCCGGATCAGTCGCGGTCCTCGTCCGCCGGTACGAGCTCCGCATCCAGCAGGTCATCCGGATCCGGCGTGTGCACCATCCACACCGGCTGCGACTTGCGCAGCGTCCGTTCCGGCGGGCCGTACAGGTAGGCCGCGTCTCCCGGCGCGTCGTCCGGCACCACCTTGCCGCGCTCCACCACGTGCGCGCCGGTCAGCAGGTTCCAGCTGAGCTTGAGGCTGTCGTGCGCCTGCGTGCGGCTGTAACGGTGCGCGTCCAGTCCGATCAGCAGCATCTCGTGTTCGTTGGGGTCGTAGCGGTAGCGGCGCGTGGCCTCGGTGGCCGTGCTCCCGCCGGACGCGTCGCGCACGACCAGCACGTCCTTGCGCAACTGCAGCGTCGGCGGGCCGCCATGCAGGTCCGGAAGCACCAGCGGATGCAGGGCGTCGTGCACGAACGCACCGTCGCTGCGGTAGGCGAGGATCACGCCGATGCGATAGGCGTCCTCGCCCTGCGCCAGGTAGATCGTGTCGAGCTCGCGGTCGTCGTTGAGGTGCGC
>JAIUOJ010000251.1 GCA_020161335.1 Pseudomonadota bacterium
GGCGTCACGGTCGGCGGCTGCTGCAACGCAGCATACCCCATCCCGCGCGGGCGGGGGTCCGACGCGCCCGGCCGGGCGCGCGGGCGGCCAGGCGCATGCCGGGGCGGCTCAGGGCGCCAGTTCCAGCGCCGCCGCGCCGGCGACCAGCGCCGGCGACAGCCAGCAGTGCGACCCCACCTGGCGGAACCCGGCCGCGGTGAACCGCTTGCGGTAGAACGCGGCCGGTCGGCCGAAGAAGCCGGCGTCGTCGCCTTCCGTCTCGTCCTCGCGCGCGAAGCACTCCAGGAAGGCAACGCCGCCGCACAGCTCGGCCAGGCCCGGCAGGCCGCGATCGATCTCCGCCACCGGCAGGTAGTGCAGCACGTCGCTGCACACCAGCAGGTCAGCCGGCGGGCAGGGGCGCAGCGCGGCGAAATCGGAGAAGCGCGCAAGGTGCAGGTTGCGCCGCGCGCCGTAGCGCGCGATCGCATACTCGCTGCTGTCGAAGCCGAGGTAGCGCAGCTTCGGGCGCAGTTTGAGCAGGGGCGCGCGCCACGCGCCTTCGCCGCAGCCGATGTCGAGCACGCTGCGGATCGGTCGTTCCAGGTGGTACTCGGCGGCGGCGACCGCCAGCGCGACCTTGCGCGCCAGCCGCTGGCGACCCCCGATGCCGCGGCTGCGGTACCAGGTGTCGAAGTATCGGCGGTCGTAGCGTTTGCTCATCGGCGCGGCGCGTGGGGGCGGGACGCTACAATAGCGCGCGCCCGATGCCGTCGAAGCGTGCCAGCCGGAGACACTGCATGACCGCCTACCTGTGGACCAAGTCCGCGCACCTGCTGTTCGTGATGGCGTGGGTCGCCGCCGCGTTCTACCTGCCGCGGATCCTGGTCAACCTGGTCGAGGTGGGCGAGCAGCCCGCGGTGCGCGCGCGGCTGGTGCTGATGGGGCAGCGGCTGTACCGCTTCGGGCACGTGATGTTCGGTGTCGCGTTCGTGCTCGGGCTGGTGCTGTGGCTCGGCTACCGGTTCATTCCCGACTATCCGACGATGGTCGGCGCGCGCGGCGGCTGGCTGCACGCCAAGCTGGCGCTGGTCGCGCTGCTGCTGGCGCACTTCATCGTCGCCGGCCGTTGGCTGAAGGGGCTCGACAAGGGCCGCGCGCTGCCCTCGTCGAAAGCATTGCGCGTGTTCAATGAAGTGCCGGTGTTCGTCCTGCTCGGAGTGATCTGGCTGGTCCTGGCCAAGCCGTTCTGAGCGCTGCGCGCGGACTGCGCGCAGCGCCTCCGCCTCAGCCCTCGCGCCGCCGCGGCGCGCGGTGCACGTCGTGGGTGGCCACGCCGATCGCGCGGTCCGGGCGCTGGAAGTACTCGGGTCGCTGCAGGGTGCGCGCCATGTCGCGCAGCCCGCTGTCCCAGTGCTCGCGCAGCGGGATGGCGCCGAAGGCGTAGTCCTTGTTCTGCTGCTCGTGCGGCTTGGCCTGGTAGATCAGGTGGATGATGTTGAACACGCGGTCGTCGAGGTAGGGCGACAGCGCCTCCTCCAGGTGCGGCGGCAGGCTGCGCTCGGGCAGGCGCTCGATCAGTTCCTTGAGCGAGGTGCGCAGCTTCTGCGCCACTTCCACCATCTGCGTGCCGTGGCGGGTGCGGCTGGAGAAGCGGATGTCCTTGATCCGCTCCAGCACGTCCATCATCGTGCGCGGGCGCGGGCCGCGCGCGCTCCACAGGTCGACCTGGAACACCAGCGTGTCCTCGTGCGGACGGCAGTCGAGGATGTATTCCAGCGGCGTGTTGGACACGATGCCACCGTCCCAGTACGGCTCGCCGTCGATCTCGACCGCGGGGAACGCCGGCGGCAGCGCGCCCGAGGCGAGGATGTGCTCGACCCGGATCGGCTCGAGCGCGCTGTCGAAATAGCGGAAGTTGCCGCGTTCGACGTTGGTCGCGCCCACGGTCAGGCGCACGCTGCGGTCGCGGTTGATGCGGTCGAAGTCGACGAAGCGCAGCAGGGTCTCGCGCAGCGGCGAGGTGTCGTAGAAGCTGGTGGCGGCGTCGCTGCCGTCGGAGAACAGGAACGGCGACAGCGGCCGCGCGAGGAAGAAGCCGCGCTGGCCATAGGCCAGTGCGCCGAACCCGCTCAGGTTGCGCGCCCACGACAGCAGTTCGCCATGCTCGGGCAGTCCCGCGAGCAGCGCGCGCACCGCCACCGCGGGCAGGCCCAGGCCATCGGGCGGGTCGGAGATCGTGTCCCAGAACGCGCGCAACTGCGCGACCCGGTCCTCGGGCGCGTTGCCGGCCAGGATCGCGGCATTGATCGCGCCGATCGAGATGCCCGCGATCCAGTTCGGGGCGATCCCGGTGTCGTGCAGCTTCTCGTACACGCCGCACTGGTAGCCGCCGAGCGCGCCGCCGCCCTGCAGCACCAGGGCGACGGTGGGGTAGCGGCGGACATGCGCGCAGACGGCGTCGACGTCGGTCGCCATGGCCTTACTGCATGAACCAGCCGTGGCTGACGACGATGCTCTGCCCGGTCAGCGCGTTGGTTTCGAAGGCGGCGA
>JAIUOJ010000252.1 GCA_020161335.1 Pseudomonadota bacterium
CCCTGCTGGTGCTGCTGGCCGGCTGCGCGACGGTGAAGGTGTCCGGGCCCGCCGACGCCGGCGCATCCGCGCCGGCGCCGGTGGCCAACGCCCACTGGCGGTTCGATCCCGCGCGCCCCGCCGCCGACCGCGACGGCTATCGCCCGCCGCTCAAGCTGGCGGTGCTGCTGCCGATGAGCGGGCAACTGGCCACCGCTGCCTCGCCGGTGCGCGATGGCCTGCTGGCCGCCTATTACGCCGAGCGCCGGACGCGGCCGGACCTGGTGTTCTACGACACCCTGGGCACGCCGGCGGGCGCCGTCGCCGCGCGCGACCGTGCGCTGGCCGAAGGCGCCGACCAGATCGTGGGCCCGCTGGGCCGCGAAGAGGTGTCCGCGCTGTTCCAGGGCAGCCAGGGCGCGCCGCTGCTCGCGCTCAACCGCGGCAATGCCGCGCCGCCCGGCAACGCCGGGGACTTCTCCCTCGCGCCGGAGGACGAAGGCGTCGCCGCGGCGGAGTACCTGCGCGCGCGCAACGTGCGCCGGGTGCTGGTGCTGAGCAACGGCGACGACCACGCGCAGCGCGCCGTGGCCGCGTTCCGCACGCGCCTGGAGGCCGATGGCGGTACCGTCGCCGCCACCCTGGCGATCGTCGGCGACAAGCCCGCCGACCAGTCCACGGCACTGCGTTCGGCGGCCACGCAGGACGGCGGCGTGGACGCGCTGCTGATCGCACTGCGCGGCAACCAGGCGCGGCTGGTGGTGCCGCAGCTGTTCGCCGCGGGCCTGGGCGACAAGCTGCGCGTGGCCACCTCGCAGCTGTCCGCCGGCACGGGCAAGGCCGAGGAAGACCGCGCGCTGGACGGCATCGCCTTCGCCGCGGAGACCTGGACCACCGGCGGCCTGTCCACCCTGCCGTCGGCGGCGACGCTCGGCCGCGACCTGCCGACCGCGCGCGGCCCGGCGGCGCGCCTGTTCGCCTTCGGCCATGACGCCTGGCTGCTGAGCGGCTACCTGCAATACCTCGCCGACCATCCCGACGCGAGCCTGCAGGGCGCCACCGGCACGCTGCGCCTGGACGCCGCGGGCAACGTGGTCCGCGTGCCGGCATGGGCCACCTTCAGCAACGGCGTGGTCGTGCCGCTGGCGGGCCGGGGCGGTTGACCGACGCGCGGGCGCGCGGGGCGCGGGTCGAAGCCGCCGCGCGCGACCATCTCGTCGCGGCGGGACTGCAGGCGCTGGCGATGAACGCGCAGGCGCGCCACGGTGAACTCGACCTGGTGATGCGCGACGGTGACACGCTGGTGTTCGTCGAGGTGCGCTATCGCCGCAGCGACGCATTCGGTGGCGGCTTCGCCTCGGTGGATGCCGGCAAGCGCCGGCGGCTGGTGCTGGCCGCGCAACAGTTCCTCGCGTCCCACCGCGAATACCGCGATGCGCCCTGCCGTTTCGACGTGGTCGATGCCAGCGGCGATCCCGCCCGGCCGCAACTCCGCTGGCTGCGCGACGCCTTCCGCGCCGACGACGCGTAGCACTCGGGTCCACGCCTACAATCGCGCCGTGGACCCCACCGACGCCCTGCCCGACTACGACCTGCTGGACGAAGCCCGGCTGCGCGCCGGTGGCGGCCTGAAGTGGACCGCGTTCCCGGGCTGCATCGGCGCCTTCGTCGCAGAGATGGACTTCGGCACCGCGCCGCCGGTGGCACGCGCGCTGCAGCAGGCGATCGCCGGCGGACGCACGGGCTATCCCCCGCCGGCGCTTGCGCGCGACCTCGCCGAAGCCTGCGCGCAGTGGCAGGCCTCGCGCCACGGCTGGGACGTGGCGCCGGAGCGCATCCACGCCGTGGGCGACGTGCTCGGCGCGCTGGAAGTGGTGCTCGCCCACTTCGTCGGCGGCAAGACGCCGGTGGTGCTGCCGACCCCGGCCTACATGCCGTTCCGGCCGCTGCTCGAACTGCACGGGTATCCGGTGATCGAAGTGCCGCAGGTGCTGCACGACGGCGCCTGGCGCATGGACCTCGACGCCATCGGCGATGCGCTGCGGTCCGGCGCGGGCCTGGTGCTGCTGTGCAATCCGCAGAACCCGACCGGGCGCGTGTTCGACGCCGACGAACTGCGCGCGCTGGCGGCCCTGGTCGACCACCACGGCGCGCGCGTATTCGCCGATGAAATCCATGCGCCGCTGGTCCTGCCCGGCCATCGCCACGTGCCGTATGCCTCGGTGTCGGCGGCCGCGCGGGCGCACGCGATCACCGCGGTGTCGGCGTCGAAGGGCTGGAACCTGGCTGGCCTCAAGTGCGCGCAACTCGTCTTCGACAACGACGGCGACCTCGCCCGCTGGCGGCGCATGGCGCTGCTGGCCGGTCATGGCGCCTCGGCCCTGGGCATGATCGCCAGCCTGGCCGCCTGGCGCGACGGTGCGCCCTGGCTCGACCACGTGCGCGCCTACCTCGGGCGCAACCGGGACCTGCTGGCGCAGGCGCTGCGCGAGCACCTGCCCGCGGCCGGCTGCGTGCCGCCGCAGGGCACC